>CAZPMB010000005.1:0-46186 GCA_964587735.1 uncultured Candidatus Bathyarchaeia archaeon | reverse complement strand
TGGGCCGTGTCGTTTCCGCAGTAGCTGTATGGTGGAACAGCGCCGACCCTCTTCGGGTACTCGCCCGTGACTAGCTTGTGGTTACGTTTCAGGATCTGGACGACTTCGGCGTCGGGGCTGACGCCCATCGGGGGCATGGCCACGCCTCCGACTCTGAACCTTGGGTTGACCGGGTACTCGAACTCGTATCTGAACTCGGGGTCCTCTGACTTTATCCCCTCGAGCATCTCAAAGACCTCCGCGTTGATGGAGTCGATGGTCAGCCCTGGCGGGTACCTGAAGTCAACGATTATCGTGCATATGTCCGGGATGTTGTATGGGCCTGCGAGGTCGTAATCCCTCCCCCTCCCCCCTATGATGCTTCCGACGACCCACCTCGGCGCACCGGGGAGGTCCGGATCGCGGACATTAAACTTGAGGCCCTTGATCCGCTCCATGACCCTCAACATCTTCTGCACGGCGTCGACGCTCTCCTCCATCCTGCTTATGTGCTCGCTTCTGCCGATCACCGTGATGGCGAAGTCGTGGACTCCGACGCTCTTAGTGAGGATGTTCTGCACGCTGTAGGGCTCCGGAACGATGGCCATGTCTGTCTTTACGCCTTGCTTAACTAGGTGGACCGTGCCGATTCCCCCCTGGAGCTCGCCGACGACGCAGGCCACGATCAGGTTCCCCTTCAACTCGATCCCAGATCGCTTTATGGCCAGGGCCGCCGTCGCCATCGCCGCCACCCCAGACTTCATGTTGTGGATGCCTGCGCCCCAAAGCCTGTTCCCGTCCACCCTTGGCTCGAACGGATCCCACCCCCACGACACGGTCATGGGGTCGATGTCCAAGTGGCCGTTGAACATCATGCTCCTACCGCTGTCGTCGCCCCTCAGCCTCGCCACGACCTGCTCCCTACCAGGCTGGACTTCCTGGACCTCAGTCTCAAAGCCTTGATCCTCGAAAAAGCCCCGCATGAACTCGGCCGCCGGCGTCTCATTCCCCGTGAAACTGGGGATTCTTATGAGCTCCGAGGCCAGATCGATTATCTCCTCATCCTTGAGATATCTCAGCACATCTTTCTTCAAACCCTCAACCCCCATTAAGTTGGAGTTATGAGGATTTCAAGTTTAAGTGTTCGGGGACGTATTCCACTACGAGGGCCATGAGCGTCAACTCGAAGGTTGCAGAGGTGCTCTACGAGATCGGGGAGCTCTTCTCCATCAAGGGGGACCAGTTCAGGAGCCGGGCTTTCAGCATGGCGGCCCAGAGGATCACCGCCCTGACCGAGGACATCAAGCGGATAAGGGAGAGGGGCGAGCTACAGGAGATACCGGGTGTCGGCAAGAGCATAGCCACCATAATCGAGGAGGTGCTGGAAACTGGCGAGTGTAAGCAGCTTGAGGAGCTTAGGGAGTCCCTTCCGACGGGCGTCCGTGAGCTGATGGAGGTCGAGGGGGTGGGGCCAAAAAAGGCGATGAGGCTCAACAAGGAGCTGGGCATCGTGTCGATAGACGAACTCGAGGCTGCGATAAAGGAAGGGAAGCTCAGGGTCATGAAGGGGTTCGGCGAGAAGACCGAGGAGAACCTGTTGAAGAGCATCGAGGAGTACAGGATGATGCAGGGGCGTTACCTCCTGGGTTCCATCCTCCCAGTCATCAAGGATTTGATAGAGTACATGTCCGGGTCGAAGGCCGTGCTAAAAGTGGACGTGGCCGGCTCCGCCCGCAGGATGAAGGAGACCATCGGCGACCTGGATGTCCTAGTCGCCTCCGTAGAGCCAGAGAAGGCAGTTGAGCGCTTCGTCTCCATGCCCCCCGTAACAAGGGTACTATCCCAGGGGCCAACCAAGAGCACGGTGGTCCTCGAGAAGAACCTTCAGGTCGACGTCAGGGTCATACCCCCCGACGACTGGGGAGCCGCCCTCCAGTACTTCACGGGATCGAAGGAGCACAACGTGAAGCTTAGGACCATCGCTGTGAAGAACGGGTACAAGCTCAACGAGTACGGCCTCTTCAAGCGGGACACGGAGAGCAGGGTGGCCGGAAAGACCGAGGGGGAGATCTACAAAGCCCTGGGCATGAGCTGGATGGAGCCAGAGCTCAGGGAGAACACGGGCGAGATCGAGGCCGCCATGGAGGGGCGCCTGCCGAAGATAGTCGCGTACGATGGAGTTAGGGGGGATCTCCATGTTCACACGAAGTGGAGCGACGGGACCGCGACGATAGAGGAGATGGCCTCGAGGGCGAGGGATAAGGGCTGGAAATACATCGCGATATGCGACCACTCGAAGTCTTTGGGCATAGCCAGGGGCCTTGACGAGGAGCGGCTCGGCGAGCAGATCGCAGAGATCGACAGGCTGAACGAGAGGCTTGAGGGATTCACGGTCCTCAAGGGGTTCGAGTGCGACATAAAGGCGGACGGCAAACTGGACCTCCCGGACTCCGCGTTCAAGGACCTCGATTTCCTCGTGGCGAGCGTCCACTCGGGCTTCAAAGCAACCGCGGAGGAGATGACGAAGAGGATTGTTACTGCCATCCACAACGACTACGTCCGGGCCATCGGACACCCGACGGGGAGGCTCATCCAGAAGCGCCTGCCCTACGAGCTGAACCTCAAGGAGGTTTTCGAGGCCGCCTCGGACCAGGGCGTGATGCTGGAGATCAACGCCTTCCCCGACCGCCTCGACCTCGACGACGTGAACTGTCGTGCCGCGATGCAGCAGGGTGTGACGATGTCCATAGGGTCGGACGCCCACACCGCTGGGCAGCTCGACTTCCTACCCCTCGGTGTCTCCGTCGCTAGGAGGGGATGGCTCGAGGCCAAGGACGTGGCTAACACCTTGACCGCAAAGGAGCTCTTGAAGAAATTAGGGCGGAGCTAGGGCAGGAAGCGCTCTAGCCAGCCGAAGAGGAGGGCCCTACCCCTCTCCCACACGACCAGCACGCAGAACACTATCGAGGCAAATACTACCATGAGGGAAGCGGCGAGGTTCCCCATAAGATCAGAAAGCCCGATGAAGAGGGTGCCCCCAACAACGGCTCCCACGGAGTAGAGAGTTGTCTTCCCGATGCACTCCACGAGGAACAGCTTGCCCAGATGGAGCTTGTTCGATCCTGCGATCAGGACCAGGGGCGTGTCAGGGAGCGGAGTCGAGGCGACGAGCAGAATCGCCCAGAGGCCATACCTCCTGATCCACCCGGCCAACCTACTCTCAACATAGCCACTTTTGTCCTTTAACGACTCGGCTATGCTCCAGCCGAGGGCATAGGTGGTCACCTCGCCGAGGCCAGCCCCAACTCCTGCCGTGGCCCCGATAACCAAGGGGTGGTACAGAGAGGCGAGCGGGAGGTACATCGGCAGGAAAATGTTCCTGCCAACAACGGTCAGGTGGCTGAGCATAGACGCGATGAAGACTCCCATCAGACCCAGCTCCCTCAGGTTGTTCGGGTCGACCATAAGCAGCCATAGGACAGTGCCGGAGAGGGCCGCCATCACCGAGACGATGAGGATGCTGACGACAGCCCTTCTCTTCATCGAGGTCATCCTTCTCGGATAAATAATTCGTACGGCATCATGGGTCAGGAACCTCTAATAAGGCTAATGGATTATCGAGCTCGAAGAGGCCTGTGCCACCCACGGTGAGTTCCTCAGCCGAAGCCTATGCCCTTGAATAATTGCTCTCATGTAGGAGGATCTAACCACTTTGTTTAAAAGATGTTCTCGACTTCGTAAAATGCATCAATGTCCGACCGCACCGAAGATGATTTCGTCCGGATCGCGTGCGAATCGGGCCTGATATTCCTATCGTGTATTTAGGAAAAAAGGAGTTTAGCCGGTTACATGCTCTCCCTGAAGGGGTGGCGCGAATTTTCCACGTTCTCAAGCTCCTCCTCAACGAAGGGCCTGCCCTCCATCGCCTTCCGGATCGCGTGGCGCATCGCCTTGAAGTTGTTTATGAATACCCTGTGCCTGTCCGAGGCTGAGGGGTGGACGAAGACCTTCGCGATTATCACAAGCTTGTCAGTAGGCGGCAGAATGCCGTCCTCCACCGACTTGGCGACGGCCCTCGCCACCGCCTCCTGCCCCGGCCCATAGACCATGCTCGCCTCCCTCATCCCCCTCACGGGAACCGTTGGGACTATCAGCGTGGGGGGCTTCACGGCGATGTTCGGCTCCAGGATCGCCTGCGTCGCCTCACGCTCGGGAGTCGGGCGCGCCAGGACGTCGGCGTACGCCTTACCCACGGGGCCGTCTATGTTTCCCATGACCAAGTCGATGTGGGCGACCTCGTTCGACTCGCCGTCGACGAGGGCCTCGCCCGTCCTCAGCTTGAACTGGTCGATGACCTTTGGGGTAATGTCGACGCTGTAGAACCGCTGCTTTATCGGTTCATCGGGCACAACCTTGAAGGTTATCGGCTTCCTCTCAATCAGCCCCAGGTTCTCAAGCTCGATCCGCATCTCCTCCCTCAGCTCGTACGTGACGGTGTCCCCCAGTACAATCGGCCTCCTCGTCTTACCGACAGGAATGCTCATGAAATTGAGGCACACCTTAGGACCCTGAGCCCCCGTGGCCACGATGTGCCTCGTGAACTTCTGGATCCTCCGCTGAACTTTTCTGGCTTCATCCAGCTTCCCCTCCTTTACCTTTTTGTAGATATCGAGCCAGAAGGGGGCGATGACGTTGGCACTGGCCAGGATCATCCCCGTGCAGCCGGCGGCGAGGGCTGGCAGGACGACCTCGTCCCAACCGATGACGACGTCGATCTTGTCGCCAACCTTCTCCAGAACCGACATGAGGTACTTGAGGTCGCCGCTCGAGTCCTTGAAGCCCACGATGTTGTCTACCTCGGCGAGGTCCTCAATGACCTGCCACGGGATGTACTGGTTCGTCGTCGCCGGGATGTTGTAGAGGACGATCGGGATGTCGACGGCCTCGGAGATCGCGATGTAGTGGTCGAAGATCCCCTTCCCGCCCCTCGGCTTCATGTAGTAGGGGTTGACGATGATGGCGGCGTCCGCCCCCACATCCAAAGCGTGCTTGGTCGCGTTTACGACAAGCTTCGTGGCCGTGTCGCCGGTCCCCGCGATGACGGGTATGCGCCCGTTCACATGGTCGACGCAGACCTCTATGACCCTCGCCCTCTCCTCCTGGGTCATCAGGGAGAACTCGCCCGTCGTGCCGCACGGGACTATGCCGGTTATCCCCTTCTCTATGAGCCAGTCGACGAGCTCCCGGAAGACCGGCTCGTTGAACTCCTCGTTCTTGTCGAATGGCGTCACGACCGCCGGCATGACGCCCTCGAGCCTGAATCCGCTGACCCTCCCCATGAATACACCTTGTGATAACAGGGTTCAAGTGATTATAAAAATGAGGGATGCGACCCCGTCCGATGTATTGCACCGAAGCCAATCTCAGTACGAAACTATGAAATTCTTTAAACTATCCAAGGCTTCTGATAATTGGTTCGGAGCTGAGATGGAGATCGACGAGATCGTCAGGAATCAATGGAACGAGGCGGCAGAGAGCTTCATCGGGTTTGTCAGGAGCGGAAAGAACTACTACTCCAAATACATGAACAGCCCTGCGTTGGTGCGCGCCGTCGGCGAAGTGAGGGGGAAGCGAATCCTCGACATAGGCTGCGGCGAGGGGAGCTCCACCAGAATCTTCGCCGGGGCCGGCGCCGAGATGACGGGAGTCGACTTCAGCGAGGGGATGATAAAGGCGGCAGTCGAGGAGGAGACGAGGAACCCCCTCGGGATCAGGTACATCATTGCCGACGCCGCTAACCTGAGCATGCTGGAACCCGAGAGCTTCGACATCGCCTTCTGCTACATGGCGATCATGGATATCGCTGACTTTGAGGGGGCTATCGCGGAGGCCGCGCGCGTCCTGAAGAGGAACGGCAGGTTCGTGATCGTGATGGTCCACCCCTGCTTCGACACGAGGTTCATGGATGGGAGGTTGGTGGGTGGCTGGGAGACCCGAGTAAGGGAGGACGGCTCCAAGGAGTACCTGTACTATTGGACGGAGGAATACTTCACGAGGCACAGCTACGCCTTCGAGTGGAGGCACGACAGGCTTCCCGCTCCTTTCGTCACAACAGGCTTCCACAGGACCCTTTCAGACTACGTTTACGCCATCACCGGAAAAGGAATGGCCATCACTAGGATTGAGGAGCCGAGGCCAATGGATGAGGGCATCAAGCTATTACCCAGCATGGGTAAGCACCGCAGGGTCCCTCAGTCTATAGTCATAGAAGCGAATAAGATCGCCCGGCGAGAATGATAAGTATTCGACTGCGATTGGCGTTCAATGCTCTGGAAAGGCGCTAAGAAAATATTAATATTAACAAGTGGAAGTCAAGAGAGATCCAACCCCTCAGAGGTTCATTCGCGTTTGGCAGTGGAGATCTCCCCCGAGGCCGCCGCCCTCTTCACGCTGGAAAGGCACCATCTGATTGAAAGGGCACCGCCTGGCGAGGCCATGAAAGTTGTAGACGACATCCTCGGGCTAAACGCCCAGGGCGCCCTAAACTTCCAGATCAGCCTCTGGAACCGCGTCTCCGACCTTGACGTGGGCTTCATCCCAAAGGCTCTCTTCGAGGACCGCAGCCTGGTCAGGAGCTGGTTCATGAGGAACACTGTCCACATCATCCCCTCTAAGAGATTCGCCCTATTTCGGAGGGCCCTAGAGAAGAGCCTCATGACAGAGTGGAACCGCTGGACGGTAAAAACGGGGACGAAGAAGTCGGAAGACGCGTGGGTACCCCTCTACCCGCAGGTCCTCGACGCCCTCGAAGACGAACCCCTCACGCTAAAACAGATACTGGAGAAGGTGGGCTGGTCTGGCACAGGTGCTCAAAGCAGGCTTCATCGCTTGATTCGGGAGATGAGCCTGCGCGGCCTCATCTGCAACGCCCGATCCTCGGGCCCGTGGTACCACAACACCGAGCACGCCTTTTCCCGCGTTGACCGATGGCTCCCGATGACGGATCTGCACAGCATTTCCGTGGAAGGGGCCTTGATCAACCTGGCCAAGATGTACTTGAAAACGTATGGGCCTGCGTCCATCAGCGATTACGCATACTGGACAGGCATAAGGGTACAGGAGGCCAAGCCTGTCTTTGACTCCTTCTCGGATTCCCTCGCCAAGGTTTCTATCTCCGAACGAAAGGGGGAGCTACTGATACTGGTGGAGGACTTGCAAACCCTGCTCAACACGGGAGGTGAGCCCCGCAACGCCCGCCTGCTGCCCGAGTTCGACGCCCTCATCATGGGGCACAAGGACAAAGCCAGATTCCTGGACCCCGCCGTTAAGACAAGCGTCTTCCTTCCCTTGGCCGATGTGGCCGCCACGATAATGGTCGACGGGAGGGTGGAGGGCGTCTGGAAGATGAGGAAGGAAAAGAAGAGCTGGAGGCTCGAGCTCTCGCCGTTCAAGAAGTTCGATGAAGAGGAGAGGGAGCTTGTCGGTGAGGAGGTCGAGGGCCTGAGGGAGTTCACCGACTTCGAGATCGAGGAGGCTTGGATCGAGGCCCGTTAGTAGCCTCTTTCTTCAGATGGGCGTCGAACCAACCGATCATCTGCTCGTAGCGTCTCTTCCTGATGCTAGGCTTCGCCGAGCTCCTGAAGACGTGGGCCCCCTCCATGAACAGTGCGAGCCTCGCCTCCTTCCCGAGGTGCTTCAGGGCGGTGTAGAAGATAATGGACTGGTCCATCCAGCATCGATAGTCCTCGTGGCTGTGGACGAACATCACCGGCGTTTTGACATTCGGCGCGTACGTCAGGGGCGACTTCTCCCTGTACCCCTCCTCATTCGTCCACGGCTCTCCCCCAACCTGGTCCGGCGTGAAGTAGAAGCCGATGTCGGAGGTCCCGTAGAAGGATGGCCAGTGGGAGATGCCGTTCTGGGAGATCGCAGCCTTGAATCTCTCGGTCTGGGTCACGATCCAGTTGGTCATGAATCCGCCGTAGGAGAGGCCCGTGACCCCCATCTTATCGGGGTCGATGAAGTCGTGGGCCGCCAGGACGTGGTCGACGGCCTCCATTATGTCGAGGTAGTCCCGGGTCCCGTACCTGCCCCTGATGTCCGCGAACTCCTCGCTGTACCCATCGCTCCCCCTGGGGTTCAGGATGACGACGGCGTAGCCCTCGGCGGCGTAGAGCTGGTGCTCGAACATGAAGGAGCTGCCGAACTTGCTCTTCGGCCCTCCGTGGATGTCGAGTACCGAGGGGTACCTCTGCCCCTCCTGAAATCTACACGGCCTCATCACCCACCCCTCTATCCTCTGCCCGTCGGTCGCTTCGAACTCGAAGTGGTCGAGCCCGCTGAGGCAGAGCTTCGAAAGGAGACCGTCGTTGAACCACGTCATCCGCCTCTCCCTGGACTCGTCCTTCAGCCAGACCTCCGCGGGCTCGGTCCCAGTAACCCTGGTGTAGACGACGGCCCCGCTTCGAACGGAGAACTCCTCCAGGGAGAAGTCCCCCGTGACGACCGGCTCGACCTTCCTGTCGCGGAATCCGATTCTAAAGAGGTTTAGGACGCCGCCATCGGATACGGGGAAGTAGATGTGATCGCCGTCCCATGCGGGGTCGGGGGCGCCAGCAAATATGCTCCTCAGGTCGTAGTATGCCCTGCGGGTGCAGCCCCTGTCCAGGCGTTTCGTGAGGTTCTCGGCTTCCCCTCCCTCCGCAGGTAGAGCCCAGACGCCGAAGTGCGTTGCGCCGCCCCTGCTCCTGTCGCTCCCGAGGAAGGCGAGGTGGCTGTCGTCCGGAGACCAGCATATGGAAGCCACGGTGAACCCTCTCACTGCTCTGACATTCTCATCCTTATCCGAGTCCAGTATGTTGATGTCCATCAGCTGGGGGTTGAGGTCGTCGTAAGAGGTGGCGTAGGCAATCCTCAGCCCTTTATTCGATGGCGCGAAGCATATGACATCCACTTCTCCCTCCGTTAGCCTCGTGACCACGCCGGACGAGACATCCACGACGTGTAGGTGCTTCCGCCTGTGGTACGTGAAACCCGCAGCGTCCGACCACAGCGGTATCCTATCTACCACCTTCAAGTCCTTCTCCGGCTCACCGACGTTGGAGATGAAGACGATCTTTTTGCCGTCGGCGCTCCACTGGGGCTGTTCAACGCCGGACTCCATCCTTAGAACGAGGCGCGGCTCAACGCCGTAGACCGGTGAGACCCACAGGCTGTTTCCCCTCTCACCCTCTTTTACCCTTCTTTCGGAGACGAAGAGAAGCTGCCTGCCGTCTGGGGACCAGCGGGGGTGACGGTCTTTTCCGCCGCTAAGGAACATCACCGGCGCCCCATCCGACCTGTTCACGACCCAGATGGTGGAATCATAGTCGTCCCTCTTCCCATCAGCCTTCACCGTGACGTATGCGATCTTGTCCATGCCAGGCGAGAGCTGAGGTTCGGAGACCGCGACGAAATTCATGAGGTCTTCTATTTCCAGCTTCTTACCCAATTTTGCCACTACCGTTGCTGAATAGAAGGAGGGCTAGATAAATAAAAGAGGCGCTGGAGGGAGAAAAGTATTCAACGGGATGAAGGGTAAACAATATTCAGCCCTTCCACCCCACCGAAATCGGTTTGGCCCTTTTTAGCACGGGGTCGTTGAGGCTGAGATACACTGACATACTGCAGGGACGGGTAACTAGGGTGTTTGAGGATATGGAGATCAGCCGAAAAGCCCCTTGGGATACCTTGCCCTACCCCCAAGCCTCCCCTCTATCCTCAGGAGGCGATTGTACTTTGCCGTCCGCTCGCTCCTCGCCGGCGCCCCGGACTTTATCTGGCCACACCCGATCCCAACAGCGAGATCGGCAACGAAGGGATCCTCCGTGTCGCCAGATCTGTGGGATGCCTGCACGGCATACCTGCTTTTTCGGGCCAGGTCCGCGGCCTCGAACGCCTCAGTCAGTGTCCCCACTTGGTTGACCTTCCAAAGGAGAGCGTTCGCGGCCCCCATCTCAATGCCCCTGTAGAGTCTGGAGATGTTCGTAACAAACAGGTCGTCGCCCAGGATCTGGATTCGCAGTGCCTTGGTCGCCTCTGCGAATCCCTCGAAGTCCTCCTCCTCGAGGGGATCCTCGATCGAGACGATGGGATAGGTTTCCACAAGGACCGCGTATAAATCTATCAGCTCTGCGCGGTCCAGAACCTCGCCGGATACTCTGTATCCCTCACCAGCCTTGTGGAAGGAGCTGGCGGCGACGTCCATCGCAAGGGAGACGACGGCTTCATACCCCGTCTCCTCCACGGCCCCGAGGATTGCATCCAAGACCTCCTCGGGTCTAGTCATGGGGGGGCTGAATCCTCCCTCGTCTCCGACGTTGATCGCAGTGCTCCCATACTTCTTCCTCAGCCCCTCCTTCAAGGTTTGATAGATCTCGGAGCCGATCCTCAGGGCTTCGTGGAAGCTCACGGCACCGGTTGGGACGACCATGAACTCCTGGAAGTCCAGCTTATTACCAGCGTGTTTTCCGCCGTTGACGATGTTGAAGAACGGAACGGGGAGGAGCGATGGGTCGTCGTGCCCGATGTACTCGTAGAGTTGGAGGCCTACGGATGCGGCGGCGGCCTTGGCGCACGCGATTGAGACGCCGAGGATGGCGTTCCCGCCAAGCCTTGACTTATTCTCGGTCCCATCCAGCTCGATCATGAGGCGGTCAATCTGACGCTGCTCCCTCACGTCGACCCCGATGAGCCTTGGCCCGATCGACTCGGAGACGGAGGCGATAGCCTTGAGCACACCCCTCCCGTGATAGCGTCTCCCCCCGTCCCGCAGCTCCAGAGCCTCGTAAGTGCCTGTCGAGGCCCCGCTTGGGACGATGGCTGTTCCAATATCCCCGCCCTCGGTCTCCACATCCACCTCGACCGTGGGATTCCCCCTCGAGTCCAGAACCTCTCTCGCCCTGATCTCCGAGATCGATTTTTTCATATCACATCCACCCCTCAGAGGCGTTGTTAAACCTGTCTGGAAAAGACTATCGACGACTACGGGCTGCCCTCGATGCGCAGCTCGATGGTGCCCCTCTGTCGCCCCCTTGCCACGAGGAGCTGGGTTCTGTCCCCCACCTTCCTTCGTTCTATCTGCGCCTTCAGATCCTCTATGGCCCTAACCTGAGTCCTGTCGATGGCTAGGATCACATCGCCCGGAGAGATGCCGGATTTCTGGGCCGGGCTGCCGGGAACGATGTTCGTCACCAGCACGCCGCTGTCGGCCACCAGGTCGTAGTAGGACGCAACCTGGGGGGTGACTGTGACCCCGTATATGCCAACCCAGGGCTTCATGGACTGCCCGTAGGTCTTGACCTGCCCCACGCACTCCATGACCGTGTTGATTGGTATCGCGAACCCGATACCCTGGGCGAAGGGGATGATGGCCGTGTTGATGGCGATCACCCTCCCCTTCGTGTCCACGAGAGGACCGCCGCTGTTCCCGGGGTTGATGGCGGCGTCGGTCTGAACGAGGCCCGTGAAGGACGCATCCTGGCTCTGAATGGATCTGTCGAGGGCGCTTATGACGCCGGATGTCACCGTTGGGCCACCGACGAGACCGAAGGGGTTCCCTATGGCGTAGACCCTCTGCCCAACCCTCAGCTTGTCCGAGTCCCCTATGGTGGCCACGGGCAGCTTATCGGCATCTATCTTCACGACGGCGGCATCGATGTTCCTGCAGACGCCGAGGACGACGCCCTCCACAGGCCTGTTGTCCCACAGGACGACGCCTATCCTCTCGGCCGCCTCGACGACATGGGCGTTGGTTACTATGTGTCCGTCTTGCTCCAGGATGAAGCCGCTCCCAGCGCCCTTCAAAGGAAACGTCCTGTAGTAGTAATCTTGTACGACCCTCACCGTGTTTATATGGACGACGCTCTTGCTCACGGACTCGATTAAATCGAGGACATCCTCCTCGTCTGCCATTGCCGAACCTCAAGAAGAAGTCTAGGAATTTTAATTATTAAAGACTCCGAGAGAGCGACTTATTGGGGATGGAGGAGGGAGTTAGACCCGGATCTTAATCGCCCTGCGCTTCCACCGTGGTAAATTCAACAAGAAACGAATTTACTACGTTATAACAGAAAAACGTAGAATATGTAGTTGCTCAAATGGGCTGAGAGGATTAAAGGCTAAGACGATAACTTTTTCATCGAACTCACGTAGCGGAGCACGGCCAAGCCGGCCTTTCCCCCATCCCCGGCCGCGGTGACAATCTGCATCCCCCCGCAGACACAGTCCCCGGCCGCGAATATGCCGGGGATATTCGTCGTCTGATTCCTATCGACCTTTATGCATCCGCCCTCATCCGTTTCGATGCCCGCATCCCTAATGATATCAGTCGTAGCCACGCTATCGAGGACAATGAATACGCCGTCGACATCCAATCGATGTATCGACTTGTGCTTCAGCTCGATGTGGCTGACTAAATCATCGCCGCCTATGGAGATCGGGTCGGCATCCTCCAAGACCTCTACATTCTTGTACCTCGCCAGATCCCGAAGGCGATCGAGGCCGCTTTCGTAGCCTCCACTGCCGGGTATCGCGTAGACCTTCTTGGCGATCTCCGCCAGCTTCAGCAGATCTTCGACGGCCTCTCTACCGGAGCCGACGACGGCCACGGTCTTGTTGGCGAAGAAGGGGCCATCGCAGATTGCGCAGTAGCACACGCCCCGCCCCTTGAACTTCATCTCACCGGGGATGCTCAGCTGCCTCTTCTGGATGCCTGTGGCTATTATGATGGCTCTTGTCTCATAATGGCCTCCCCTTGTGAGGACCATCTTCGCCTCCCCAAGATCGTTGAGGCCGAATACGGTCTCTTCCCTGAGCTCGGCGCCAAACTTTCGGATCTGGGAGACGAATCTCTTCATGAGTTCCTGCCCTGTGATTCCCTCCGGGAAACCTGGGAAGTTCTCGATCCTGTGGGGTCCCCAAGCTCTCCCGCCAAGCTGTTTTCCCTCCATCAGCAGCGTTCTTAGGCCGTGGCGGGAGGTATAGATCCCGGCCGTCAAGCCTGCGGGCCCGCCGCCGATTATCACGACATCGTAGAGGTCCTTAGCCATTCGCCATCAGTTCTCAGAGAGTTAGAATTGAGGTTCTAAAAAAGGAATATGCATGAAACCCCCTTTCACTCCTTGAACTCCTTGATCCTCTCTGCCATCTCCGAGAGACGCTTCTGGACGAGTTGGTTTATGGTACCCTCCTCGTATGTCCCGTCCGGGCGCCTCTCGCCAGCCTTCACGCCGGTCAGGACCTCTATGCCCTCGTTGATGGTCTTAACCGGGTATATGTGGAACAACCCCCTCCTGATCGCCTCGACGACCTCCTCCTTCAGCATCAGGTTCTGGACGTTGCTTTCGGGTATGACGCAGCCCTCCTTCCCAGTCAGGCCCTTTGCCCTGCATGTCTCGTAGAATCCCTCGATCTTCTCGTTAACCCCGCCGATCGCCTGGACCTCGCCCTTCTGGTTGACTGACCCTGTCACGGCGAGGTACTGCTTGATAGGCTTGTTCGAGAGCGCGGAGAGGATAGAGTACAGCTCCGTGCTCGACGCGCTGTCCCCCTCAACGCCTGAGTAGCTCTGCTCGAAGACGAGCCTGGCGGTGAGGCTGAGGGGCTTCTCCTGGGCGTACTGCCCGCTGAGGTACCCACCGAGGATGAGAACCCCCTTTGTGTGGGTTGGTCCCCCCATCTCCGCCTCCCTCTCGATATCGATGATGCCATCCTCGCCTATGCCGACGCTTGTGGTCACCTTGTTCGGCTTGCCGAACTCGTAATCTCCGAGGGAAAAGACAGCAAGGCCGTTCACCTGCCCCACCTTCTCGCCCTCGGTATCGATGAGGATGAAGCCCCTAGAGATCATTTCCTCGATCTTCTTCTGGATCAGGTTCGAGCGGTAGACCTTCTCCTCGAGGGCCTGATTTACGTGTTTCTTAGTTATTAGATCGACGCCCTCCTGCTTCGCATAGAAGTTCGCTTCCCGAATGATATCTGAAATCTCGGCGAACTGGGTCGAGAGCTTGGTCTTGTCCTCCGCGAGCCGTGAGCTGTACTCGATGACCGAGGCGATGCCCGAGGGGTCGAGGTGTTGCAGCCCTTCCTTGTTGCAGAGGGTGCAGATGAAGGAGGCGTACTGCATCACGTTCTCCTCGTTGCGGTCCATGACCGTGTCGAAGTCTGCCTTTACCTTGAAGAGCTCCTTGAAGTCCCTGTCCATGGTGTAGAGGAGCTGGTAGACCTGGGGGCTCCCGACGATGATCACCTTGGCGTCGAAGGGAATAGGCTCCGGCCTAAGGGACTTTGTCACCAGGAACCCGAGACGCTCAGTCGGCTCCTCGATCTCCAGCTTGCCGTTCGATACGGCCAGCTTGAGTGTCTCCCAGATTAGTGGGTTGGCGAAGAGCCCCTCGACAGGGACGATGAGGAAGCCTCCGTTCGCCCGATGGGCAGATCCGGCTGTGATCATGGTGTAGTCGGTGATCAGCGCCCCGAAGCGGGCCTCCTTCTCCGTGCCGCCGAAGAGTCGCGCGTAGGTGGGATTGAGCTCCATCACCACGGGGGCCCCTTCCTGCTTCGAGTTTTCCACGATAAGATTTACCTTGTAACGATCGGTTGGATCCCCCTTCGTCGTTAGGGCGGGGAAGGGTAGCTGAGGCTGCTCAGGTTGTTCGCCCTTGAGGATATCTGCGAGGTTGTTGAGTATGTCCTCCCCTACCTCTCCCAGGAATCTTATGACCTCCTCGCAGTCGCTGAACTTCTCCTTCAGGCCGGAGAAGATGGGCTCCATGGCGAAGGTGGCGACGCTCCTGTTTAATTCCCTGATGGCTTCGTCGGCCTTTCTCTCCAGGTCCCTGAACTGTTTTATTGAGCCCCGGAGCTTCTCCTGGAGGACTTCGCGTTTGTTCTGGATTTCCTGCTGTAGATTGGATGGGAGCTGGGAGAACTCCTGGTCGTTGATCGGGCGACCCCTTATGATTGGGATGAGGAGAAGACCGATGGGCGACCTCTGAAGGAGGAAGCCCGCGTTCGCGGCCATCATGTTGACCTGCTTTGTGACCTCGTCCCTCTCATCATCCAAGATCCTGAGGGTCTCCGTTCGTCTCTTTGCGTACTCATCGCTCTCGAAGGCCGTGGAAAGCACTTTTCTTACCTCGGCGACGAATGCCTCCATGTCCTTCCTGAACTCCACACCTTTCCCGGCGGGAAGCCTCAAGGCGTTGGGCCTATTCGGATTCTGGAAGTTATTCACATAGCACCAGTCAGTGGGCACGGGCCTAGTCTTTGCGATCGCCTCGAGGAAGTTCACTATGGCGGTCATCCTGCCAGTGCCAGGTATGCCGGAGATGTAGATGTTGAATCCCTTGTCCTGGATGTTCAATCCGAACTGCAGCGCCCTTACGGCTCGGTCCTGACCGATTATCTCCTTGAGGGGCGTGAGCTCGGCCGTGGACCTGCACTCGGCGAAGGCCATTGAGCATGTCCCCCTGGCCTCTTTGTACGAAAGCTCAACAACCATTATCGAACCAACCCTTCAATGAGCTATAAGGAAAAAATCGAAGGAGGTTATTTAAACCCGATACTCTTCCCTTCGACTTCACTCGATGCTCTTCAATAGGTCCCTGAAGCTGATGCCCTGCCCGATCCTGAGAGAGTACTCCATCGGCTTGTCGGCGATTAAGAAGGCCCAGCCCTGATACTTGAACTTGGCCGCGAGGACCGCGAGCTTCTTCGGATACAGGCGATGGACGTCCAAGAACCGCTGAAGCTTCTCGACCTGGCCCCTCTTGAAGTAGACGTACCTTTCCTGGCTCTTCACCTCGCAGGCGAGGATGGCGTCTCCCCTCACGGCGAAGATGTCGGGGAGTGGCTCGTTGCTCGGGGCGCTCACCGGGATCCTGAGCGCCTCGAAGCCGACTCTCCTGAACATCTGAACAAGCTCCCTCTCGGCGTCGTAGCCCCGTTTCTTCATCCTGCGCACCTGCTTGCCGTCGAGGGTGCGCGTGAACCTCTCCCGCTTCGGCTTCGTGTTTACGAGGTCCCTGAGAGACAAACCGAGTCCCTACTCCTCTCTCTGCAGCTTGATGTCGCCAGACTCCAGGGGGACGATAGCCAGCTTTATGAGGTCCTTCAGCCAGTCTGAGAAGGTCTTCGCGTTTGAATACTTCTGATACAGCTTCTTGTGGGGCACCTTGGTCACCATCCTCAGCTCAACCATCTTGTTCAGGTAGAACTTGGCCGAGGAACGGGAGACATCGCATATGCGGGCCAGGTCTCCGCTCGTGAAGTCCTGTTCCAGGCCGGCATAGCCCACTATGACCCTCGGTGGAATCGGAAACGTCCTGTTTATCACATCCACAAGCGCTTCATCGCGGGACATCTAGAACCCCATGTGTCGATAGGAAATTATGTGGGCTTGTTGTTAATAAAAATGGGGGGGTGTGTGCCTCACTGCTTTTTCAGGAGCCAGTACAGCAGCCCGTTCTGGGCGTGCATTCTGTTCCCGGCCTGGTTGAATACAACGGATCGCTCCGAGTCCATGACATCGTTCGTGATCTCGTAACCTCTGTGGGCGGGTAGGCAGTGCATGACTATGCAGTCGGGCTTGGCTTGGGAGACGAGTTTTGCATTCACTTGATACGGCGGGAAGGCCTTCAGCCTCTCCTTTCCCTCTTCTTCCATGCCTGCGCTCACCCAAACGTCTGTGTAGATGACATCTACACCCTTAACACCCTTCGCGGGGTCGTGTGATACGGTGATCTCGCCCTCGGCCCGTTTCCGCGCCCTAGCGATCATCTCGGGGCTTGGGCTGTACCTCGGGTTGTCGGGGCAGACCACGGTCACGTCCATCCCCACAGATGAGCACCCAACCAAAGTTGAGTTGGAGGTGTTGCAGCCGCCGTCACCGACGTAGGCGATCTTCAGCCCCTCGAGCCCACCCTTCTCCTCCTTTATTGTCAGGAGGTCTGCGAGGTTTTGACACGGATGGTAGACCTCCGTCATCCCGTTGATGACCGGAACGGTCGCCACGGCGCCTATTCGCTCTATGGCCTCCTGCTTCAGGACCCGGGCCATTATGCAGTCCACATACCTGTTCAGGTTCCTCACGCCGTCCTCGAGGGTCTCGCTTCTCGTGAAGCCGCCCCCCTCAACGCTGTAGAAGATGGCGTGCCCCCCGAGCCTGTTCATCCCCGCCTCGAATGATATCCTGGTCCGGAGGGAAGCCAGCTCGAAGAGCATCACTAGGGTCTTTCCCTTCATGGAGTCGCCATACTTCGCAGGGTTCAGCTTAATCCTCTCGGACAGGGCCAGGATTTCATTGACCTCGTCCTTGCCGAGATCGAAGTCGCTTAGAACGTGTTTCATCTGCTAGCTCGAGTAATCCCTTCACATAAGAAGAAATTAAGACATTTGGATCGGGGGGAGGGGCGCTTTGGCCTTCCTCTTCAGCGCCCAGGCCGTGACGGTCGGCAGCCCCCAGAGCTCTATGAAGCCTACGGCAGCCCTCTGGTTGAATGTTGTGTCGATGTCGTACGTCGCGAGGCTAAGGTCGTAGAGGGAGAACGGCGATGATTTCCCAACCACACTCGCGCTCCCCTTGAACAGCTTAAGCTTCACTTCCCCAGTTACGTTCTCCTGAGTCTTCTCGATGAACGCATCGAGAGCGGCCTTGAGGGGGTCCATCCAGAGCCCAGTGTAAGCGAGCACGGCCCACTCGTGGTCAACTTGCCTTTTGAACAACTTCTCGTGGCGCGTGAGGACCATCTTCTCCAGGTCTTTGTGAGCCTGGAGGATGACGGCTGCGGCCGGGATCTCATATACCTCGCGGGACTTGAGGCCGACGATCCTGTCCTCCATGTGCTCTATCCTGCCGATCCCGTGGCTCCCGGCTATTCCATGCGCCTTCTGGAGGAGCTCCACGGGACCCATCTCGCCCCCGTTGATCGAGACGGGCGCGCCGTCCTCGAAGCCGAGCGTGACGTACTCCGGCTCGTCTGGGGCCTCCTCGACGGGGACCGTCCACTCCCAGATCTCGCTCGGCGGCTCCTGATCGGGGAATTCGAGGGCGCCGCACTCTATCGACCTGCCCCAAAGGTTCTGATCGATGCTGTAAGGCGATTTAGCCGTGACGGGCACGGGCACGCCGTGCTCCTCCGCCCACTCGATCTCCTTGTTCCTCGCCATGTTCCACTCCCTGACGGGGGCGATTATCTCAAGGTTCGGGTTCAGGGATTTTATCGTGATGTCGAACCTGACTTGATCGTTCCCCTTGCCGGTGCAGCCGTGGGCGACCGCCTCGGCGCCCTCGGCCTCGGCAACCTCAACGAGCTTTGAGGCTATCAGTGGCCTGGAGATCGAGCTGCTCACGGGGTAAGTGTCCATGTACAGGGCGTTCGCCTTGATCGCGGGATACACATAGCTCTTGGCGAACTCCTCCTTGGCGTCTATGGAGTAGTGATTGAGAGCGCCCAGCTTCCAAGCCTTCTCCTCAATCGCCTCCATATCCTTCCCCTGCCCCACGTCCAGCGTGACGCTTATCACGTCGCTCTCGTACTCCTGCTGGATCCACTTCATCATAACCGAAGTGTCCAGGCCGCCGGAATAGGCGAGGATCACCTTCTTCTTCGCCATGACCGAATTTCTCCAGTTGTAATGCCAGATTAAGGCTCGCGGCGAATTTATATATTTTATGACATATGTGTTACAAATATGAGTACACATGGCTCAGATAAGACAAAGTCTGTCGCAAGGCTTGTAAGGGAGACGATACACATGAGGCCCTCCCTTATGGACGCCCTGAAGATGCAGATAGTCAACTACTCGGCTCTCGCCAGGATGCTTCAGAAGGAGATCGGCGGCGTCGGCCTGGAGGCGGTCAAGGCAGCGATAATAAGGATTGGGGAGGAACTCGAGGCCGAGAGGGGGCTGCAGGAGGAGAGGGTTCTCTCCATCCTGAGGGAGTCGGTGGTCCGCCTCCAGGACAAGATCGCGGTGATCATCTCCCCCAAGGTATTGGACATCCCATACCTGGTGACCGCCTACCTAACTGACAGCTGTGTCTATGTCGTTGATCAGACCAGGCTTAAGGAGAAGCTCCCGGATTTCGTTCAGGCGACGAGCAACCTAGTCGCGCTCATCCTGATAAGCCCTCCCCGCGTCGAGACTACCCCCGGGTTCGTAGCTCTTATAACTGGGCTCCTGTCAAGCAGGGAGATAAACATAGTCGAGTTCATCAGCTGCTCCACCAACACGGTCATCATCCTAGACTCCGGCGACGCTCTTAACGCCTTCTCCCTCCTCCAGAACTATGTGTAGCCCCGCTCCAAAAGTCATATAAAGCAAAAGGTTTACAATCAGGGAGGAGTTTACAGAGTAGGAATGGCGGAGATTTGCCCCGTCTGCGGCCTGCCCATGGACCTCTGCGTCTGCGAGGAGATGAGCAAGGAGCAGCAGCGGATTCGGATTCGCCTTGAAACACGGAAATATGGCAAGAAATACACCGTCATCGACGGCATCGATTCTAAGGAGTTGAGGCTAAACAAACTTGCCACGACCCTGAAAGCCAAGTGCGCCTGTGGAGGCACAACAAAGAACGACCAGATCATGCTTCAAGGGGACCACAGGGACGTTGTGAAAGACGTCCTAATCAACCTTGGATTCCCGATAGAGAACATCGAGGTCCAGTGAAGTGGAAGGCCTGAAGGGGCTCTGGCAGACCCTCAAGCAGTTCAGGCACCAGCTTCCCAAGCCGAAGTTCTGTCCAAGATGTAAGGGCCACAACGTATATTCCGATTCGATACTCGGTATACTGCCGACGACCTACATCTGCAGGGATTGCGGATACAAGGGCAACATAATCCTCGAGATCGACACCGAAGAGGACCTTTAATAATAAAAAGCTGACCTCTAACCCCTTTTTTGTATTAAAAAATTGAGAGGAGCCAGTTTCAGCCATCTCTCCAAGCGAAGACCACGGGATTTAAATAATCTCTGAAGGGAATGCAACATGGGTTACATGGGCTCGGAGCAGATGGAGTACTACAAGGCGAAGTATCAGACTATCGAAGACCTGCCCGGCGTCGGGCCAGCCACGGCTTCAAAGCTCAAGGAGATAGGCTTCAGGACCGTCGAGGCTATCGCCACCGCAACCATCAGAGAGCTTGTCGCAGCCGGCATCGGAGAGGCTACCGCCGAAAAGCTGATCTCGGCAGCGAGGAAATCGATGGCCATAACCTTCGTTCGAGGCGACGAGCTGGTGAAGCTCAGGAGCAACGTCCGCCGACTCACGACCGGATGCACGAGCCTGGACAAACTCCTCGGCGGGGGGGTCGAGACCCAGTCCATAACGGAGTTCTACGGCGAGTTCGGGACGGGCAAGTCCCAGATCTGTCAGCAGCTATGCGTGACGGTCCAGCTCCCGTACGAGCATGGCGGCCTGGATGGGGGAGCCCTCTACGTTGACACCGAGAACACCTTCCGCCCGGAGAGGATCATGCAGATCGCCCCGAGGTTCAACCTCGACCCCGAAGACGTCCTGAAGAAGATCATATTCGCGGAGGCTTACACGTCGAACCACCAGGTGGTGCTCCTCGAGAACGCCGACGAGGTCATAAAGGACGGCGACATCCGCCTGATCGTCGTTGACAGCGTTACGAGCCACTTCAGGAGCGAGTACATCGGAAGGGAGCTGCTGGCACCCCGGCAGCAGGAGCTCAACAGGCACCTGCACAAGCTCATCAGGATGTCGAGGGCCTTCAACACTGCCGTCGTGGTCACGAACCAGGTGATGGCCCAGCCCGACGCGTTCTTCGCCAAGGTCGTGCAGCCGGTTGGTGGCCACGTAATGGGCCACACGAGCCACACCCGGGTCTTCCTGCGGAAGGGCAGGGACAACCTGCGCATCGCGAAGCTCGTGGTCAGCCCATTCCTCCCGGAGGGGGAGACGCCGCTCAGGATCACGGAGAGGGGAGTGGAGGGAGAAGAGGATATCTGACAACAAGGAAATGGTGGCCTCAAAGGCGGCCAGAGACGACATCGTCACCTTCTTCGAGAACCTATTCACCAGGCGCTTCTCCGAATCAGAGAAGGCCCTCGAGGCCATCAAGGAGAAGAGGTTCGGGAACACAGAGTTCAAGGAGGGGTACGTGAAAGCCCTGGAGGGGCTCCTGCTCTCCTATCGCTCAGGGGACGACAGGGATTTCCTGAACAGGGCCCCCTTCGACACGAAGTCGATGGAGAGGTACAAGAGGGAGTTCAAGGCGTTCATCAAGGACGGGATCCACGCGCCGTTCGATATCGGCTATTTCATGGCCTGGTCCGACCTGGTCCAGTACCGTCTCGACACCGGAAAGCGAGGCTAGGCCATCGTCTGAACGACTGTATAGAGGAGGACCCACATCACAACCCAGGTGAAAAAGTAGATGCCAACCCCGATCTTCAGGCCCCTCGATCTCTCTACCCCGTTCATTCTGGAAAGCAAATCAGACAGAACCATGTAAATGAGCAAACCGAGCACGAAGGCCAACGAGCCTGGCACGTTGAAGAAGACCTGCTCCACGAGGGATAGGAAGGCCACAGCTATCGATGCGGCGAACTTGCTCCAATAGACCTTCTCAGCAGCGTTCATCTCTCAATTCCCCGAAAGCCCATCTCATAATCAAATGGACCGTATATAAGTGATTACCCCCGATCAAAATAATTTCACCGCATCTATTCAGGCTGGGTAAAAATGAGTAATGGTGTTTACCACGACTCTAAGTAAATTGCTATAAAAGGGAATAAAATCGAGATTCTTAATTAATTTATTTTATTCATGAATTTCTTCCATGGATATATATTTTTATAGGTATCTAAGATATGTATTAGAAATTAGTAAATGAAGTCATCTGGATATAAAAAAAAGTTATTATGAACTCCAGATCAATTCCTTCAATAAAGTAGTTCGATACATTAGTCATCTACACAATCTCTTTATTCATTTTCAACTGAGCATACGTTACCCAGAGGAAAGAGCATCTAAAATGTCTCTAAAATCATCAGGATCTTCGAGTCGGAGGACTATATGCATCGCCTCAAGCATTTTGTTTCTAATAATGATGTTTTTCACTCCCACAACATGGGCTTCAGCAAGAAACCAGTGGCTGGACGACGACCCGACGAACATGAAAAGCTTCGTTGAAAAAGCAGTAGATCCTGTGTTCATCAATTTTGGCGGCAGCTCTAGATACCGAGCGAAGTCTTCATTGGGTATACCCATAGGTAAGAGCTGGGAGCTGGACTACTTCCTCGAGGCGGGGAAACGATATCACATCTTTCTAGTGGGCGATTGGATCTGCAACGAGACTGAGCCGCAAACCGATTACGACATTAAGACCATATACCCAGATGGGAGATCCCAGTGGAATACCGAATCTGCGGGACTCCCAGAGCAAGTGGCAAACGATGGCAAACATCAATATTTTATTCCCCCGATAACTGGAACCTACCGCTTTCAAATCATAAACGACGAGAGGGACAGCAAAAACACGGAGGAGGCCATCTTCATGCTTTTAGAGCATATTGATATAAACGTCGATTACCGCCAAGACTTGGAGGGAAGGAATGACGCGGGCCAGGAGGTCCTTTTCAGCGGTTGGGCCTATGAGATCGACACAACTTCACCGAAGATTCGCATCTTTGTCGACGTGCCAGACACCCTGGACATGTACGAGTCCCGCCTATACATGATGGCTAACCCCAATGGGGAAATCGGATACAACGTAAGCGGATTGGGGGTGCCGACGGGTAACTTGTTCAAAGCGTTCGAAGGCCAGTATGGGGGATTCAACACATCCTGTAAGGGGGATAGGAACATCGACGCTATGGCCAGCTGTGAACACTCTGGGAAGGATATGGAGTTCGTCTATAATACCCCGAACTCCTTCAACGACACAGGCAATATCTTCTATTACCTTGTGCTGATCGCCGAGCACGATAAAGGGACTGTTGAGTTTTATGCGCAAACAGACTTCTTACCACCCAATGTCACCCTCGTTGAGCCCCCCGAGATAGGCTATGCGGGGGAAAACACCGAGATTAAGGCCTCCATAGAGGAAAAAAGCGAGGTTCAATCCGTCTGGGCGGAGTATATCGTCGGTACGAGCAAAACTTCAGCCCGGATCGATTTTTCGTTACACGATGACATCTGGGTCGGCTATCTTCCGCCTTTCCAAAGTAGCGACAGTATCAAATATACCATTTATGCGACGGATAGATTCGGTAACAAGGGCTCAGTGAGTTCGCAGTTCTTTGTGAAGGAAAGGACGTCGATTGAGTGCATCATAGACGACACGATCCTCGTGGGGAATGAAAAGGCGACGATCAGCGGAACAACGTCCTTGAGCTCGTCTCTAATTACGCTCAAATTCACAAACGGGGCCCAAAACAATGACTTCAAAGTAAGAACGGACGAGAATGGATACTTCAAGTTCATATTCGCACCGGATAAAACGGGGGAATGGAAGTTTCAGGCTCTGTTTGAAGGTAGTGCAACCGAGTCCGAGGCTAGCAGTGAAATCATGACGATCAAGATGGAGAGTAAAATGACCCACATATCCAACATCCTAAGCGCCAGGGAGGTCAAGATGAACGTTCCAATCGTTGTCCAAGGGTCTGTGAGCCCCAGCGTTGCGGGACTCCCTGTCGAGATCTTATTCGTCTCAGCATCCTCGAGCCATACGGAAACCGTAAAGACCAATGCCGATGGGTCTTTCATGTGCTCTTTCCTGCCAACCGAGCAAGGCACCTGGAATGTCTTATCGAAAATTGGGGACGGACTTTATTACGCCAGGTCGCAGAGCGAGCTCATGGAGTTCAGCGCAGTCCCATTGAACATAATCGATAAGATCTTTATTGCAGGCCTGACGCTCGTGGCCCCTCCATTGCTCTATGGAACCGCGGGTTTCGCATGCGTTATCCTTGTTATTGTACTTTACATTGGGCGATCTCATTTGGCCCCGATACTGCCCAAATCCTTGGCGCAGAAGATGGCGAAAGGCAAGAACAACAACAAGAAGAGCGAACAAAGATATCGACGCTCAAAGAAATGAAAGGGGCTTAAATCGCATTACAGCCCATTATGTTTCAATTTTCCCTTTTATTTGGTTTTACACGTGAGATTATGAGAAAAGAAGCTGTGGTTTTCGACTTTCTATCGATGATTAAATTAATTCTAAATACTTATTTATAAAAAGGATTTGAATTATTACCTCTTTGATATTTATAACTGATAAAAACGTTTTGATACATAATTCATTTATTAAAGCTGGATGGACTTCTAGCTAATCCGATTGGAGAGGATTGAAAAGTGAGGAAGACGCAGAGCCGGAAAGCCGTGAGCCCCGTAATAGCAACAGTCATTCTGGTGGCCGTAGCGATCACCGTCTCGGTCGCTGTCGCGTACTGGATGGGCGGAATCGCAAGCCAGTACACCAAGTTCGAGAAGGTCGAGATACAGACCGGATATTCTACAAGAGTGACTGGCCCACCTGCAGGCTGGGACGTTCAGCTCGAGCTGAAGAACACTGGTTCAGCGCCATCGACTCTCATTAGGTGCTTCGTGAACGACGTACTGATACCTCAGGCTAATTGCAGTCAAGGTTTACCCATCCTTGCTGGCGGAATGAGTACAAGTCTAAGTTGGTTGGGTACCACCATCACAAGCGGTAACGCCACGACGATTCATGTATACATATCAAGTTCCTACGGTACGTTGTCGTCCGGTACAACAATCAACGTGAAGCTGCACAGCGCCGGCGGAATGGACTACATCAAACTGGTAGACTTAGTGTAGGCTTTCTCTTAATTTTTTTATAATCTAGAGGAAGGGTCATGTTTGGGTCTACTAGACAGGTTCAGGAAGAAAGAGGAAGAACCTGACATAAAAGTAGATCAAGGAGTTTTAATCCAGGAGTTTAAGAAAAACTACGAAATTGTCGATAAGTACGACATCAACAAGCCTTTAGCCAGTGTGAAAATTGTCAAGCACTCGTCCCTGGGCGAGGGCCTGCATTACTTTGTCGACGAGGCCCCTCTAAACGAGCAGGAGTTCAACTCCTTCAAGAAGATAATGGACATACTCGGCAAGGAGATGCACCCGCCTGCCGATATGGAAATGAACCCGAAGGATTACGTCTTCGACGAGGCTGGGAAGGTCGCGGAGAAGTATTACCGCGCCCTAGGTAAGTTCACAGGTGCAGGATGGGACAAGCTGTTCTACTATGTCGTCAGGGACCTGGCCGGGTATGGCCCTCTGAATGTCATGATGTTTGACCCGAACATCGAGGACATAAGCTACAACGGTTTAAACACCCCCGTCTATGTGTGGCATCGGAAGTACGAAAGCATCCCGACCAACATCATCTTCACGAACGAGCAGACAGCTAACGACCTGATTGTAAAGCTCGCGCACAAGTGTTCAAAGCACATCTCGAGCGCCACGCCTCTGCTCGACGGCATGCTTCCGGAGAAGCACAGGCTCTCGGCAACCTTCATGAAGGAGGTCTCTCAGAAGGGGAGCACCTTCTGCATCAGGAAGTTCAGGGCGGACCCATTCAGCGTGGTGGACCTCATCAAGATAGGCACGATCAATGAGAGGATAGCGGCATATTTCTGGCTACTGCTGGAGCACAAGATGAGCTTCATGATCATAGGGGGGACCGGGGCGGGTAAGACGAGCATGCTGAACGCGCTCCTTAGCCTGATGTCCCAGAACGACAAGCTAGTCACAGTGGAGGAGGTCCCTGAGCTCACGCCGCCCCTCACGAACTGGACTCAGCTGCACAGCAGGCAGAGCTTCCAGTTCGGCCAGACTTCAGCCCATTCGATCAACATCTTCGACCTCGTTAAGGTCAGCCTCAGGTACAGGCCGGATTACATCATAGTCGGGGAGATCAGAGGCGAAGAGGCCTACACATTGTTCCAAGCGCTGGCAACCGGACACGGAGGCCTCTGCACCATGCACGCCGACAGCCTGGACAACGTTGTCAAGAGGTTGACATCTCCGCCGATGAATGTTTCGAGGGTCTACATACCCCTCATGAACAGCGCCCTTCACGTTCAGCGCGTTGAGCTGCCGCAAGAGAAGGAGGGGCTTACCTTCGGCCGGAGGGTCAGGACCATTTGGGAGATCGAGGAGTTCGACCAGTACAGAGAGGTCGCCATATGGAACCCCCGGAGCGACGTCTTCGAGACATGGTTTGAAGACAGCGTCCTCTTAGAGCGGATTGCTACAGGCAGCGGAGTCTCCAAACAGGCGATTCTTGACGAATTAGAGGCTCGCACGAAGTTCATATCAGAGATAGTCGGTGAGGGAATTCATGATCAGAAGCAAGTAGCCGAGAAGATGCTTTCCTATTATACGATGAAAAAGGAAGAAAAGGATGAAAGGTCTTCTGACAAGAAGACGGGGAGAAAGAGAAAAGAGGAGATTTCTGAAAAATCGAAGAGCATAGAGGAGCTCTTGTCGAGCGTGGTCTCTGACGAGGCCAAGCAGGAGCAGGAGGGGCCCAAGCTGGGCAGGGCAGCCATGCTTGGGAACAGGGATCCAATTCCTCGTCAATCGAAAAAAAATGAAACGGAATGAGTGGCGAAGTTGAACATCCGAGACGTCTGCTACGCCTACTTCGGCTGGTTCGGTAGGGGGCTTAGCAGGGTCTTCAAGAGCATAGGGCACGACCTCGACGCGGCCTACATGAAGATACACCCGGAGGTCTATTTCAGCCTGATAGGGTTCGTCGCCTTCGTGTCGCTCATCATCCCGACTATGATCTTCATGCTGAGGATCGTTGGGATCATACCGGCTCTGCCCTTCATCCCCGAGGGCGGCTTCCTGTTTGTCCCATTCCTGGCAATCATTCCGGTGATCGTTATAGTCATGGGGATCATCCTGCCAAAGACCGGCGCCTCAAACAGGGTCTCCGGTTTGAAGGTCGAGATACCCTACGCTTCCATGTACATCAGCACGATGACCAGCGGGGGGCTGTCTCCATTCGAGAGCCTTCTAAGGCTCCGCCACATGGACCTGCTCCCGAACATGCAGAAGGAGGTGAGCAGGATCGACACCATCGTCATGTCGACGGGCGTGGACCCGGTCACGGCGATGGAGCAGGCCGCAAGGGTCATCAACATGAGGGAGTACAAGGAGCTCCTCCTCGGGTACGCCTCATCGGTTAGGACGGGCGGTGACACCCTCCACTACCTCTACAACCAGACCGAGAGCATGTTCAAGAGCCTCTCCACGAAGATCAAGGCGCTGGGGGAGAACATGGGGATGCTCATGGAGGCGTACACCATCGTGGGCATCCTCGGCGTCCTCGGCCTGTTCCTCATCTTCGTCATGGGGATGGCCCTTCCGACTATGGGGATGACGATCTCGCCGGACATGTTCTTCTTCTTCTCATTCGTCATACTCCCGTGCTTATCTATGGTCTTCATATACTTTGCAGACGCATCCCAGTTGAGCTATCCGGTATCCAACTGGAAGACTTACAAGATCTTCGCGGCCTTCTTGCCTTTCGGGTTTCTTTTGGGATCCCAATTGTTACTCCCCTTCTTCAATGAGAGTTTCCTCATCTTCCCCCCTTTCACGCAGTTCTTGACCTTTTTGTGTGAAATTACACACATGGAAAGTGGAACGGAGGCTGCCCTGGGCCTCTCCTTGACCTTGATATTAATATCGCTGCCGGGGGCCATCGCCGACAGCTATTTGATCGGCAAAGAAGGTAAAACAAATCAGGGTATCAACTCCTTCCTCAGGGATCTAGTTGAGACGCGTAAAAGTGGCCTCGGGCCCGAGAGATGCATCCACGCTCTGGCTAACAAGGATTATGGAGCCTTCTCCAAGCACCTTTTGAAGATCAGCATGAAGTTGAACTGGGGCTATCCATTACGTAAGATCTACAAAGAGTTCAAGGAGAAGGTTCACAACTGGCTCGCCCTCGTGAACATGTACCTCCTAATAGACACAATAGAGGTGGGAGGCGGTACCGAGGAGAGCCTGGAGACACTAGCCAAGTTCTCGGAGTCCACGAAGCAGCTGGAAGACGAGAAGAAGGCCGTTCTCATGCCCCTGACCATAGTGCCTTACATCGGAGCCGCGCTTCTGACGGGGACCACAGTCATGTTCCTCCAGTTCTTCTCGAGCATGTCGGGGCTCGGCGTATCGATCGCCCACGTCACTCTGTACAGGATACTCCTCACACCACTCGCCCTACACTCATGGGTACTGGGGATCGTCACTGGGAAAATAACCTCAGGGAGGATATCGGCAGGTTTCAAGCATGCAATCTTTCTCACCCTCGTCTCGATGGGGGGTATCTGGGTAGTGGCCAACATGTCTCTAGGAGGTGGCATGAACCTTGGATGAATTTAGATGGCCGGTACGCAGTAGACGAGGCCTCACGCCGGTGGTCGCCACCATCATATTATCTGCGGTCGTTATCACGGTTGGAGGCGCAATCTGGTCTTACTCAAAAAGCGCTACTACTGTTGTAGCGAATGATTATATCAACGGTACGATGAGCCTTTTAAAAGAGGTAACTGAACGTTTTATGATAGAAAACGTGGGCAATAGCAGTGATGGAAGCACATTATATGTATGGGTTTACAATTATGGTGATGTTGATATCGTTATAGATTTATATGCGAATGCAACTGGCACCTACAAATCGACAATAGAAACTAGCATAATTTCAGAGGGTTTAGTAAGGATAGATGTGAGTTTTGAAGGTAGTCCATTGGTAAGTGGTGATGAGGTATCGATAAAAGCTCATAGTAGGAGGCAGAACGATGCATACTACAAATATTATGCCCATTAAAAAAAGGAAAGGGGTCTCAACTATACTGGGGACCCTCATTTTCATAGGAATACTGTTTACGTCAGTAGTACCAATGTTTCTTGTCATGAAACAAGCCGATACCATCTATACCCAAAAAGTTCATGAAGCTGAAATTGAAGATGATGAAAGAAAAAGAGAAGATTTAATCATATATACATATCCGGATGTTCAAAAAATAGAGGTAAAAGTAAAAAATAAAGGAAATGTACCGGTGAAAATAATAAGGGTATGGATAAATGATCAATATAATGCCACAAACATGTTGATCCCATCAAATTCTGAGGCAATTTTAGGGTCCTTTGAAGTTTTTGGTCTAGAGGAGGGCTATACTGCAGATGTTAAAGTAACTACTGAGAGGGGTAATGTATTCTATTGCGTTTCTGGTACCCTTTATTATACTGGCGGAGGATGGTCAACTACCTCATATGGTATATGCGTAATCGTACATAATCCTCAGGGTGGTGAGTATCAGATTCAATTATTGAACGTTACTGAAGGGCCTGATCATTGGGATGTAATTTATCAATCTAAATCTAAAGAGTGGGATGATGTCGTAGCCACTACTCCTGTCTCTGAGCCATCACCCGATTATCAAATAGATGTTTATGAGAGGAAAGGTGCAAATTGGAAGCGTCTTCCAGGATCTCCTATACCAACACCAATAGAGTATCCAAACGGCCCTCCATTCATTATGGTGTGGATAGATGCTAAAAAATAATCCTACTAAATTTTAACTGATTTAATAAACAAACATTTCATATACTTAAAAAGGTTATATATTCTTATCTAATACTCTATCTATCTTAATATTGACCTATAGGGTTGATAATACTAATAAAGAGAGCTAATTTCCAACTCAACAAAATATATAAATTTAGCTTATGTACTTGAGAGCCTTCTCGTCCTTCTTCAGGGGCTGCTCGTATTCCTCGTATTCACCGAGGTTCTTCCTGATCGTGGCGTCTATCTTCCTCGCCCTCCTCTCCAGCTGACTCGTGTCGATCTCCAGGCCGAGGATCTTGGTCAGCCTCTCCAGGACCGCCTTCGAGGACAGGTGCTGGGGCACGTTTGCGTACTTGATCTCCCCCATGAGGCAGACGCCCTCGATCCCCCTGTTCTTGGCCACGCCGATGAGGATGCCGTTCAACCCGTTGACCGTGCCCTCGCCCTCGATGAATACCACGCCGTTCCCTTCAAGCTCGTCCCTGATCCTTTCGTCCGTATAGACACCGTAGACCTGCGGCTCCGAATCGTATTCATTTGGGTAGGCGGCCATCGTATAGATGCGCTTTACATTGAAACGCGTGGCTACATCAGTAACCTTCTCGGCGAGCCTCAGAGCCTCCTCGGGGGTGGAGGGCTGCGCGTCGCCGACGCAGATTATTAGGTGCCTCCGCGGCACGGCGTAGAACCGGTGTTTGAGGGGCGGGAGCTCAACCAGGCTGTTCTTGTAGACGATCGCGTTTTGAAAATATGCTATCTCGGCGAATAGCTCGGCCCTCAGGCGGCGGCGGAGGTAGTCCGCGGAGATCTTCGCAAGGTAACCCATACCGGGCCATGCGGCGATCATGACGGGGTTCCTGAATTTGGGTTCTGAGAGATAGTGGACTTCCATGTGGCACTAGATATGAGTGGACGGGATTCCATTAAACCTTTTGTAAAAATTTAAATCCGCATGCCAATGAGTTTTTGTGTTCCAGTGAAAAATGTTCGAACTCCAGCCTACCAAGGGTTAGCCTCTCATTTCGAGGAAGCCTTCCTAAGGATACGTGTAAACACGAGATCTTTAGCAGAGGCTCTTTTTGCCGCCCATCACAACCCGTGAGTTGTCTCAATTCATCGAGATGTTCTTTACATAACTAAAACAAAACACAGATAAGTTTCGGCGACGACGACTCCGGATAATGTGGTTTCCCTGCAACGGAACCATCTTAAATAATCGCCGCCGTTCTATAGCCAAAGCGTGGAGAACCGCTCGGGTGAAGATGGAAACAAAGGCCCAGGCATCTGGAGTTGGATGATGGAACCCAAAAGCGTGGGCCAAGAGTTACGAAGACCTGAACGGGAAGTGCATCCTGTAGGACCAATGATCAGATGATTGGTCCTCGGATCGCCGATCAAACAGGAGCGGGCCTTTGGGCATCCAAATAGTCTGATCCACGCCAGATTTCAATCCATCTGCGACGATAGAGGATACCCCGTATGTTTGAGAGAAGACTGTGGTCGGAGGAGGAGGTCGGAAAATTAAGGCTTCTCTATCTCTCTGTAAGACCCTTTGAGGACATAATCGACACATTCCCGATGAGGACCGCCAACGCCATAAGGCAAAAGGCATCAAGGCTGGGCCTCAGGAGGCCAATCGTATCCCATTCGTTGCTGGAGTCTCAGACGGTCCTGAGGTGTACCGATGGGAACGGGGGCGATGAGGAATACCTCTTCAAATGTGGCGGCTGCGGAAGCTGGATCCATGTGAATTTGACAGATGACATCGAAAACCAGACGATCGTATGCAGTAAATGTAACACTGCCTGCAGATATGTAACTTAATTCGAGTTCTCTTTAGAGCTAATTCGTGATACGGGTCAAAGGCGATCACTGCTAACTTGAGGTAGCATACCCCGTTGTAGATTCTTCAGGATAACATAACTGAACGGTGGCAACAGATGTTGGGATTTGAGAGCAACCTATTTTATATACTTTGCAAATGTGATTCGCGGGAGAGATACTTCGCTTGGATCTCGACCTGACGGGGAAGATGGTCGTCCGCGAGGCGATGTCGAGCCCTGTTGTGACGATAGGTGAGGACCGAAGCGTCGTCGAGGCAGCAAAGACTATGAGCGATCGGAGCATAGGGGCCGTCATCATAGTAAGTAAAAAGGATGGTCAGCCCGTGGGCATCGTCACAGAGAGGGACCTGGTCTTCAGGGTGATCGCGAAGGGCACGGTGCCCAAGGACGTGAAGGTGAAGGACATAATGTCTTCTCCATTAAGGGTCATTGACCCCGACACCTCTTTGGAGGAGGCGATGAGGATGATGGGCAGGCTGAACATCAGGAGGCTCGGGGTGACATACAAGGGCAAACTCGAGGGCCTGATAACGGACAAAGACATCCTCAGGGTCATGCCAACCCTGATCGAGATCGCCAGGGAGCGTTCGCGCATACACGGCAGGAGCATGCCGACCGGCCCCTCCCTCGTTGGCTACTGCGACGTCTGTGGTTTGTACTCGACCAACCTTAGGTCCGTCTCAGGCGAGTTCATCTGCGAGGACTGCAGGGCTGAGGAAAGAGAGGCATAGATCTAATAAAATTGATGAGGCTGTAAATTTTCTACCACGAACATTTTATCCGTAGACCGAGCGTAGATCGCAAATGATTCCCGACAAGGACCGAAGAACAAATTCACGGTCTGGTTGTTCATCAAAGGTTGACAGTGAATCAGCTAGAGGCCTGAGATTTCTACTTGATGGCATGCTCGGTGGTTTAGCCAGATGGTTGAGGATATGCGGTTATGATGCCGTTTATGTCAGGAAGGCCTCAGACGAGGAGCTCATTGAAAGGGCATCGAAAGAGGGGTTTGTGCTGCTCACTCGGGACAGGTTGTTATACAGGAAGGCCATAAGGGCGGGGCTTGTGGCCCAGCTCGTCGAGGGGGGTGGCGAAGCCAGGAGCTTGGCCTCTATCTCGAGGAGGTTCAACCTAGACCTCGACCCGGAGTGCTCCCGGTGCCCAAATTGCGGCGCCAGCCTCCGGTCTGAGGACAAAACGGCCTTGTATTACAGAATCCCTCTTCGCACGTACGAGGCCTACGACGACTTCTGGGTCTGCGATTCTTGCGGGAAGGTCTTCTGGAGGGGAAGCCACTGGAGGAACATCGTGGAGATGGTCGAGGAGGCGTGCAGGCTCGTTAGGTCGCCCCTTTAGACTCCGAACATGATTTATAAGTTCTCCAGACACGTGAATAACGAAGGGTGTTCAGATGGGCTTCGAGCTGACTTTGGACGAGGGCGAGTACCTGGTCAGGCTTGCTCGAAGGGCGATTGAGACAAGGCTCAAAACGGGGAAGACGATCGCCCCTGCCGACGCATCGGAAAAACTGAGGCTAAAATGCGGGGTCTTCGTCACCCTCAACAAGGTCTCCGGGGCCTCACACAGCCTCAGGGGGTGTATAGGCTTCCCCTACCCGATGATGCCGCTGGCCGAGGCCGTAGTCGACTCTGCGATCAGCGCTGCACTGAAGGATCCGAGATTCGAGCCGATGTCTGCTAGGGAGATGGACTCAATCGTTATAGAGGTGAGCGTCCTAACGCCCCCTGAGAAGATCTCCGTAGAAAGGCCCGATCAATACTCCAACAGGGTCGAGGTCGGCAAGGACGGCCTCATCGTCTCGCGCGGCTCTAATCGGGGGCTGCTCCTCCCCCAGGTCCCGGTAGAGTGGGGGTGGGACGCCGAGGAGTTCCTCACACAGTGCTGCATCAAGGCTTGGCTCCCGCCCGACGCCTGGCTCCTCCCGGGGACGGAGATCTCGAGGTTTCAGGCGATAATCTTTGCGGAGGAGGAGCCCAGGGGCCCAATTAAAAGGGTGGAGCTTCAGCGAGGATAGCGGGAAGTCACTGCTTTTGGACGGCCTCGGAGGAGCCAAGGTCTACTTCAGCCCATGCGGGATCGGGCTCGGCCACGTGGGGAGATCCCTGCCCATAGCCGAGGAACTTGTCAAGAGGGGGGCAGAGGTCATGTTTTCAACCTATCTGGACGGAGTCGACTACGTCAAGCGGCGGGGTTTCCCGGTGGTCTCCTCCCCCGCCATCAGCCTCACGTCGGACTCCACAGGAAGGATCGACCTTCGCGAGTCGATCGTCACTCAGGGCGTCCCCTCCGTCTTTCGGTTCATGCAGCAGGTCGCATCGGAGATGGAGTACGTTAAGGCCTTCGGGCCCGACGTTGTATTCTCGGATACGCGCCTCTCGGCCGTCGTGGCAGGCAAGCTCCTCGGGCTGCCAGTCGCCCTGATGATCAACCAGTTCCAGCCCATGGTGCCCAAGAGCAATCAAAACCAGACGCTTTCAAGGATCATTGACGGGGGGATCCTGACGCTGCTAAGCCGAGGCTGGGGGTCAAGCGATGTCATACTGATCCCGGATTTCCCTGAGCCCTACACGATATGCCTGGACAACCTGCGCATCCCGGCCCCATACAGACACCTCGTCCGAATGGTGGGCTGCGTCCTGGAGAGGAGGCCGGACGAGGTTGAGGACACCGGGAGGGTGAGGCGGGAAGCAGGCGCCGTTGGTGGTCAGAGGCTAATATACGCCGCGATAAGCGGCCCCCGGCAGGAGCGGGAGCCCCTCATCAGGCTGCTGGAGCCGATCTTCGAGGGTTTTCCCGATGGGTACAGGGTCGTGATGTCGATGGGGACGCCAGAGGGAGGCTCGGCGCCTGTCTCCTCCGGAGCCCTGACGAAGATCCCCTGGGTAGAGGACCGCTACGAGTACCTTAAGGCGTGCGACCTCGTCGTCTGCAGGGGGGGCCACAACACGATAATGCAGAGCATCTGCTACGGTAAGCCGTCCATAATCATCCCGACGCCCAACCACACGGAGCAGTACGCGAACGCCCGCAGGGCGAGGGAGCTCGGGGTGGCGGAGGCGATGCATCAGGACGAGCTGAGCGGGGAGAGGCTCCTGAACCTCGTTGAGACACTCCTCTCAGACAGCGGGCGCGCAGAGAAGCTGAACGAGATCAACTCGAAGGGGCTTGCCAACGGGATCGAGAACACGATCGCGGCGATCTCGGGGCTGCTGCCAAGCTAGAGCATTTTTTCGAGGGCTCGTGCATTCCATTTATTAAGAGCATGCTTCATGGTGTACCGTCAAAAGGTGATATCGAAACGTGGCGGATTCGGGGTATTTCTACAGAAAGGAAAGAGACCCGAGCGTGAACAGGTTCTTCGACCCGGCGGTCATGGAGGCCTTTAACGAGTGGAACAGCAAGGTCTTCGCTCCCGGGAGGCTCGACAAGAAGACGAAGGAGCTCGTGGCAGTGGCGTGCACGTACCTGACGCGGTGCCCCTACTGCATCGACGGCCACACTAGGGCCGCCCTAAAGGCGGGGGCCACCAAGGAGGAGATCGCAGAGGCAATTCAGATAGCCGCCGCCCTGAACGCCGGCGCCTCGCTGGCCCACAGGAACTTCGCACTGGACGTCGAGGCTTAATCTACCCCCTCTCTTTTTCGTCCCAGTACTGCCTGGTCTTCATGTACTGTATCTTGGCCTTGAGGAGGTCGGCGTAGAATCCCCTCTCGTCCTTGTGCATCCTGGAGAGGACCTGGTAGGACGTGACCGGACCCACGCCCTGCACCATCAGGGCCTCTATGGCCTTTCTCCCGTAGGATAGGACCATGTCGGCGGTCTTCCTCCCGTTGGTGAGGGTCGCACTCTCATCCTCAGTGAGGCGTTCATTATTCCGCCACCTCCCGAGGATGGCGAGAAACGCCTCTGGGTCCTGATGCCTGCGGAGCACGGCCAGAAGGCCTGAGCCACAGCCCCCGCACACCGGCCTATCGCCGAACTCCCTGACCCTCGCCGCCGTGCTCCAGCCCCCGCAGCTCATGCATGCGAGCCTGACCTGCCGGGCCTGGATGCTCTTCTTCATGTACTCAAGCTGGTCCCCGACGGAGATGGCTGACTCCATCAGCTCTGCGGCATCGGCGTACTCCTCCAAGATGTGCCTGGCCAGCGGGCTCGGGGAGCCGACCAAGACCGTTGCGACCTTTACGCGCCCGGAGGTGATGCCGGCCAGGATCTCCTTAACGGATGGCAGATCCAGCTTCTCCTGGTGGGCCTCCCTCAGGGTCTCCCTGTAGATCGGCGTGTCCTTGTACCTTACGTACAGGTTCTCCAGGGTCCTGGAGTCGAGGGTCTTCCCGCGGGGGATAACGCCGAACCTCTCGGCTATGAACTTCATCTTGTACCCGAAGGGGAATCTGGCCTCCATGAACTCTTCGAGCTTCCTCTCCGCCTCCTCGCCGGTGATGTGGAGGAGGACCTCCTCGATCTTTTTCATGTCGAACTTGTCGATGCGCCTGGGTGCCTCAATCAGGATGCGGTAGGGGTCGTTCCACCAGATGTAGATGAGGTCGTGGTCGGAGAGGATGGCGTCGAAGATGGCGCCGAAGGTCCTGTTCACCCTCTCCCCGAACGTGCTGTGTACGACGAGGTACTTCTCGTAGGCCTCGAGGAGGATCCGACGCCTGGTCGGGAGCGGGAAACCGGCCTTGACGTGGTCATCGGCCTCCTTCGCCGCAGCCTTCACGGCTGCCTCGTCCGCCCCGAGCCTATCTGAGAGAGCCCTGACGGCCTCCTCCATGGATCCGAGCCTCTCGATCTCCTCGAAGATCTCCTCCCGCAGGTCCCCTACCTCCTGGGCGACGTCCCTTGGGACGGGGATCAGCTCTCCGTCCCACCCCGGGAGCGCCCCGAGGGGATCGTCTGAGGGTAGGACGTGGAGAACCCCCCTCTCGTCGTCGATCTGGATGATCCTCCAGACCCTCCCCCGCAGGATTACGTTGAGGCCGAGCCTCGCCCTAAGGCTCCAGAACTCGTCGCCAACCGTGCCGATGACCTTGTCCGTGACGACGTTGATGAATGGGTACCTCCGCTCGTCGTTGATCATCCCGAGGTTCTCGAAGTAGTACATCCTGCCCCTCTTCCTCTTCCCCATCTCATACCCCTTCTTTGAGATCAGCCCTATCTCGGCCAGGAACTTGGCGAATCCCCCAAACTCCTCCCTGTCGATGCCCTTGAACGGGTGGGCGCGGGTTATGATCCCGTATGCCTCGTCTTCGCCGATCTTGTCGAAGTCGAGCGTCAGGCCCACCACCTGGTGGGCGAGCACGTCGAGCGCCCCAAGGTGCATCTCCGTACGCTCCAGGTCGCCCCGCTTGGCCCGGCCGGCGACCACCATGGACTCCAGGGCGTCCTCCCCGTATGCGGCTATGAGTATCCCCTCGGATCGCCTTCCAAGGGTGTGGCCAGCGCGCCCGACCCTCTGTATTAGGGTCGAGACCTGGCGGGGGCTCAGGTACTGGATGCAGAGGTCAACGTCCCCCACGTCTATGCCGAGCTGAAGCGTCGACGTGCAGACGATGCCCCTGAGCCCCCCGGCCTTGAACTGGTCCTCTATCGCGTGTCGCTGCTCCCTCGAGAGCGAGCCGTGGTGGACCTCGACGAGGGGATCGATCTTCCCGAGCTTGTGGCCAAGGCTCTCGGCCTGCCCCCTCCCCTGGACGAAGATTAGGGTCGAACGCTTTTCCCTTATCAGGTCCCTTATCCTTCCGAGGCGGGAGGCGGCCTTTGGGGTCGTGTTCAGGTCCCCCGCAAGGTCGAAGTCACTGTCTTGAGGCTCCGGGAACTCGACGGCGTACCTGAACCTCTTGTCGACCTCGACTTCTATGACCCTCACTGGGCTTTGCCCGCCAAGGAAGCTTGCCACCTCCTCCGGGTTGCCGACCGTCGCCGAGAGGCCGACGCGCTGGAGGGGGCCGGAGACGACTCGCTCGAGGCGTTCGAGGCCAAGGGTGAGCTGGGCGCCCCTCTTAGAGGCCGCGAGCTCGTGGATCTCGTCAACGATGGCCCATCTGACGCTCCTCAGGTGCTGCCTCATGGCCCCGACCGGGAGGATCGCCTGAAGGGTCTCCGGAGTTGTGATGAGAACCCTCGGCGGCCTCGCCGTCTGCATCCTGCGAACCTTCTGGGGCGTATCGCCGTGCCTGACCTGCGCATCTATTCCGAGATGGTCGGCCCAGAACATGAGCCTCCTGTGGATGTCCCTGTTAAGGGCCCTGAGGGGCGTGATGTAGACGACCTCTATGCCCTCGGCCCGCGGTAACTCCCTGAGGAGGGCGTCGAAGACAGGGAGGAGCGCCGCCTCCGTCTTCCCGCTCGCCGTCGGCGCCACTAGGAGGACGTTCTCCCCGCGCGAGATCGGGCCGATGGCCATCTCCTGAGGAGGCGTCGGCTCCCTTATGCCGAGGGCATTGAGCCCGCTGAGGATCTTCGGGTGAAGGCTGGCAAAGACGGCCGAGGTCATCCCTGAAGACCTCAGCTGAAGCCGGGTTTAAACCCTACCCCGCCTTTCTATTCAATCTTACATGTGAGTGGTCATGGCCATGCCTTCGAAGCCCTTTTAGATCGTGTATGACTAAAAGTGAAGAGGATGCTTATCTGGGAGATAGCCAGCAGCTCATAACGTGGGATGAGGGTCACAGTCGAGAAGGGTATTTTTCAGCAATTATTATTTTGATAAGTTTTGTAAACAATTTAAGTAATTCAATATTTTGTTTATGATAATTGTACTCTTTACTATCACGAATATTATGTGTTCTTAATGTAACATACGTTTTTATCCTAATCCTCCATTTTCATGTGCCGCAAAATTTTATATACGCACAGAGGAAAGTTCGAGGGAGGAAATGGGGCTATGGTTGTTCTAGAGGAACCAATCAAGGGAGTGAAGATCCTAAAAAATTACATCGGCGGCGAATGGGTGAAGCCCAGATCGGATAAGGTAATGGACGTCGTCAACCCGGCGACGACGAAGAAAATCGGCGAGGTACCCGTCTCGAACGCCGAGGACGTCGACACGGCGGTGAAGGCGGCGAAGACGGCCTTCCCGGAGTGGAGGAGGGCGACCCCCCTCACGAGGGTCAGGTACCTTTTCAGGCTGAAGGAGCTGATCGAGGAGAACTTCGAGGAGATAAGCAGGATCGGCACGATGGAGCACGGGAAGACGATCGACGAGTCCAGGGGGGAGACGAGGCGCGGGATCGAGAACGTCGAGGTGGCGACGGGGATCCCCTCGCTCATGATGGGGTACAACCTCGAGGATATAGCGAGCGGCATAGACGAGTACGTCATCCTGCAGCCCCTCGGCGTCTTCGCCTGCATAGCCCCCTTCAACTTCCCCTGGATGGTCCCCCTCTGGTTCATCCCCTACGCCATCGCAACCGGGAACACCTATGTCGTGAAGCCCTCGAGCGAGACGCCCATGAGCATGACGAAGCTGTTCGAGCTCATGGACGAGGTCGGGTTCCCCCCCGGCGTCGTGAACATGGTCCACGGCGGAAGGGAGGTCGTTGGGGCCATCCTGAGGCACCCCGACATAAGGGGGGTGTCGTTCGTCGGCTCAACCCCCACGGGCAGGGACGTGGTCTACAGGGAGGGCGCCGCCCACGGGAAGAGGGTCCAGGCGCAGTGCGGGGCGAAGAACTTCTTCGTCGTAATGCCCGACGCAGTTGTTGACGCTACGGTTTCCTCGATCATGACGTCCTTCTACGGGAACACGGGGCAGCGCTGCCTGTCTGGGGCCAACCTGGTCATCGTCGGCGAAGACGAAAAGTTCCAAAGAGATTTCATGGGGAAGACGGTCGCAGCGGCGAGGAGAATCAGGGTTGGGTACGGGCTCGACGAGAGCGTTCAGATGGGCCCCTTGAAGTCGCCTGAGAAGAAGACCAGGGTGCTGGGCTATATCGAGAAGGGGTTGGCCGAGGGGGCGAGGCTCGTCCTCGACGGCAGGAAGTTTGAGGTCGCTGGCGGCTACCCTGTTGACTCCTTCCTCGGCCCATCGATCTTCGAGGGCGTGACGAAGGGCATGGTGATCGCTAGGGAGGAGATATTCGGGCCCGTGATGTGCGTCCTGAGGGTCAAGGACCTCGACGAGGCCATTAGGATGATCAACGAGAGCCCCTTCGGCAACTCTGCGATGATCTTCACCTCCAGCGGCAGGGAGGCAAGGAAGTTCCAGTACGAGGTCCATGCCGGAAACATCGGCGTCAACGTCGGGATCGCGGCGCCGATGGCCTTCTTCCCGTTCAGCGGGATGAAGGACTCCTTCTTCGGTGACCTCCACGGGCAGGGGAGGGACGCAATCGAGTTCTTCACCGAGAAGAAGGTGGTGATCTCAAGGTGGTTCTAGATGCTGAGCACCGCGAGCATGTTCATCAGCTTCTATGGGAGGCTCGAGGACAAGACCGAAGAGTTCTATGATGAAATGGCGAAAAACGAGAAGTACTCGGAGGGGAGGGAAACCTTCCGGGCCTTCGCCCGGGAGAGCAGGAGGCAGAAGGAGATGGTTCTGAGGACGTACAGGGAGGGGATAACAGATGCGTTCGAGGGGGGCTTCCCCCTCGCAGAGTTAAGGGAAAGCGATTACGAGATTAACACTGAGCTGAGGCCCCACACCAGCTTCTCAGACGCCCTTAAAATGGCCCTGTCCATCGAGGAGAAGAGCTATAGATTCTGTGCAGATGCCAGCGAGGGAACCAGGGCACTTGCCGGCATCTCAAGGGCCTTCGAATCGGTGGCAAAACAAAAAGCCGAAAGAAGGCAGAAGCTGGAATCCCTTTCAGGTAGAAAAAAGTGAGCTAGGGCCGACCGATTCTTCTATGCATGGGAAACAAGCGACTGACATCCTCTGAAATTACAGCCAATTTCTTTTTGTTTAATTGTTTATCGATGGCAAACCTGGAAAATTTCTTATTTTTAAACGGCGCCATCGGTTCACATGCTGTACTTCTCCTACGGTTCGTTCCTGGACTCAGAGACCCTCAGAAGGCACTGCCCGAGAGCCAGGTTCGTGGCCAGGGCCGTCCTGCCGAACTTCGAGGTCCAGTTCAACTACATGTCCAAGACCTACGGCGGCGGGGTGACTGGGGTTGAGCCCGCCCCCGGGAAGGTTGCGAGGGGCGTCGTCTACGAGGTGCCGGTCGATGAGATGAAGCGTCTCGACATCGTAGAGGCGGTCCCCGAGGGGTTCTACTACCGGCAGAAGGTCCTCGTCGTGGACGAGGATGGGAAGCTCCTCGAGGCGGAGACCTACAGGACGACGGACCCGAGGGGGCCGTTCACGCCGACCCGCAGGTACGTCGGCCTCATGATAAAGGGGGCAAGGGAACACGGGATGGACCCCGGCTACGTTGAGAGCCTCGAGGCCCTGCTCTCCACGCTGAAGAAGTAGTTCGGAGGGGATTCGAGGCACCCTAGAGCCCTAGATACCCTTAATTCCCCTCTTGGTTCAGAATTCGAACGGTATGAGCCTGGACGCCGTCGAGTGGTGGGTCGGCTCAGCCGGCATCATGGCAGTGCTCCTGACCCTGGGCGTCGTGCTCTGGGGGATGGCGCGCGGGCTGAGGAGGACTCCGGGTCTCACGACCGGGAGCCCGCAGAGGGTGCTCTCCGGGCCCTTCTACGTTGTGTTCAGCGTCCTCTATTTCGGCGTCTGCTACGCCCTGTGGAGGCCGGTGCCCCTGGCTCTGTCTGAGGAGGCGAGGACCATAGCCCTGGCCCTTGGGGGGCTGCTCTTTTTCCCCGGGCTCGCACTGGTCCTTTGGGGCCGGCTGGCCCTCAGCAGCATGTACAACGTCTCAAGCGGTTTCGGCGTGCGGCTGTACGCGGATCATCGGCTTGTCACCGAGGGCCCATTCGCCTTCGTGCGCCATCCGATGTATCTGGGCGTGCTGCTCGTCGCGCTCGGGGGCATCCTGATCTATCGGACGTGGACCTTCGTGTTCTTCCTGCTGAACTTCCCGGGCATAGCCTACCGAGCGAGGCTCGAGGAGAGAACCCTAGCCCTGAAGTTCGGGGAGCAGTGGGAGGCATACCGAAGGCAGGTGCCGGCCTGGATTCCGCGCCTCCGCCGCCCTAAAAAGCCTGTTTGAATCTGAACCTTAAAGCTCAGCCCCCGACTTGCGGTGAACCGTTGTTTCTTTAAATGTCCACATCGTTGTAAATATCAGAACGCTCGGAGATGCGAGGGATTGGTAACGAAGGGCTTCGACGCCGCAAGGAGCCAGATCGGCTTCTGCGGAATATGGTGCGGCAGCTGCGCGGCAGGCAACGGGGCGATAATAGAGCTTACCAGGAGATACGAGGAGCTCGCCAAGAGTTACGGGCTGGAGAGGTGGGCACCCAAGGACTTCGACTTCGGCGAGTTCATGAAGGGGCTCTCGTCCATCCAGGCGATGGGCCTCTGCCCGGGGTGCAGGAAGGGCGGCGGCATCCCCGAATGCGGCATACGGGCCTGCGCAGAGGGGAAGGGGTTGAACGACTGCAGCCGGTGCGGAGGGCTAGATGGCTGTAAGAAATTCGAGGGATTGGAGGCGGCGAACCCGAAGATAAAGGACGGCCTGAGGAAGCTCAGGGGCGCGAAAAGGGCCGAGCTCATCGAGGGGTGGACGCGCGAGCTGAGGAGAAAGTGGCCCCACTGCATCCTGCTCTGCGAGGCCGTTGGATCCTCCTGAACAGCTAATTCTTCAGAACTCACAGGAACCCCAGCTGTTGAACAAGTAGCTAGTAAATCCGGAGAAACCGCCCTACCCGGAGAGACGACCAGCACTAAAACATGCGTTTTCGTGAGGGCCTAGTGGTCTTACCACTTTTTCGAGTAGTCTTGGAAAAGATCATCAAAAAAATGTTGGAATCCGGAAGATATGACAGTTGGATTAGGTGGGGTGCCTGGGATTGTGGTCCGGGTCACTTCCCCAGCTTGAAGCTGTTCTCCGTCACGACCCCGTTCTGGTCCACCGTCCCCTCCCAGTGGAAGGCTTTCTCACCGGTGAAGCTCACCTCGACGGTGTACTTGGGGTTCAAGACGACGGCCCAGCCGACATCCACTGTCCAGCCCACTGCGGCGTACTCGAGCTTCGAATAGCCAAGCAGCCCCTCCGGGGTCAGGTCCCTCACCTCCCAGGTTGAGGGGGCCTTTACGCCCTTCAGGTCCCCGTGGCTCCGGAGGATGAAGTCGATCGCCGTGTCCCTCGCGAACTCGGGCGCCTTGAACTCCTTCGGGGGCTCCTCGCTGCCTTCGCCTATCCCACGCTGGTTCAGCTCGTCCCAAACGTCGTCCAAGACGGCAGAGACCACTTTGTTGTTCACAACTTTGACAGTGGCCACGTGACGGGTTATCACCTGGGCCAGCACCTGCCCGCTGCGATCGCCGTATCCGGCTTGCCTAGACTCGAACGCGATTGTGACGACGTACTGGACCGGGTAGCTCTCGAGGATCTTCGTATCAAGAACCATGAGCGTCCCAGGGATGCCGTCGAAGCCGTAGGTGGGCGCGTTCTTCACGAAGGCGATCGCTGTGTCGACCGCCAAGGTGTCTTCGGAGACGTTGGCTCTCCCCGTCTGCCACGCGTAGATGGAGAGGGCGGGGAAGGCCCCGATTATGAACAGGGCAAGTACGGTGCTCAGCTTGATGTTCATTCGATTGCACCTCGTATACCATAAGGGGGCGATCAGGTATAATACCATGGTTTCGAACAGGTTAAGATATCGTGTTCTATACCGCAGAACAGCCATGCAGACATGTGTTGAGCCCATGAATCTCCGCACCGGATCGCAGCCCGTTATGGTCGTCCTAGTGATCGGCTCGGAACGCCGTTTATTTTAAAAAAAATGGTACGAAAGCCTTTTCACGTAAACGCGGCGATTTTGTTGAGGCTGCAGGGATTGCGTGCCGAGGACAGGGTTTTCCTGGGCAGGGTTCTCAGGTTCGCCTTAGCCCTTTCCTCTATGTTCATCGGTTATGGGATGATCCAGCCCCTCATCTCCCTGTATACAACTGACTTCGTGGGGGCGTCCTATCTGCTGGTCGGGGCGCTGATCTCGATAATCGGATTGGTCAAGGCGGGTATGGGGCCCGTCGGCGGATTCCTCACGGACAGGTACGGGAGGACGAGGCTTGCCTCCGTAGGCGCCCTCTCGATAGCCGTGAGCTTCATCATCATAACGTTCGCCGGTTCGACCGAGCAGGTCGTCCTCTCCTTCGTGCTCTACGGGGCGGGGCAGGCGCTCTTCTTCCTGGCCCTTATGACCTCCATGGTCGAGGCGTCGGGCCCAACCAGGCGCGCACTCGCCCTTGGGCTCTACGAGGGCGTTAACGGTTTTTCTATTCTGGTTGGTACTGCGCTGTCGGGGCCACTGTCCAAGGCGTATGACGTCAGGTCAGTATTCGGCTTGGCGGCGGCCTTCGCTTTCTTCTCATTCTTTGTGTGCCTCTATGTTATTAGAGGATCGACGGAGGGGCAGGAGAAGGTTGGCAGGGCATTCGACTTCAGCGGTCTGAGAGGGCTCATGAGCAGGGAGTACTTGACGGGCATGTTCAGCGCCTTCCTGTTCATGTACACGCACTCGCTGTTCATGGCCGCGATCCCCCTCTACACGACCGAGACGATCGACGTTCCCATCGGGTTCCTCCCAACCCTGTTCATAGGGTTCTCGGGCAGCACGGCGATTGGCTCCCTAACGGCCGGACCGATATCAGACAGGGTCGGTAGGAGGCCCCCAATCGCCGTTGGCATGCTCACAACGGCGTTGAGCTACGCAGCTTTTCTCTTCCTTCGATCCCCCTCGGCCCTAGTCGTTGCTTGTTTGACGTTGGGGTTCGGGACGGGCTTCTTCCACCCTGTGGCGAGCGCTATAGTGGCCGACGTCTCGACGGCGGAGACGAGGGGAAGGGCCTTCGGCTTCTACAGGCTGATGAGGGACCTGGGTAGCTTCGCCGGCCCAGCCGTTTCTGGGGTCGTCTCGGCAGTCCTAGGCGTGCACGCGCTCTTCGCCCTGAGCGTGTGCCTCTCGGCCCTAGGCGCTCTCCTGGCCATTTTTGTGATAAAGGAGACCATGAGAAAGGCAGCGTGATATCTGCTTTCCAGGCGCTTTTTATACGCTCACTATGCGAGAACTCGGCCTCTTATCCTTATGCTTATAAAAATGGTTGCGAATTAACCGCTGGAAGCTGGCGTTTAAAAAAAGAGGGCCATGATCATCTTTTGCGAACGGCGGCGGCCAGCTCCTTGCCTAGGGCTCTGCACTTCTCCAAGACGTCTCGGCTTGGCCTACCGGACGACTCCACCGGCTCGCCGACCTGTTTTCCGATTCTCTTGAAGAGGTCGACCATCGCTTCCCTGACGTCGCCCCCACCTCCGTGGGAGTAGAAGAGGGCGTATGGCTTGCCCTTGAGCCCCTTCAGCCCCTTCCTGACGTCTTGGACGTAGTGGTCGTCCATGAAGGTCTTGAGCCCCCCTGCGACGTAGCTGAAGTAGTCGGGGGAGCCGAAGGCCGCGCAGTCGTACTGGGGGAACTGGGTGACGTCGTAGCGCCCCTCGTTCGTGTTGAACAGGGTCGTCTCGCATCCGGCGGACCTCAGCCCCTCAGCGACGGCCTCAGCCATCAGCTTCGTGTTCCCGAACTCCTGGGAGTGGTATAGAACAAGCGCCTTTGCCACAAAACTCACCTCACAGAACCTGACCTCAGGCATTATTATCCTTTTTTGTAAGGGGAAGCCCTGAGACACCCCTACTAGGCCCAGATTCACAACGGAGAAGCACAAGACCTCGCCCGACCTTTTTCGGCAGCAATTCTATAAACACGGAAGTACAGGTCTATCGAGGGTCGACCATGAGCGGCATGATAGTCGTCTTCGAGGGGCTCCCCGGGTGTGGGAAGTCTTCGATCGCTCGCGAGGTCGTCAAGAAGATCCAGAACTGCGTGATGATGCCCGAGGTGAGCGAGCTGGCGGCTTCGAAGGGCTTCGAGGTGGCGGACAGGGCGTCCATCGGGACTGAGACCTGGTTCCTGACCCAGTACTACACAAGGGGGACGGAGGCGAAGAGGCTCAAGGAGGAGGGGAAGGTCGTCATCGAGGACCGAAACTACGCCAGCAGCCTCGCCTTCGGGTTCGCTAACTTCGTCGCGAGCAACAACCCGAGTATCTTCATGCACTTCCCCAGCTACATAGTGAACAAGGCCGTGGGCACCCTGGTGAAGCCTGACGCCTACATCTTCTTCAAGATCCCCGTATCCGAGTCGGTGAGGAGGCAGGACTCTCGGGAGGAGATGAGGGAGGAGCTGAGGACCAGAAACGTCAACGTCCTCAGGGACTGCGCCCGGTTCTACAGGGCGTTCTTCACCATACTCGAGCCGGAGGTGCCGCTCTACGAGGTGGACGCCACCAGGTCCAAGGAGGACGTGCTGAAGGAGGTTCTGGGGATATTCGAGGAGCTGGCCACGAAGAATCGTTCTGACTAACGGCACATATGCAGACTTGGGCTGCTGATATTCGGCTTAATTGGCGCTTTTCAACCCCTTCATCCAATTTACCGATTGCTGTCTTACGATTCGACTTACACGCGATGCGCCTAAAAATATTATGAATCGAGGGGAATACGGTTTCCGTGAGGGGTCTGAGGCGGAGATGGCTGGAAAACTGCTTGTCAAAGACCTGATGGTGAGAGACGTGAAGGTGGCGAGGCCGGA
>CAZPMB010000004.1:28233-49241 GCA_964587735.1 uncultured Candidatus Bathyarchaeia archaeon | reverse complement strand
CGGGTCTTCTACCACGGGCATGAGCCTCTGAGGGAGCTCGAAATGTTCGCCGAGACAGGGATCGCATTGGAAAGCGCCTCGGTAGAGACGCTCATGGGGTGGCTTGACTCCATGCATGACTCCGAGACAGGCAAATTCGCCTACAATGGCCCAACGAAGGTATCGTCGAAGGTTGACAAGGTATCAACTCCAGTGATGAAGTTCCGAGGCTTCCACCAGACTGAGGATGACTGGCTCACATACCGCGCTGTAAAGATCCTGCAAAGCCTGTCTAAATGAACATCTATATACACACGAAAAGATGTACTCGCTTCTTGAGAGTATATATGTCTGAATCCGCCGCAACCGTCAGGTTTATAGGCCATGTTAAGGAGAGGGAGGACCAGATCTCCGTCATTGAACTGTCTGAAGAGTACTGCCTAGGTCTATTAGGGATCGAGGAATACAGTCACCTTATAATCCTCTATTGGATGCATCTTGTAGATAACGAGGGGCAAAGAGGCACCCTATACTGTTATCCAAGACGGGATAGACGAAGCGAGCCAAGAGGAGTTTTCACGTGCAGGAACCCCAGCAGACCCAACCCCATCGGTCTTACGGTGGTTGAGTTTATGGAGCTGGATGGCTGCAAACTCAGGGTGAAGGGCCTCGACGCCTTCGAGGGTTCCCCGATAGTCGATATTAAATCCTATTCACCGTTGAGCGACGCCTACTCCGATGCAAAGATCCCTGACTGGTCGTGGGACTTGAAAAAATAACAAATGCGTACATGGAGACATAGAAAACATCTTTCTAGTTTAGGAGCGTGCCCTTCAAATTTTCCTCCCCACGTAGAGGAGGTGTTCGCCGAGGCCCAGTATTGCGGGGTCGTTGCAAGTTCTGAGGATGATCTCCAGCCACCTCTCCCATTTCTCCTTGTCCTCGTAGAGATTGTTGGTCTCCTCCACCAGCTGGGACGACAGCCCCTCGCACGTTGCCATCTCCAGCGTCTCGACGCCCTCAGCCTCGAAGAGCTCCCTGGCCTCCGTCGGGTGGAAGAACTTGGCGTCTGTGAAGCCCCTGCGGGAGACGTCCAGGTGCCAGCCCTCCCTGTGGATGCCCCTTGAAAACATCTCCTCGTGGGACGGGTTAAGGAACTCGTCTGTCAGCCGCTTCAGGACGACCCTGTAGACCCCGAACAGGGTAATGAAGGATGCGAATATTGGGGCTTTCCTCTTCGCCACCCTGACCAGCTCTGCCACAGCCCTCTTCCGGTCGCCCTCCTCAAGCAGATGCGAAAGGGGTCCGAGGCAGAGGACGGCGTCGAAGCTCTCCTTATCAAACTCAGAAAGATCTGTGATGGATCCCTCGACAACCCTCTTGGCCCTTCCGCCAACACCTGCCTTGTTTATCTCCCTTCTGGCGACATCGAGGGACCTAGGGGAGAGATCGAGCAGGACCACATCGTAGCCCCTCCTGGCCAGATCTATGGTGTACCTGCCCGGTCCCCCACCAGCGTCAAGGACCAGGCCCTCCTCGGGGAGATAGATCTCGAGGAAATGAGTCGTCACGATGTACTCGAGCCTGTGGTACGCGTCCTGGACAAGCCTGCCCCATTCCCTCTCGGCGTTCTCGTCGTAGTACCTCTTGACGACCTCGCTCATGATCGGAGACCCATTCAGAAAATGAGGACCTAAGGGAGAAAAATATTAACATTTGAAAATTTTAATCGGCGCATTCTCTGAGGCCTTTTGCTTACGGATTGAGCGTAACTGACTTATAGTAGACGAACAAACCACATCAATGGTTCTACCTTCAATGAAGGATGAGTGGAACCAGGGCTCCGAAAGGGGCCGTTAAAAAGAGGAGGAGGCTGTTGGGTTGAAGGTTGACGCAAAGACAGAGGCCGAGATAAAGGGCGTGCTGCAGAGGTGGGCCGACACCTACAGGAGGAGGGACCTGAAGGGCGCCATGGCCCTCTACGTCCCGGACGCCGACGTCGTATTGGTTGGCTCGGGCGTCGACGAGGTACGCGTGGGCCCGGATGCAATAAAGGCCCAGTATGAGAGGGACTGGGCCCAGACGGAGGCGGCGTCGCTGAAATACAAGTCGCCGATGATCAGCAAGGCGGGCTCCGCCGCGGTCGTTTTCACCGAGGCCACGATCACAACCAGGGTCGAGGGAAAGGAGACGGAGTTCCCCCTCAGGATCACTGGCGCACTGGAGAACCGCGGCGGCAAGTGGCTGTTCAGCCAGCTGCACGCGTCCATGCCGGCGAGCGGACAGGACGAGGGCCGGTCTTTCCCATTGGAATAGAGCACAAACCTAAAAGAATTCCAGGCCGAACCTATTTTTTTAATCGCGTGATGTGGTTTAACTGTAGATAGAGCTCTTTCGAATAAGAATATACATTTTCGAAAACGTTTGAAAAGGAGAGATGGAAAACGACCTCGCGCGTGACCTCTGAAATCGCCTTTCTAAGCCCAGCGCTCCGAGATCGATAGTAAACTCCTATCAAGATCGAGGAATCAACCAATTAATGTTTTATCGCAAACATCCATATCTTCCATAATGCCAACTTCAAAAAGTAATAATGGTAAGACATTCGATGTAACGATGCCATCCGGCAAGAACTACAATAGGGCGGAGTTCCGCCTCTGGCTCCCAGATGAACCGGAAAATCTTAAGGGAGTCCTCGTGGCTGTCCCTGGCTCAAACCTCGACTCGCGGCCCTGGGTGGAGCAATCCTCATGGAAAAGATTCGCTGAAAGTCGTAGCGTTGACGTCCGTGCATCCTACTGGCAGGGCATCGCCCAACGTCACGGCCTCGCCCTCCTCGGCTGCAACCTCACTGACAAACCCCACGAGAACATGTTCATAGAGGAGTACTGCAAGGTCGACGAGGGAAGCGGCCAGGCCCTTCTAGACGCCCTCACCGACCTAGCCGGGCAGTCTGGTCACCCCGAGCTCTCAAACGCCCCCTTGGTATTCTGGGGGGTGTCCGCAGGTGGCCAGTTCAGCTACGAGTTTGCCTGCTGGAGGCCCGAGCGCACCATCGCATTCGTCCTCAACAAGGGCGGCATCTACTACACAGCCCTCGCCCCCAAGGCCGCACGCGAAGTCCCCGGCATCCTTTTCATCGGAGGGAAGGACTCCCCCTTCCGCAACGGCATCATAAACGGCATCTTCTCCATGAACCGAAGGGCCAACGCCCTGTGGGCCCTCGCCGTGGAGCCAAACGCAGGACATGAGATCGCCAAGTCCCTGGAGATGTCCGAGGCATACTTCGACGAGCTCATACCCCTCCGCCTCCCCCTGGAGCCAGGAGGAGCCCTTAGGCCTCTAAGCCTGGAGAGCGGATACCTAGGAGACCTCAACACCCATGCCTACGCCCCCTACGATGAGGATATAGCCAAGGAAGGCCCCGCCGCTTGGCTCCCCACCGAGAAAACGGCCCAGGCATGGCGGGCGGTCATGGCAGGGAAGCCGTTCTAACCACATTAAAGCCCAGACTACTGGAAGGGGGAGGTCAAGCACCTCACTGCGCACTGGGTATGTTAGCGGCGAATACGACTAGTATTTAACCTACATAATCTCATCCTCGATCCCACCTGATCGTTCTCAGGCGAAGTTGAATGGTAGATCTGGCCGAGATTGACCCTGTAATGATGAACACAGCGCCCTATTATCGTATGGACGTCATCTAGCCTCGGGTGTCGGATCCTTCCACGGCGGGTGGGGCTTCTTCGACAAGAACATGAAAACGATCGCCAAGGATTGAAGGGCCGCTATCAACATGAAGGCCGTGGTATAGCTTCCACTGACGTCGTGCGACCATCCGGCGAAAATTGGATAGGCGACGTTGGTTATGGCTGTGAACAGCGTAGTGATACCGGATATCGTTGCGTAGGCCCTTCTCCCGAAGTACGTTGCTCGTATCGATGCCGACAATGGGATCGCTCCCCCATAACCAATGCCAAACAGCACGACGAACAAAGTCAACGCCGTCAAACTGCGGGCCAGCATCAGGAATAGGAGGCCCAAGGCCTTCAGGGCGAAGGATAGCATGAGGGCGTCCCTCTCCCCCCACTTATTTGCTATCCACGCCAGCAGGGGCCTACCGGGGAGGCTCAGTATAGCCATCAGCCCCAGGACCCCAGCTGCAGCCATCGTGTCAACGCCTATGTCCTCCAAATAGGGCATCTGGTGCATGGTGACCATGGTCAGCGTCCCCCCATTGAGAGTCAGAGCCGCGAGCAAAGTCCAGAAGGAGGGCATCCTGAGCGTCTGCCCAGCGGTGAAATCATTTTCCATGTGACCGTTTTCGCCCCGCGAGACGTATTCTCCTACTGACGAACGGGGTGCTTCACCATCCACAATCAGCCCGTAGTGCTCCGGAGGGTGAGGCTTGATGAAGAACCAGGCGAGGGGGACGCAAACAATCAGCGTGGACACTGCCACGAACACAAGCGCGAGCCTCCAACCAAAAACGATGATCATCCAGGTCATGATGGGCACTACGACTGGCCCTCCGAGGCCCCCTCCAACGGTGACGACCGCCAGGGCAAACGTCCTCTTGCGCACGAACCACTTCGCGACCGCGGCGTATATCGTGTCGTAGAGCCCGAGGTTATACCCCAGGCTCACGACGAAGCCCCATATTATGACGAACTGGAGGATATCTTTGACGAACAGCACCAGGATCAGCCCCAGGCTCGCGATTATCGTCGCAATTACCGTGACGATGCGCGGACCGTACCTGTCGATGAGCATCCCCCCGAAGGGCCCCTCAAGCCCGCCCTCGATGCTCTGCATGGAGAACGCCGCCGATAACTGGGCCCTTGTCCACCCGTACTCTGTGATCAGCGGAAGGAACAGGGCGCTCATCCCATAGTACAGGCTGCCGTACCCCCAGCAGGCGATGATGGCACCTGCTAGAACGGTGTACCAGCCAAAGTAGGCACCCTTGAGCCTCCGGACCATCGTCTCCCGCAACAAGGGGTTACCGATAAACTCATTTCTGCCATTAATTAACTTTAGTCTAAAATACAAGCGGTTAGCACTCTATTTAGTCACCTTTTAGCGGATGGAGTCAAATAAAAAACCTGGACGTGGGCTGCATTTTTAGGAAAAAAATGGCCCTACAGCCGTGAAGACGCCCATCGACACGGCGACGTAATTTGAAAAACTATTTCCAATTACCCAGGGCTTTTCTTATGTCCAGAATCTTGCCAAGGTGGTATGCGTTGTGCTCGATGATCAGCATGATCTCCCGCAAGTAGGTATTCTCGGTCATGGGTACGAACGACAACAGATCTATCTTTTGGTCCTTAGCCAATCTGATCGCCCTGTTCATGTCCTTGAAGAACCCTTTGAACGTTCTGTTCCACTCCTCATCGGACGCCTCCTTACCCGGCGGGGGCCAGAACATCTCCGGCCATTTTGGGGGCTTCCAGTCCGGGTCGAGCGCGAAGTCAAGGAGATCTTTCTGAGCCAACCGCATGTGCTCCAGCTCTTCGTAGATGGAGTGCAGCTCCTGCCTCGGCCTGACGCTTCTGAGCTCGGGCCTGATCCCGTCCAAGGCTTTCTTGAATGGCACGAAGGCCTGCCCTCCCATCAAGGACTTGACCAGGTGCTCGCGCAACCCATCCATGCCTGCGTTCACGATCAACACCTGATCGATTCCTTTTATAAAATGTTATAATGGGTATCTATCGGGGCCTCGTGATCTTGACGCCCTCGACCAAGACGTAGGGCGACAGCGAGGGGTATTCGGACTCCCACCAGAAGATCTGCTGCCTCTCCCTCGTGATCGCTTTGATGCCGGTTAGCATCCTCAGGGCGTTATCGCTGATCCTTATGTCCTTGAGCGACCCCTTTATCTCGCCGTCCTTTACCAGGAAGGCGCCGTCCCTCGGTATCGTCGAGAAGTCCCCGGCTGCGTAGTTCTGGAAGCGGGTGTACCAGGTGTTCGTGAGGTAGAGTCCCCTCCCGACCTCAGAGAACATCTCGTCGCGGCCCATGTCCCCGGGGTCGAGCTCGAGGCTCCAGGCTTGGGGGACGACGAGCCCTGCGTTCCCTGTCGTCTCTGTCCCGAACAGCTTCGCGGTGGAGGTGTTGTGGAGGTGGGTCTTCAGCACCCCCCTCTCGATGATCGCCTTCCCTTCGGTTGGGTATCCCTCGTCGTCGAACACCCTGTTCTCGACCGAGTACTCAGCGGGGTTGTCCCGGAGGGTGACGATCTCCGGGGCCACCCGGCTGCCAACCATGTTCCCGAACACCGACATCTGTACCATGACGTAGAAGGCGGAGGACATCATGCCGTAGATCCCGAGGAGCGAGCCTGTGATCAGGGGGTCGAAGACGACATCGTACGTCCCCTCATCGCCGGGGACAGGGTCCTTGGCGAGCTCGGCTATCTCCCCGGCCTTCCTTCCGGCGGCGGCGGGGTCGAAGCCGTCCAGGGTCGAGCTGCAGCTCACGCCGTGCCCCGAGGCCTCCTTCTGGGAGAAGGCCCTGATCGAGAGCATTATGTAGGACCTCGCATCCCGGGCCTCCGGCCCCTCGGACGAGACCAGATAGACCTCCTCGTAACCGGAGTGGAGGGTGCCCCCCGCGTTGAGGTCCCCGCGCACCTCCTCCCCCGCCGCCCCTATGGCCTCCTCGACGTAGCCCGTCGGGTCCTCCGGATCCCTGAGCCTCCTGTCCGCCCGGCTCTTCCTGTAGTTGAAGCTGCCGCCGGCGACTCCGCCGTAGAAGGGGTTCGGCTGGGAGAACTTGGCGAGCCTGAAGAGGTCCTCGACCCTCCTCTCCCAACTGGCGAAGTCCTGGATCTGGGTCGCCACGAACCTCTTCTGCCACGACATGGAGACCTCGGTTACGTAGTCGTGCCAGGCCTTCGAGATGTCGACCTCGTTGTTGCTGAATCGGACCTGCGTCCTCCTCCCGATGGTCGTCTTTGCTACGGCCTCGTCGGCGCCGAGGGCCTTCGCCTTCCTGACGATGGCCTCGGTCCTGCCCATGACGTCGCTCATTTCATGTAGACCTCCCTCAGCCTTATCGAGGGGCCGCCCGTGTAGACGGGTATCCCCTGGCTCGGGTCCCCCTTCCCGCAGGTGGCGGCCTCGAACCTCAGCTCCCTGCTCACGGCGTCGACGGCGGACCAGAAGCCCTTGGTCGTCATCTCTATTGTCGGCCTTGCGACGGGTCTGCCGAGCTCGCCGTCCTCGATGAGGTACGCCTCCCTGCCGACGTAGCGCTGGTTGAACCTCCTGTCGTCTATGTTCCACTCGGTGAAGGACCTCATGTAGACCCCCTCCCTGACGCCCTCGAAGAGCTCCTCCTCATTCATGTCCCCGGGCTGCACGTAGGTGTTGGCCATGCGGACGATCGCCTCCCTGTCGTAGTTGACGGACCTGGCCGAGCCGTTGCTTTCGACGCCGAGCCTCGCCCCAGTCTCACGGTTGTTGAGGAACTCGTTTATGACGCCCCGCTTGTACAGGAGGCGGGGGCGTGCCCTGACCCCCTCGTCGTCGTACGCGTAGAAGCCGTAGCTGTGCTCGACGCTCGGGTCGTCCACTACGGTGACCAGGTCGCTCCCGATCCTCGTCCCGAGCCAGTACGGCCCACCCGGGTATATGAAGCTCCTCCCGGCCTGGCTCATCTCCCTCCCCAGGATCCTGTCTGCCTCCATCGGATGGCCGCAAGACTCGTGGGCGGCGATGCCGACCACCTCAGGGCCGCACACGAGCGTCGTCTTCCCGGGCTTCATCGCCCTCCCCTCCCTGATGAGCCTCTGGAGGGCGGCGCACTCGTGGACCAGCTCCCCGCCGACATCCCAGAGCTCGAACGCCTCCCAGCCTCCGCTGTATCCGAACTGCCGAAAGGCCTGCTCGGTCCTCTCGCCCTCCTTCACCGTTATTATTCCGTAGCAGGCCACCTTTGGCACGTGAGAGGATATCCTCGAGCCCTCGGAGTTGATGAAGTACCTCTCCGTCTGCTCGACGAGACACTGGAGCATCCTGCTCGGGACCTCCACCCCGTGGGAAGAGACCTCCTTGTCTATGCCCGCCAGAACGCCTATCTTGGACTCGGGGTCGACGTCCCTGAGGTTCACCTTCTCATCCACGCCCCAGTCGGCCTCGTTGGCCTCCGCCTCCGAGAACCCTATCTTCGTCCTCCGCCCCGACGCCCTCGCCAGCCTGCACGCCGTCTCCGCCACCCTCTCCGCCTCGTCCGCGGTCCACCGGTTCGTGGACGAGAAGCCGAGCCCGCCCTCAGCCAGGACCCTGACGTTGAAGCCGCTCTCAACCGACTGGACGTAAGCCTCGAGTATGCCGTTCCTGAGTATGATCTGCTCCCCGAAGACGCTGTGCGCCCTCGCCTCGGCGTACTCCACGTCCCCGCCTGTGGCGAATTTTAGCGCACGATCGACGATGTCCCTGTCCAAATCCATACCACAACCCGCCTAGTCCTTCAAAGGGCGTTTGATTTAAAAATGTTCGAGTTCGAGCCATCGCACGCAGAAGTTTTAAAGAGCGGCCGGACGATCTCAATCGATCCATAATGAAGAAGTTGGAAGAATACAAGATAATGCCTCTCATACCGATGGCGCCGGTCTCGGACCCTCAGGTGTCCCCCAACGGAAAGAGCATCCTATTCACCTACTCGACCGTGAACATGGAGGAGAACAAGTACGACACCCATGTCTGGGCGATGCCGGTGGGCGGGCGGGAGCCGAGGCAGTTCACCTTTAGCGCGGGGAACGAGAGTTCATCCAGGTGGTCCCCCGACGGCAGGAACATCCTCTTCCTGTCCAATCGCCCTAGTGAGGGCGACAAGAAGGACGAGAAGAAGAAAAAGAACCAGGTGTTCGTGATGCCCGCGGAGGGGGGCGAGGCGAGGCAGCTGACCTCCCTTGAGGAGGGGGCCAAGAACCCAGCGTGGTCCCCGGACGGGAGGACGATCCTCTTCCTCTCCCAGGTCTTCAAGGGGGAGAAGGCGAACGAGGAGAGCGACGTGAAGATCATCAGGCGGATGAAGTACAAGTTCGACGAGAGGGGGTTCTTCGAGGGGAAGTACAGCCACCTCTTCACGATACCCGCAAAGGGGGGGAAGGCGAAACAGCTCACCGACGGCGAATACGACGTTGAGAACGCCGCCTGGTCCACTGATGGCAAGAAAATAGCCTTCGTCGCCAACATGGACGAGGACGCGGACATGTCCTTCTTCAAGAACATCTTCGCCGTCCCTGCGAGGGGCGGGGATCCCGAGCTCATCTGGAAGGGGGAGGGACCGATAAACGCCATCGAATACTCGCCGTGCGGAAAGTACATCGCGTTCACCGGGAGGGTGATCGAGGACCCGAAGCTAGTCTGGCACAAGAACACGAACCTCTGGGTCCTGCCCCTGGAGAAGGGCGGGAAGGCGAGGAACCTGACATCGGGGTTCGACAGGACCGTCGCAGAGTCACAGGGGCTGCCGTGGTCCCCCGACTCGAAGCACGTGTACGTGAAATTCCCCGATCATGGGACGACGAACGTATACAGGGTAAGCCTTGAGGGCGAAGTCGAGAAGGTGACCGATGGTAAAATCACGGTCGGCGGCTTCAGCATCGACGAGTCTGGCGAGGTCCTGGCGTTCAGCGCCTCCGACGCGGTGACGCCGTCCGAGCTTTGGACGAAGGACAAGGAGGGAATGAGGCGCGTCACGGCGATGAACAGGGAACTGCTGAAGAAGATCAGGATCGTCGAGCCCGAGGAGTTCTGGTTCACCGCAAGCGACGGCGTGAAGGTGCAGGGCTGGATCGTGAAGCCCCAAGGATTCAGGAGGGGGCAGAAGTACCCGACCCTGATCCAGATCCACGGCGGACCGCGGAGCGCATACGGCTTTAAGCTCGACTCGGCTGAGCACGAGTTCCAGGTCCTTGCGGATCAAGGCTACGTCGTCGTCTACACGAACCCGAGGGCGAGCATCGGGTACGGTGAGCAGTTCGCAGGCCTGATCTCCGGCCACTGGGGTGAGAGGGACTACCAGGACATCATGGAGGCCACGGATTACGTCATAAAGAAATACCCGTTCGTCGAACCTGACAGGATGGGCGTCCTCGGTGGGAGCTACGGGGGATTCATGACAAACTGGATCGTGGGGCACACCGACAGGTACAGGGCGGCCGTGACTATGAGGTCCATCAGCAACTGGTACAGCTTCCACGGGACCAGCGACATCGGGTGGATGACCCTTCCCACCCACGAGCTCATCAACGGCAAGGACCCCTGGGACGACCCGGAGCTCTGCATGGAAAAGTCCCCGATAACGTACGTGAAGAACGTGAAGACGCCCCTCCTCATCCTCCACTCCGAGGCAGACTACCGCTGCCCCATAGAGCAGGGGGAGCAGCTCTTCATCGCCCTCAAGAAGCTGGGGAAGACCGTGGAGTTCGTCAGGTTCCCGGACGAGCCCCACGGCATGTCGAGGACGGGGAAGCCGAAGCACAGAGTCGAGAGGCTCCAGCACATAGTCCGATGGTTCGACATCTATCTGAAGGGGAATTAACCCCATTTATGTGGACTCAGGGTGAATAAACTATTAGACCGAAATCTTCGATCATGAAAATTAGATATAAAAACAGGCAACGTGTTCGAGACTAAAACTAATTTAGCTTCAGGCACCATGTTTGAAAGAGATGGGAGCGAAGAGGATCGAGGTCACCCAAGAGGGGTCCATGGAGGTGTACCGCAGATTCCTCGAGAGCCCACCAGCGGGGCCCCCCGTCCCTTTCAAGAAACCGCGTCGGGAGCTCTACTCGTCCAAAGGTAGGAGCGTCGTCGCGGTCGTGAGGTCAAACAGCAGGCTCAAGGGCATCGAGGAGGCCGTCAGGCTTGTCGGCGGCCTCGGGCCCCTCGTCAATGGGGTGGAAGGCGAGATACTTATCAAGCCGAACTGCAACACGGACGACCCCTTCCCGCGGGACACCCACCCAGACACGGTCATGGCAATGGCTGAAGGCTTAATCTCTTCAGGGTTCCCGGTGAAGAGGATCGTGCTCGGTGAGATCTCAGGGAGGGCTAGAGGGCTGCCCACCCGTCAGACCCTAGCGAACCTGGGGATGAAGCGCGTCGCCGACGACCTGGGCATGAAGATGGCCTGCTTCGACGAGGGCGAGTGGGTTACGGTCAGGCCCCCCGGAAGCAGAGCATGGCCGAACGGCATCAAGATCCCGAGGAGCGTCTACGATGCCGACAAGGTCGTCCTCGCCCCCATCGTGAGACCCCACAGCACCGCCACCTTCACCATATCCCTAAAACTGGCCGTGGGGATGCTGGACTCCGTCGGCAGGGAGTGGCTCCACGACGGTGTGAATCACCACGAGAAGCTCGTAGAGCTCAACCTCGCATACTCCGCCGACCTGATCGTCGCCGACGCCACGGAGATGCTTGTCGACAGGGACTTGACTCCCTCCAGGGCTGCGAAGACGGGCATCATTGTAATGGGGAGTAACAGGGTGGCGACTGACGCCATCTGCGTTGCCCTTATGAAGCTATACAAAGCCCACGGTGTCTCGGAAAGGCCCGTCCTGGATCATGAACAGCTGAAGATCGGTGAAAGGCTGGGACTGGGCTCGCCCCGGATCGGGGACATTGAACTGAGGACCGCGAACCCGGCCTGCGACGAGGGCTTCGACGATCTGGTTTCCGCAATCGAGGACGAGCTCGAAGGTTGACGAGGTGGGCCCAGACTATTCGTACTTCAGCTCCTTCCATCCACCGTCGGGGGTCTGGCATCTGACGCTCCTCGGGAAATCATAGGGCTCGTAGACCGCCTGGGTCAGCTTCCCTCGGTACCTAGCGACCGTCGCCTCCCACCCATCCCTTCTAAGCTCCTCCGCCAGCCGCCGCGTACCCAGCCTCTGCCCCGTAACACCGGATGCGTTCTGCAGCGCCACGAATACCCAGGCCTCCCCGAAGGCCCTCACCATTGAGCCCATGTCGGCGTAGCGGGCCCTCACCTGCTCGGGCACCGCCTCTGCCTGAGCCTCCGTCAGCGATGTGGGTTTCAGTGTCTTCCCCGCCGGTGCTGCAACGTTCAGCGAGTTGACGGCAACGTTGTGGGGCCTCAGCTCCAGGGCGAGGCACTGGGTCAGCCCCTCCAGCCCAAACTTGGAGGGGCAGTACGCCAGCTCTGCGACGAAGCCCCTCGCCGCGGAGCCCGATGTCACGTTGACGATGCTGGCCCCTCCCTGCGCCCTCATGGCCCCGAGGAAGGCCTTTGTTAAGAGGAAGGGCGCCCGGAGGTTCACGGCGATCGTCCTGTCCCAGTCCTCGACGGTCATCTCCTCTATGGTCTTCCAAGGGCTGATGGCGGCGTTGTTGAAGAGGACGTCGAGCCTGCCGAAAGCGCCCAGCACCTCGTCCCTGAGCCGGCAGATCTCGTCGATCCTTGAGAGGTCCACCGGCACGGTGAGGACCTCCCCTCCCCTGGCGTGGATGATGTCCGCTGTGCGGTCGAGCTCCTGGCGGGTCCTGGCGACCGACACGACTCTCGCGCCCTCCATCGCATAGGCGACGGCCACAGAGCGCCCGAAGCCCCTGCCAGAGCCAGTGACCAATGCGACCCTCCCCTCAAGCCGCCTCAAAAAGAATCACGGTGTGCATGAACCCCGGCTATGGCTATAACGATTGCCTTCTTCTGACGCTGGAAAATGTCTTATGCACCCGAGGCCGATCGTCTCTTGGTTCATGCCATTGTCTGGAGTGTTGAAGGTCCAAGATCTGGAGGCTAGGAGGGGGGAGAAGGTAGCGGGGCACCTGAGGATCTCGGAGAAGCCGGCGGGGCCCCACCGGATCCCGGTGATGCTTGTTAACGGCGTGGGGGATGGCCCGACCCTGGTCGTCAACGGCGGGGAGCACGGATCTGAGTACAATGGGCCGGCGGGTTGCCTCACCGTCATTAGGGAGATCGACCCGGCTGATCTGAGCGGCAGGGTGATCATAGTGCCGATGGTGAACACACTCGCCTTCGAGGCCAGGTGGATGCACGGGAACCCCGTGGACTACAGGGACATCACCGGCTGCTACATCGAGGAGATCCCCAGGGGCGGCTCCGGCGTCCCCAAGATCAGCTACCAGATAGCCACCACCTTCTACAGGGAGGTCCTCAGCCAGGGGGACTACAGGCTCAACCTCCACGGCGGCGACCTCGAGGAGGACCTCCTCACGGGCACGATGTACAGGAGGACCGAGGACAGGAGGAGGTCTGACGAGAACCTCGCCCTCTGCCGGGCCTTCGGCTACGAGTGGATCAGGGAGAGCCTTCCGCAGCCCGGAGGCCAGAAGGGCCTGGGGTTCCCGATGACCGTGGGCACCGAGGCAGGAGGCATGGGAAGGTGCCAGAGCGACATCGTTGCGGGCGTCGTCAGGGGCATATACAACGTTATGAAGCACCTCAAAATGCTTGAAGGGAAGCCGAAAATCCCGCCAAAGGCTAAGGTCTTCAACCCCTACCACATATACGCCGAGCACGGCGGGTTCTTCATCTCAGACGTTAGGGCGGGGGACATGGTCGAGGAGGGCCAGGTCCTCGGGGTCATCAAGGACCTTTTCGGGGAGACGCTTGAGGAGATCGTGGTCCCGACGGACGGCGTCGTCCACATGGTTACATCCCCCGCGATCTGGGAGGGCGACGTCGTCTACGAGATCGGGAAGGACATCAGGGAGATGGAGTAGGATGGGCGGCTTCGATCCCTTCGTTGTTGGACGCGGGGAGAAGGCCTTCGGGTACGCCGACGTCGTCGACAACCTGGCGGCCCAAGCCGACATGCCCGTCGGCGTCGTCCATGGTTCCGAAGGGCCGACCTTCGCCGTGACCGGCGGACTCTACCCGACGGAGTACTGCGGCGTCGAGGCTGCCTCCCGGCTCTACCGAAGGATGGAGCCGGGGGACCTCAAGGGGATGCTCATCGTCGTACCCGTGGTCAACATGCCCGTCTTCAGGTTCAGGACGCCCTGGCTTAGCCTGAGGTCGTCAATCACCCCGATGGACGGCGGGAACATAAACAGGGCGTTCCCCGGGAACCCGGGCGGCGGCCTCACGGACGCCATCGCCCGCGCCCTCTTCACCATCCTGAAGCAGGCTGACTACCATGTCGACTTCAGGGGCGGCGACCTCCCCGAGTCCCACCTAACCCACACCATATACTTGCGCATTGGGAAGGAGATCGACGAGACTTGCGAGGCGATGGCGAAGGTCTTCGGCCTAGAGTACGTCCTACCGGGAACGCCCGAGATCGGGCACACCAGCCCCGGGACCCTCATATACGAGCTAGTCAGCAGGGGCATCCCCTCCATCATCAGCGAAAGCGGCCATGGGTACAGGACACAGCCCCTGGAGGAGATGGTGTCCAACCACGTCGAGGGCACCACGAACCTCCTGAAGCACCTGGGGATGATGGAAGGGGAGCCGAGGAGGCCGAGGGGACAGAGGTTCCTAGACATGGAGTGGCAGGGCGTAACAGCTCCCGTGGCAGGAGTATTCCAAGCGATGGCCGACCAGGGAGACGTCGTCGAGAAGGATCAGCTCATAGGGAGGATATCCGACCTAGACGGCTCGATTCTGAGCGAGATCCGTTCACCCATAAACGGCATTGTGCACACAATGTACGTGAGGCGGGTCGTGTACACCGAGGACAGGCTCTTCACGTTGCTGAGGATAGGAGGCCCCACAGGCTATTGAGGTCTTGAAATCCTTATTAACACATTTTTCCTAGTCGACTCGAAAAACCTTTTACGCCCCTCATATCATCTGGTTGTCGGACACATGTCTGACAAGACGAAGACCATAAAGGCCTTCGCACAGGTCGGCTTCGACCGACTGGAGAGGGCCGTGAAGGACGTGAAGGAGGAGCAGCTCGACTGGAAGTCATGCCCCCAGGCCAACACGATAAGGTGGATTATGACCCACATCAACAGCGAGCTCCACACCTTCGTGCCCAAGATACTGACGGGGAACAAGGAATACACCCCCAAGGGCTGGCCATCCGACTACGTCGGGAACACGAGCTACACCCTCGACAAGATCGTGAAGGACTACAAAGCCGGCAAAGCCAAGGTCCTGAAGAGCCTCGACGAGGTCACAGACAAGACCCTGTCCGAGGAGATAGACTGGTTCTACGGAAAGGCGCCCAAGGAGAGGTACCTGATGCTCGCCGTCTCCGAGGTAATGCACCACGAGGGGCAGATCGCCGCCATCCTCGGCGTCGAGAAGCGGATGAAGGGCACCTAGACCTTTACCCACCCCTTTTTATTTAGATAGTTATTCTGCGTTCTAGGCAGTTCCTCGAACTTGAGCGGCCTCAGCCCTGTCCTCACCTTAAAGAGATCGTGGACCTTGGTGAGGTGCTGTTGGACCATCTTATCATCTCCTCGGCCCCGGTCCTGATACCATCTCCTCGGTCCCCCCAGTGAGGGAGACGGAAACATCGGTGGCGGCAGCATTTGTTTTTTAGGCTCGTTCTCCTACACTGAGAGGGAGCATATATGTCGGGGGGCATTTTGGCAATCGTCTCCCACCCGGACGACGAGACATTCGGCTGCGGGGGTACGCTCGCGATTCACGCCGAGAGGGGGCATCGAGCCGAGGTCTTGTCTCTTACTTGCTCTGGTGAGGAGAGGAGGGTCGAGTTCATAAATGCAGCAAGGGCTCTGGGGCTGGAAGAGCCCGCCATCCTTGGGAGGAAGGAGCTCTCCTTCGAGCCTGGGCTGGCCCTTGAGATTTCGAGAGTCATCGTCGAGCAACAGCCCGAGGTCGTGATAACCCACCTTCCGTTCGACTACCATCGTGAGCATCGCGCAGCCCACGAGCTTGTCAAGGAGGCGATCGAGTGGGCGGCCCACACAACGACTCAGGAGAAACCCTGGGCGACCAGGAGGCTCCTCATGATGGAGGTGAACACCCTCATACCGGCTCCCCACGTGATTTTAGACGTAACCGAGGCCTTTGAAAGGAAGACCGAGGCGATGGGATGCTACACGACCCAGCTGGCGAAGTTCCCATGGGGATACTACCGGGAGTTCAACACTAAAAAGGCGGAGCTGAGGGGTGTACAGGGGGGCTGTCGATATGCGGAGGCGTTCCTCGAGGAGCCTCTGACCAGGAACAGCCCCTTCTTCGAGGAAAAGGCGACCAGGAGCCTGCTTTGAGATCTCCCTGATCCAAATGCTCTCGATGTGGAAAACGTTTAAAGCGACCACGCGTGGTTGAATACTTCGTCAGGGGCGCAGGGCCAATGGATCTCTACGGTCTCAAGGTAATCGACTTCCACTCCCACTTCCCAACCCAGAGGGGCGGCGGATTTAGCGGCTGGAGGCAGCGTCTCGTCGAGAGATACGGCGAGGAGAGGACATCGATCATAATGGAGAACTCCCGCCGATACAGGGAGGAGTGGAGGAGGACCTGGGGGTTCGAGCCGCCCGAGTCGGAGGCCCACACCGACGAGGAGCAGGCGGAGCGGTGGGTGGCCGACATGGACTCTAAGGGGTTGGAGAGGGTCAACTTCGTCATGGGGGGAGGGAACGACAACCTCAGCAAAATAGTGGCGATGCACCCGGACAGGTTCACGGGCTTTGCCCACCACGACGTCTTCGAGGAGGGCGCGGGCAAGGAGCTTGAGAGGGCCGTCAGGAAGCTGGGGCTGAGGGGATTCAAGCTCATCGCGACCAGCCAGCCCAAGCCCATAGACGACGAGGCTGCGTACCCGGTCTGGGAGGCGGCGGAGAGGCTTAAGGTCCCCGTTCTCATCCACTTCGGCGTTCTGGGCGGAGGCGGTGGCCCAGCCTTCGACCTGGGAAACATCAACCCCCTCACCCTGTGGAAGGTCGCTGCCGACTTCCCGACCCTCGACTTCGTCGTCCCCCACTTCGGCGCCTGCTACTGGAGGGAGCTGCTTCAGCTGTGCTGGCAGTGCCCAAACGTCCACGTCGACACCTCGGGCTCCAACCAGTGGATGAGGTGGATGCCCTACGAGCTGAGCCTCAAGGACCTCTTCAGGAAGGCGGTCGAGACCGTCAGCCCAGAGAGGATCGTGTTCGGCACCGACTCGAGCTACTTCCCCAGGGGCTTCAGCGTCGACTACCTGAAGGAGCAGCTCAGGACGTGCCACGAGATCGGCCTGGAGCAGGGCAGCATCGAGAAGATATTCTACGGCAACGCCGCCAGACTGCTAAAGCTCAAGCAGTGAACGTTGAAAACATGTGTCAAGTTCTCGCAATCGGCGTAGGTCGTAAAAGCCTTTTATTGCGTCCACCGGATGAATAGCGGAGCGTAGTTCAACTCGGGGTCAGAGCGATTTGGAATCTGAAAGACCACCCGCCCACATGCTCTACTCGGAGAGCCTCGAAGGAGGTAGCCGTAAAGGCATTGCGCAGGCTCTCTGGGGCAGGATACCCCCAACGATGAGAGAGGCCTATGGAATCCTGGCGGAGATCAGAGACCAGTACAGCACACCCCTAGATGCCCTCGAGGAGCTCAAGAGGCTGGCGAAGGCCCAGCTCCGGAGGCTAGGCATCCTGACCTCGAGGGTCGAGGAGAACATTGAGGCGATGCACGGGGGCGTGATAGAGGGCGGGCACCAGCCCGTGCTCCTCGGCGGGCCGAGCCTGATACTGAATAAGGTCGCATACGCCAGCTGCCTCAGTGGCCTAGGAGAAGAGGGCTTCGTCCCCCTCCTGTACGTTGCCGACTACGACGGGGTTCAGCCAGAGCTCGCCGTCATCAGGGTGCCGAGCCCCTCCCCGAGGGGCCTTCTCATATCCCACCCGTCGGGGCAGGAGCTGGAGGGGACGCCGATCTGGAGGCTGCCGAACCCTCCCGAGGCATGGGTCAAGGAGACGATGGAGAGGATCAGGGGTAACTATAGGGGGCTTCTCAAGGGCGAGGCGCCCCAGACGAGGGACAGGGCGCTGATGAGCCTCGACCATGCATTGACCATCGTGAGGAGCGCCTACCACTCGACAAACACCGTCTCCGACTGGTCGACGAAGATCTTGGGCAGCATCTTCAACCTCGAGTCGGATATGGGGATCCCCATGCTCCAGTTCTCCGCCCCGGGGACACGACGCCTCTTCCAAGACGGCTACGAGCTCCTGCTCTCGGAGCCGAACAGGAGCAGGTTCGTTGAGGCATCGAACAAGGCATCAGAGCTGATCGAGCAGGCCGGCTATAGGAGCTCCTTTGGCCACAGGGCAGAGGACTATGTTCCCTTCTTCCTCGAGTGCCCCAACACGGGTTGCCAGGGAATTAGAGTGGAACTAAAGTATCTCCGCGCACAGAGCTCCACCACAGCCTCAATCACAGGCAGATGCCCGAGCTGCGGCAAGACCTATGAATATTCTTTTAACGCCGGAGCCCCAGACCTCTCCGACATCATCGAATCGATCAGCCCGAGGGTTGACTCCAGGCAGGTCATCGTCGACTCCGTTATACCTGTACTTGCTCACATCGGCGGGCCGGGGGAGACGGGATATTACGCTGAGGTGATTCCGGCCGCAGGGGCACTAGGCGTCCCGTTCCCTGTCTTCGTCAGATACACGAGGACCTTCTACAACACCCCGTGGAACGAGAAAGCCTCGAGGAGCCTCAAGGAGCGAGGGTACCCATCCCTCGCGAGCGACGAGCTCTTCCAAGCCATCGGAAGGTGGGTCGAGGCGAGGAACGAGGGAGACGGAGAAAAACTTTGGTCAGCCCACCATGAAATCCGGTCGCGCATCGAAAAGACGCACAACGCGCTCGTTGACGAACTCCGGTCAATTGAATCGGAGCTAGAAGGCATCAAGACGAGGTTACGCGACTCGGTGGAAAGGGCTCCCCTGATATCGGAGATGAGGAAAAAGCAGGCACTGGCCCTGGAGATCGAGAGCTATCTATCGTCCGCATTCGGGAGATTCAGCCAGGAGAGGTTCGGCCAAGAGGTGAGCTGGGCGTGGCTCGACCTGGCGGCGGCCGCTGGGGTCAGCGACCTCATGGGTGTGTTCAAGCGCGTGTACAACGAGGACACGCCGAACTCCTCAATGTTCTACGTTAACCTCTAGCCAGAAGCAATCTCCTCGTAGACCTTCTCATACTGGCTGACGACCCTCTCCGCAGTATACCTCTCAAGCACCGTCCTGCGGGCGGCCTCGCCGAGCCTGGCCTTGAGGCTGCCGTCGGAGTTCAGCTCGAGTATCTTCTCTGCTATATCTTCTGGGTGCTTGGGGGGGACAAGCAGTCCGTTGACGCCGTCCTTGATGATCTCAGGTATCCCCCCCACGCCCGTGGCTACGACGGGGAGGCCGCAGCTCATGCCCTCAAGGAGAGTGAGCGGGCTGCTCTCTGTCTCCGAGCACAGAACGACGACATCGCCGCACCTCAGAAGCTGAGGAACGTCGCTCCTATAGCCAGTCAGGATAACGTTTGCCTTCAGGTCCAGCCGCTCGACGAGTCCCTCCACCATGTGTCTCTCGGGACCGTCGCCCACCAGCACTAGCCGGGCGCCGGGGGCCCGTTTTACAACGATCTTCATGGCGTTGACGAGGTCCTGGATCCTCTTCACCGGCCTGAAGTTCGAGACGTGGATGACGGTCAAATCCCGACCTGCGCCCCTTTCGAGGACCTCGCAGGGCGCGGGGGAGAAGGCATCCGAGTCGACGAAATTCGGTATGACCCTGATCTCCTTTCTGATGCCCAGCCTTTCCCTGGCTTCCTTAGCGAGGAATGCGGAGACCGCGGTTATCGCGTCGGCCCTCTCCACCGAGTGAGCATTCACCGGCATGTAGGCTGGGTCGCTCCCGAGGATGGTCACGTCCGATCCGTGGAGGGTCACGGCGTACGGCCTCCCCGTCATCTCCCTGGCGAGGTAGGCGGCCGTCGAGTGTGGTATGGAGTAGTGGACGTGGATCAGGTCGAGGTGGTGCCGCTTCGTGACCCTGGACATCTCCGAGCCGAGGGCGATAGTGTACGGCGGGTATTTGAAAAGGGGGTACTCGATCACGGAGACCAGGTGGACGTGGACGTTTTCTTGATCAACGCCGTGGATGACGATCGGCCTCTCGTACGTTATGAAGTGAACCTCGTGCCCCCTCTTGGCCAGCTCGACCCCGAGCCTGGTCGCGAGGATGCCGCTGCCGCCGAAGGTGGGGTAGCACGTTATACCGACTTTCAACATAGGACATCTCCCATGATCCAGAGTCCGTTAGGCTGATTGAGACCGGGATATAAAAAGGGATTACCAAGTTTGGTCCAATGGTCTCAGAAAGCCATGGCTCCACTGCCACGCTTTCCTGGAGCTCAGCTCCTTTTCAATGGGTTTAAAGCTATATAGGCGAAGCGCACTCCTACATCCGATTCGTCTTGGTGGAATTCGATGTTCTGATCGAGAACGCCCTCATAGTAGACGGCACAGGAAAGCCCCCCTACAAGGGGTCCATCGGCGTTGAAGGCGACAAGGTGGTCGCTCTGGGACGCGTTAAGGGCGACGCCGTCAAGGCGTTGGACGCCTCTGGGCTCATTGCCTCCCCCGGCTGGATCGACGCCCACAGCCACGGCGACGACACGATACTGTTCTATCCGAAGTGCCAGAACTACGTTTTGCAGGGCGTCACGACGTTCATAGGCGGACAGTGCGGCGGCTCCCCCGCCCCCGTTGGGGAGATGACCGGGCTTCAGGGCCCGGCGGAGGACTATATTCAGGAGCTCGAGCCCCACAAGTACTACCCCGAGAAGACTGTCTTCCCGCTGGAGCAGGTGAACGCGTTGATGAAGGAGAAGTACGGCTGGACGATCACCTGGAAAACCATGGGCGACTGGTTCAGGGTCGTCGAGCACAAAGGCGTGTCCATGAACGTGGCGCCCCTAGTCGGCCAGGGGACCGTCCGGCTCCACGTGATGGGCAACGACTTCAAGCGCCACTCCACGGAGAAGGAGCTGGAGGAGATGAAGGGGCTCATAAGGGATGCGATGGACGACGGCTGCATCGGTATTAGCGCGGGCCTCGACTACGA
>CAZPMB010000004.1:21044-28133 GCA_964587735.1 uncultured Candidatus Bathyarchaeia archaeon | reverse complement strand
CCCGAGGGGAACGACATGATGGAGGAGATGAACATCAAGGCCACCCTAAGGTTCATCGACGACGCCCGGGCAGAGGGCCTCCCCCTCACCTTCGACTCGATGCCCTGGTTCATCTTCGGGGGCTTCAACGAGATGCCCTACCTGTGCTCGCTGCTCACCCCATGGCTGAGGGAGCAGGGCTCCAGGGAGAGGTTCTCCGAGTGGCTCAAGGTTCCCGACTACAGGAAGGAGGTGCAGGACGCGATCGCCACGGGCAAATGGTTCATCAGGCTCTCATACAACCCGAACACCAACCCGCAGTGGGCCGAGAACATCTGGGTCGTGAGGCACAGGTCGCCCGGATGCAACGACAAGACCGTAGCGCAGATAGCGAAGGAACGAGGTAAAAACCCGCTCGAGACGTACTTCGATCTGATCTGCGAGGACCCGGAGGGAAGGGGAGTCGGCGTCGGGGTCGCCGAGAGCGGCAACTTCCCTCAGAAGCCATATAGGTCCCTCTTCTTCAAGCATCCGGCCGCGGCCCTGAGCCTCGACCAGTCGGTCGTGGATCACACTCGCCAGCAGGTGGTTCCACCCTACTCGATGCCGTTCATCAACTCCTTCAGCGCCTTCCCCGGGTTCATCATAGAGTTCGTAAAGAAGCTGAAGATCTTCACCCTGGAGGAGGCCATCGGGAAGATGTCGACGGCTGCGGCTGATCACCACAAGCTGAAAGGTAGGGGCAGGGTCACCCCGGGCTCCTACGCCGACATCGTCCTGTTCGACCTGGACAGGATCATGGTAACAGGGGACCCTATAGAGCCGAGGAGGTACCCCGAGGGCATAGAGCACGTCTTCGTCAACGGCGCCGCGGTCTTGGAGGACGGCGAACACACCGGGGCAACCCCAGGCAAGATAATAAAGAGGGCCAACTAGGACCACCCTATTTCTTTATCTTTATTTGCCTAGATCTTTAGCAAGCGTCTTGAAAGACTTCGGGTTCGATACTCAGGCCTACTCTGGGCTATACTCCTTGAAGATCTCGCCGTAAACTGTGCAGAAATATTCGCAGGCCTTCACCGCCCCCTCCCTGCCCCTATTGGTCAGGTGGTATACCTTCTTCCTTCCCTCTTGCCTGGTCTCCACGAGGCCCGCCCTCTCAAGCTCGCTGAGGGCGGGATACAGGGTGCCTGGGTTGGGCCTTGACCCCCTTCTCTTCCCCAGCTCTTGGGCCAACTCCTGTCCGTACATGTCCTTCTTGGTGAGGAGCCAGAGGATCGTGAAAGACAGCAGCCCCCTCATGTCGCAGCACGACGACAGGTTGTCGCAGCACTCGTCCATCGAGTATTATTGGATGACCGATACATTTAAATCCTTCCACGCATCTTTATTGGACGTCCCATAATATGGTGAAACGACATGGTTGAGAAAGAGGCCATAAAGAAGAACGTGAGGGAGCACTACTCCAAGGTCGCCAAAAAGGCTGAGACTAGCCCAGGGCGGTCGTGCTGCGGTCCGAGTGTGGCTTCGGATTGTTGCGGAGCCTCATCGCTGGGTACATACGCTCAGGGCATCGGCTACTCTGAGAAGGAGATCGGCGATCTACCCGACACCGTTGTCGGCGCCTGCGCCGGTTGCGGGAACCCCACGGCCATAGCCGGGCTCGATGAGGGGGAGGTTGTTCTAGACCTCGGTTCGGGAGGGGGCATCGACGTCTTCCTAGCCGCCAAGAAGGTTGGGCCAACCGGAAAGGCGATAGGCGTTGACATGACCCAGGATATGATAGATCTGGCGAGGAAGAACGCCGAGAAGATGGGCATGGAGAACGTCGAGTTCAGGAAGGGGGACATCGAGAGCCTCCCGGTCGAGAACGAGTCTGTCGATGTCATCATAAGCAACTGCGTCATAAACCTCGCCCCCGACAAGGACAAGGTGTTCGGAGAGGCCTACAGGGTGCTAAGGCCCGGCGGAAGGATGGTGGTCTCCGACATCGTCACCGAGGGAGAGCTGCCCCAGTTCGTCAAAGACGATCCGGATGCCTGGGCCAGCTGCATCGCGGGCGCCCTGGACGAGAAGGACTACATCGGGAAGATGAGAAACGCGGGGTTCGGCGAAGTCAACGTACTGTCGAAGAGGCGCTACATGGGGTTCATATACAGCGAGGAGATAGAGGCCCGCAAACCCCCCAATTAGACTATTTCTATTTACATCAGGCCCGCCTTTTCGTATCTTCTCTAATCAACTTTTCCCATTTAGGAAAATGCTTTATCGGGCAATCCGATTTACACTCTGGGTTCGTTAGATGCAGTACGGCGCTCAGACAGAGTATGGCCGTCTCAGGAAGGTGCTGATGCACAGGCCGACCGAGGAGCTGAAGCGGATCACGCCGGGCAATAAGGACGCGTACCTCTTCAGGGACGTAGTCTATTGGAAGGAGTTTCAGAGGGAGCACGACGCCTTCACAGATGTCCTCAGGGGAGAGGGAGTTGAGGTGATCCTCCTATCGGAGCAGCTGGGCGACGACGAGAGGACAGTGGCCGGGAGGCTCCCAAACCTGGTCTATACTAGGGACGTGGTCAGCGTCAGCGACCTGGGCGGGATGATTCTCCGAATGACCTACCAAGCCCGCTTCCCCGAGCCGCTCCTCGCCGAGAGGACGCTGCAGAAGCTCGGCGTCCCGATCTCCCTCAGGGTGACGCCGCCGGGGCTCGTAGAGGGGGGAGACTTCGTCTATCTGAACGATGAAACGGTTATGATGGGCTTCGGAACTAGGTCCAACGAGGCCGGTGTGGGCGCGGTGAAGGAGAAGATGCTGGGGAAGGCAGTGAAGGAGTTCGTGGCAGTGCCCTTACCCTCATTTCGGGTCCACCTTGATGGCGCATTGATGGTGCTGGCGCCGGACCTGGCCTTCTTCCACAGGGCCTCCCTCGGGCTCTTCCCCGCTTACGTCTATGATGAGGAAGACGTAAGGCTGATGTTCCTGGAGGATTATCTGAGGTCGAAGGGCGTCGAGCTCATCCAGGTGGACGACACCGAGGTACGGATGTTTGGCACTAATATCGTTGGCCTGGGCGGGGGGAAGTGCGTATCATACGAGTGGAACGAGAGGGTCATGGGCATCCTTGAGGACAGGGGCTTCGACGTAATCGGCATACCGGGGAGCCAGCTCAGCATCGGCGGAGGCGGCCCCCACTGCATGACCGCCCCAATCCTGAGGGAGGATTAGGCCGACGGATCTTGAGAAGTACCTCAGGGATAGGGGGATCTGGCACAGGTTCGTGGAGAAGAAGGAGACCGTTCACACCGAAGACGCCTCAAGGGTCACGGGGATAGACCTACACAGGATCACCAAGAACCTGGCCTCGAAGACGAATGAGGGGGAACACGTACTCCTCGTTGTCCCAGGGGACAGGCACGTTGACCTGAAGGCTGCAGCCCGGGCTCTTGGCGTGAAGAACGTGAGGCTGCTTCCATTCGATGAGGCCGAGAAGATAACAGGATATCCACCGGGTGGTACGCCCTCCCTGGGACACGTTAGGCGTATGAGGGTCGTCCTAGACGCCGAGCTGACAGGTTTCGAGACCCTTTACTGCGGCGGCGGAACGAGGGACCGCCTCCTCGAGGTCAGGGTCGATGACGTCATAAGATTGAACGACGCCATCGTATCAACCATATCCAGTAAATCCTGAGCCTGCGCAGGGACCACACTTTCTTCTAACCGAACTACCCTCAGTTGACAAATGAGGGGATGAGTCTCTGTAAATCCGTTTTCATGACCTTTTCGATCTCGGACCCTTCGCCATACACAATTCCAATTTAAGGCTGCAATCGACGCTAGAAGATGCTGCCTGTTTCAATTAGTAAATGGTCTTTAAGTTGCTTCGGTCTCGGCCTGTAGGATAGAGCAGCGAGGCACAGCTTGCACGGCGACCAGTCGATCGACTCCCCCTCGAGCCATCCAATGACCTCATCCAGGGAGGTCGAGTAGTAGACCCCTCCCTTCTTCCTCGTGTTCATCCACCCCACGGTCACGCAGCTCGCCTGGTGTACATAGGCCCTGGAGCCGGTGACATTAAGCACGTAACCTCCCCTTTGCTTTGCGCTCTTGAGCTGGGGTTCGTCCTCTAGGCGACGCACATTTACCAATACTAATCTGAACGCAAAAGCTTATGGTTCCCTGTCTCTCAGCTGCACGAACGGCCTTCCTGTTCTTTCAAGATAATCATATACCCTAGAAGGGGAAGTTTTACTAAACATGAATTCGATCGAGACGGTCTGCGTTGTCGGGGCGGGGTTCATGGGCTGGCAGATCGGGCTCCTGTGCTCGTCCCATGGTTTCCCGGTCATGCTCCACGACATCTCTCAGGGTGCCCTGGATCGAGCCGTGCAGAACATCGAGGTGGAATTGGGGAGGTGGATGGAGGCGAACGAGATAGCCGAGGAGGAGAAGCGGTCCATCCTCAAGAGGATCAATACCACCACCGATATGAGAAAGGCCGCTTCTCGTGTGGACCTCGTGATCGAGGCCGTCCCAGAGCGCCTGGAGGCGAAGCGAGAGGTTTTCAGGCGTCTGGATGAGATCTGTGCGAGCCGCACGATCCTGGCGACGAACAGCTCCTCTATAAGGGTCTCGAGGATAGAGGACGCCACCAACAGGCCCGACCGGGTACTGAACATGCACTTCTACTCGGGGCCATGGCGAAGGTCGATCGTGGAGCTGATGCGGGGGTCCGAGACCTCGGATGAGACTATGCGGAGGGCCCGCGAGTTCTCCGCGGCCATCGGTGTTATACCGCTTGTCGTCCTCAGGGAGAGCACGGGGTTCGTGTTCAACAGGGTCTGGCGCGCCGTGAAGAGGGAGTGCCTCCACCTGGTCGACGAGGGGGCAGCAAGCTTCGAGGACGTTGACAGGGCCTGGATGTGCCTTTACGGGATGGAGACCGGCCCCTTCGGCATGATGGACATGATCGGGCTCGACGTGGTCAGGGACATAGAGATAGTCTACTTCGAGGAGTCAGGAGACGAGAGGGACAGGCCGCCCAGAATCCTTCTGGAGAGGATCGAGAGGGGAGATCTGGGCGTCAAGACTGGGAGGGGCTTCTACGACTACCCGAACCCGGCCTACAAGGACCCCGTCTGGCTGAAGGCCCCTCAGAGAAATCCAGAGTAGTAACAAACCGCAAATTAAATTCCGTGCAACCCCCATAATGGTTGGGCGACGTTAAAGCGCCCGGAGCCGCTTTAACAACGGCTTTTTCCATCCGATGATCCTAAAAAAAATGCATATGCTTTTCGCCTATGGAGTTCGAAAGTTTTTCGAAGATTAACGGAACCCGTAAACTCATTGATAAGATCCGATATCACACAGCGTTCGGGTCTATACATACGTGTTAAAACGGTCTCAGCGTGTCGAACCCCTAGAGACGCATTCGATCTTTACATTACTCTCAAAAGGCGAGAACAACTTTAACCCATTTCTACTCGGAACGGATCAAATACTAGACTCAGGCATCCTCGCCGAATCGACGGCGACGGAGATATTAAGGTGGATTACAAATCCAACGATGGCTTCTCTTGAGGACATCCTTTCCTCGTCTACTATGATTAGTTCATATTAAACACATGTTCTATTGTTTGGGTTCAGAGCCTAAGCCCGTTTGGCCTCAGCTCGCCGTCTAGGAATACGTTCCCCCCGCCATCGAGAGCGAACCTCCCCTCTGCGATCATCTGGATCGTCAAGGGATATATGACCCAGTCCCCTCGCTCCTTCAGCCTGTCTTGGTGTTCGTCCACAACTTTCTCGAGAAGGCCCTTGTCTCGAGCCAACGCCTCAAGGTCAAGCCCCTTTGGGAGCGTTACTGGGAGGGGCTCTGAGACGACGAGGACCTCGCCGTAGTCTACCTTCTCCCTGACGACGTGGGTGGAGGCGCGAAGCTCCCTCTCGCCGGCTAGGATGGCGTCCCTAACGACGTGGATCCCCACGTACTTCCTCTCCCCACCCTCTTTGATCGAGAGGTCCGCTGGGTGCACGTTCAGTATCCTCCCGCTGTATCTCTCCAGAAGGGGTTCTGTGGTTATGCTCATGTAGCCAGCTAGGGCTATGAGGTCGACTTCGTGTGGCTCGATCCTCTCGACAACCAATCGATCGAACTCCGGGCGGAGGGAGAGGTCGGTCCTCTTCACCCCCCTGCTGCCGTAGAAGTCCCGGATGTCGACGCACTCGTACGCGATTCCGTACTCGGAGGCGATGTCCTTGGCCCTGCACATCTTCTCGCCGTCCCTGTTCAGCCTGTCGTCCCTGACGTCCGTGAAAATGAGCACCACCCTGTACCTAGAATCCGGCTCGAGTGAGCGCTCGATGATCTTCCTCGCGTTTGTCCCAGATCCAGATATAAAGCAGGCGACGCACATCGGCCTCCCCTTCCTCGGCGAGAAGATGGGTTTCACCTTCATGCTGTAAAATTTCTATTAACACCTATATATAATGCAAGAAGATTGGGTTATTTTTTAAAGATGGCTCGCGGAGCGTTTTAGACATCATCACTTTTACCGATCTCCCCCGCCTAAAAAGATGCGTTTCATTTAAAATCGTGGGTTTAACAGCGGATCTGGGTGATTTGGTGCAGGAAGCCGTCGTCGATCTTGCCGAGGAAACATCCGCCGACGAAGTTGACGAAGCCCTCGTTGTCTGCGATAGATGCGAGCACCTTGTGCCCCGGACGATGATCTGCCTCTACTGCGGCGCCCCCATCCTATTTAGGAAGCCCGGCAAAACGGGCGAGTGATCTTTTTTATAACCCCTGTGCAGCTTATCCCTTGAACCGAGTTTGTCTGACAAACCAAAGAGCGTTTTCATCTCCGTAGACATGGAGGGGATCAGCGGGATCGTCGACGGTAAGCAGACGGGCGGCGACCCAGCCGAGTACCAAGTGGGGAGGAGGCTCATGGTGGGCGACCTCAACGCGGCCATCGAGGGAGCCCTCTCGGCCGGCGCTGAGGAGATCGTCGTCTCCGACGCCCACGGGGGGATGAGGAACCTCCAGCCCGAGGAGGTTCACGAGGCGGCGTACCTCGTCAGGGGGTCGCCCAAGCCGTGGTCGATGATGGAGG
>CAZPMB010000004.1:2436-20944 GCA_964587735.1 uncultured Candidatus Bathyarchaeia archaeon | reverse complement strand
CACGAGGCGGCGTACCTCGTCAGGGGGTCGCCCAAGCCGTGGTCGATGATGGAGGGGATCTGTGAGAGGCACGATGCCGCCCTCTACGTCGGCTACCACGCGATGAAGGGGACGGCGATGGGGATCCTCGACCACACCATCTCCGGGTTGGCCGTAGACGCGATATGGATAAACGGCAGGGAGACCGGCGAGTTCGGCCTCAACGCCGCCCTGGCGGGCTGGTATGGCGTGCCCTCAGTCTTCGTCTCTGGAGACGCTGCTGTCGCGGCGGAGGCCAGTAACTTCGTGCCGAACGTGGGGACGGCTGTTGTCAAGTGGGCCGTTAGTAGGCAGTCCGCGAAGTGCCTCCACCCGAAGAAGGCTCAGGCCCTCATCAAGAAGACAGTCACAGAGACTCTGAAGAAAACAAAGGAGGTCAAGCCCTTCAGGGTCGATGAGCCGGTCGAGTTCAGGGTGAAATTCGGTAACTCGCTCGGTGCCGACGTCGTCGCAGTGCTTCCCTACATTGAGCGGATTGACGGGAGAACCGTCAGAGCCGTTTTTGACGACTGCCCAACCGCTGCTAGGGGACTCGAGGCAGCCATCTTCTTGGCGGTCTCCGCCATGCGCCCGTGACCCACGCCGCTATCAATTTCCATGCTTCCCACCCGACCTACGCCGGCCTGAGTAAGCCTTAATTCCATAGAAGGACGTTGGTTCTGGGAAAGGACGAGAAGAAAGTGAACGCTGGTCTAGACTTTTATTCACTACTTCTAGTGGCCGTAGGGCTGGCTATGGACGCATTCTCGGTAGCAACGGTAATGGGGTTCAACCACAAGGACATCAGCCTTTGGGAGGCCTCGAAGATGTCCGTCTCCTTCGGGGCGTTCCACATCCTGATGCCGCTTTTAGGGTGGTTCGCGGGCTCGACGATCGTATTCATCATCTCCGGATACGACCACTGGGTCGCCTTCCTGCTTTTGCTATTCGTGGGAGGGAGGATGATATACGAGGCCTTCAGAAAGGACGGGGTTGCAGAGAAGTTCAGATCCCTAAGCAACATGGACATCCTCTTTTTCTCCGTGGCCGTCAGCATCGACGCTGTGGCGATAGGTCTATCGTTCTACCTCGAGAAGATCAAGGTTCTGCTGCCCGCCTTCATCATGGGGGTCGTCACGTTCGTCTTCACGATCGTGGGCATAGGCATCGGGAACCAGACAGGCCGACTTGTGGGGAAGTGGAGCCAGGTCTTGGGCGGCGTCATCCTGATAGCGATCGGTTTGAGGATCATGCTTACCCACATCTTCCACCTACCCTGGTGACGACCCGGACGAGAAATCACGAGCCTTGAGTGAAATAACCGATCACAAGTCGTACGAACAATGTGGAAAAATAAATGAACCATTCAGCATTGTTCTCTCCACCAGAAGGCCTCAGAGTAGCTGGGAAGTGACTTCGGCGTCGCTATCGATGTCTATTTATGGTTTAAAAGAGTTCGGAGTTCTAATCACCAATCAAGTTCTTGATCTATAATCAGCTGAATAATCCTTGGAAAGTGTTAAAATTCTCCAAACAAAGGGATCATGCATGGGCGCCCCGGAGATCAGGCTTATCGATGCCACCACGAGCCCGGATGGCGAAGGTTACCTTTACACCTGCTTAGTGCCGCTTACCTTCAGGCGATACAGGAAGAGGGCTCATTACCTGGAGGCTGCGATCCGCGGAGGTTTCAGGAAGGAGGTCATTCTCATGGACGGCAACGCCGTGGGGATGATCGAGTACGCCCCAGCGCCCGCCTCGGCCTACCCCATCTCCGGCCCCAGGGCTTGGGTGATGAACTGCATCTGGGTTCTGAGGAGGGCCAAGGGCCACCGTTACGGTAAGATGCTTGTCGGGCGGATGATCGATGCAGCAAAGGAGGCAAACGGGTTCGCAACCATGGCCCTCGAAGGGCACTGGAGCCCATGGTTTAGGCTAAACGAGATGGAATACCTTGGTTACGAGTCGATAGATTCGAGGTTGATGAGACACAGGTTCAAGAAGCCAGACATCCGCTTCAGGGTGCATCTCATGTGGATGCCGCTGAGGGAGGGGGCAGGGGAGCCCATGATGGACTGGCAACGTCTTTCAAAGGGCGTCGACTTCTGCATAGCTCACCCACTCTATAGGGCGGAGAGGTTCGGTCAGGAAAATGCCTTCGAAATCTGCTGACCATCTGGATATGCGCCTAATGGAGCGTCGAGGACGAAGATTGCAGATGGATTTAAGGACTTGATCCCATCGGTTTGCTTGAATTCCACGATTATCAAAAACTGGTGGAAGTTCTGATGATCCGATCTTTCAAACAGTTTTATAGCATATAGACCACCTCCCTTTTGTAGTGAACATGGCATCACGGATCGTCCTCGTAGGCGCCGGCAGCTACGAGTTCGGGTACAACTCGGTTCTGGACGCCGTCAATCTGGAGCCCCTTCGAGGCTCCAATTTGGTCCTTCACGACATAAACCTCGAGAGGTTAGAAGTGATGGGACCGCTAGCGAGAAGAATGGCGAAAGAAACCGGCTCAGATGTAGAGGTGGAGTGGACCTCGGACAGGGAGGAGGCCCTCTCGGGGGCCGACTTCGTCGTCCTCTCCATCGCGGTCGACAGGATGAAACGGTGGAGGAAGGACTGGGAGATACCCTTCAGGCACGGCATCAGGCAGGTGATCGGCGAGAACGGCGGCCCAGGCGGCCTCTTCCAAACCCTCAGGAACGTCCCGCCGATCCTCGCGATATGCGCCGACATGGAGGACCTCTGCCCGCACGCCATCCTGTTCAACTACACGAACCCTGTCCCGAGGCTCTGCCTAGCCATCGAGAGGCACACAGACGTTAAGGCAGTTGGGCTCTGCCACGAGGTCGAGCACCAGATGTCCCGTCTCGCAGAGGTTGTGGGCGTACCGGCGTCCCTGCTCGACGCCGTCTCCGCCGGCCTCAACCACTTCAGCTGGTTCATGAGGCTCAGGCTGACAAACGGAGAGGATGCGTATCCCATGCTGGACCAGGGGCTGAAGAAGATGGAACGCACATTCCAGCCCCTCTGCAGGGCCATGTACGAAAAGTTCGGTCTCTACCCCTCCACAGACGACAACCACGTGGGCGAGTATCTCGCGTATGCGTGGGACGTTTGCCCTCAGGAGTCGAGGGGTTTCAACTGGATAGACAGGATGGAGAGATCAGGGGCGGAGAGGTGGATGAGGGTCAAGAGTCTAGCCGAGGGGAAGGATCCGCTGAACGTGAGGGGCCGCCTCTCGGGGGAGAGGGTTATGCACATGATCTCGGGCATCGTCTCCAACAGCCGCCACCTCGAGTATCAGGTGAACATGCCGAACGAGGGGCAGATCGGCAACCTCATCGCCGGAGCCGTCGTGGAGAGCCCGGCCGTCGTAGACGGGGGCGGCGTCCACCCGATCCAAGTTGGAGACCTGCCCGAGGGCCTGGCAGCGCTCTGCAACATCCAGATCCTCGTACAGGAGCTCGCCGTGGAGGCCGCGGTGAGTGGCGACAGGGAGCTCGCGCTCCAGGCCGTGCTCTCCGACCCTGTCGTTCAGGACCTTGAGGCGGGGAGGAAGGCCTTCGAGGAGCTCATGTTTGCCCACGCCGACCTGCTCCCCCAGTTTGGGACAGAGCCCTGATGCGCTGGGTATTCATTTATCAAAAATCCATTTTTTATCTCCAAAAGAATGCAAACAAACATCGGCTTTATATGGTGGGTCTCACAATGCGGACAATGCTCTACTCTCATTAATCCTGTCATCGCAAGCGGAGCGGTTTTAGATCGACCCCCTTAACATGGAAATGCACGGAATACCCTTCTGGCGGAATCCCGAGGCATCCGCCTTTATATCATAACGCTGTCTGAACCTGCATCAAATTATTTATCATCTTAGACGCTGTCTATACGGAGAACACCGTTGTCAGAGAAGCTGAAGAAACAGATGCTCTCCCACCTGGCTGCGCAGCCCATGAGCCTCAAGGAGCTCGCGGAGAAGATGGAGCTGAAGGAGAAGAGAGCATTCACGCTTCTCAGGTCCCTCTTCCAGGGCGAGCAGATCAATTCTATCAGATGCGAGGACGGTCAGAGGCGATACACAGCCACAGGGAAATCCCAGACTAAAGAACCCAAAGAAGAAGACATGTTGCCCCCGAACTAGAGTTAGGAATACTAATGCGACCTCGGTCGAAGACTGGGTGGCATAACCCAATTGCGCGCGACCAACTTCTAAACACTCTCAAGCCGAGGGGATGGCTAAAGGGACTAATTCAAAACATTCTTGGATGCCTTCAGATACACTAATCTGGCTGAGAGAGATGAAGACGAGGTTCTCAAGGTGATCAAACCACTGTCCTGTAGGAAGGCTCTAATTATCGCTCCCCAGATTCGGAATATACGCCTCAGCCTAGACGTTATATCGAGGCTGAATGGCTTCGTCAAGAACGTCTTCGAGATCCTGGCCTTCAACTCCCCTCCTGTCGGTCGATTATTGGAGGCACGATCGTGAACAACCCCGGTTGGGCAGTCTGGATAACAGGGCTTCCCGCATCCGGGAAGTCGACCGTCGCACAGGAGCTGAAGACCAGGCTCGACGAAATGGGAATCGGCGTCCAGATCCTAGAGTCAGAAACCATGCGCCGGGTGCTCGTCCCAAACCCGACCAGCTCGCCCGAGGAACAGGACGCGTTCCACAGCTCGCTCGCGTATATCGGGGTGCTCTTGACCAAGAATGGGGTGAACGTCATCTTCGATGCTACGGCAAGCAAGAGAAGGTGGCGCAGGGCAGCGAGGGGCCTCATCGACGACTTCCTGCTGGTCTACATTAGGTGCCCCATCGATGTCTGCAGGGAGAGGGACATCAAGGGCGTCTACAGGGAGGCGGAGGCCGAAGGGAAAAAATACTTCATAGACGCCTATGAAGTGTACGAGGAGCCCTGGGACCCAGACATAGAGCTCGACTGCGTGAAGGACCCTCCGAAGGCGTCTGCTGAAAAGATAATCGAGGCCATGAAGGAGAATGACTTCATCTGATGAGGCAAAGGGATGGACGCCGATCCTCCTCGAGGCGGCCGAGAAAGTGCGTAGCAGGGTCCGCCAGATTCTCCTCAGCCGGCTAGGCCTCGACGTAACCGGGCTGAAGAAGCTCCTCGACAGCAGCGCCCAGGAAGCCATATCAGAGACGCTGAGGGGGGCCGGTTCCCCCGCCCGCATCGTCAGCGAGGAGGGGGATTACTCGATCGGCGAGGGAGGGCCATACATCGTCGTCGACCCAGTTGACGGGACAACGAACGCAGCGAGGGGAATACCCATCGCTGTGACCAGCCTCGCCGCCTCCGAGACAAGGTGCCTCACAGGGGTCTTCACGGGGGTCGTTATGGATCTCCATACTGGCGAGGCCTTCATGGCGGAGCGAGGCAGGGGAGCGTGGCGGGATGGTAAACGCGTAAAGCCCGCCGGCGCCATCGCCGTGATGGAGGCCCTAGTCTCCATCGATGTCAGCAAGGGAGCTTCCATCGAGCCCGTCACGGATCTGATCCGAGAGGCGAGGCACCTTCGTCAGCTCGGGTCCTCAGCCCTCTCCCTGTGCCTTGTCGCCTCCGGGGTTATCGACGCCCATGTGGACATCAGGGGGAGCCTGAGGGCCACCGACGTCGCAGCCGGCCTTTTTATTCTTAAGGAGGCGGGGGGCATGTACAGCATCGATGGCGAAATCGACGGCGATCTCGAGCTTGCCAGGGAGACGACACTCCGCCTCGTGGCCGCATCCTGCCCCGAGACCCTTGAGGCGCTGTTGAAACACGTGACTTAGAGGCATGGGGGATGCTCTTCGACGGCCCGCTGCTCCCTGCCCACATCAGAGCCAGGTTAAATCGCTTCTTGGGGGTTGCCATCATTGGCAATAAACCGGTTCACTGCTTCATCCCCAACCCCGGGCGGTTGAGGGAGCTGATCCATCCCGGGGCTAAGGTTTACCTCATGGGGAAAAGCTCGGTCAGCCGAAAGACTCCATACGACCTTGCGGTTGTCGAGAAGGGCGGCACGCTCGTCTCCATCGATTCTAGGGTGCCGAACAGAGTTGTCGCTGAGGCCATCGAGGCCGGCCTGATCCCGGAGCTTGGTGGTTTGAGCATCATGAAGAGGGAGCTTGTGTTCAGTGACTCCCGGCTTGACTTCCTTCTGGGGAGAGGCCCGGATCGGATGCTTCTAGAGGTGAAGTCATGCACCCTGGTCGAGGACGGTACTGGCCTTTTCCCAGACGCTCCGACCTCGAGGGGTCGGAGGCACCTCAGGGCCCTAATGAGCGGTCTGGCCCACGGGAGGGCGGCCGTTCTCTTCCTCATCCAGAGGCCAGACGCAGTCTGCCTCCGACCGAACGATGCCACGGATCCCGAGTTCGGCAGGAGCCTGAGGGAGGCGATACACATGGGGATCGAGGTCTTCGCCTACAGCTCTGAGGTGACGCTGGAGGGCGTGTTCATCAAGCGAGGGGTGCCGGTCCTCACATGAAGTTGAGGTTAGAGGGTTTACAATCTTTAAAAACTCCGTCAATTTTGAAGGCTCAATAACGTATTTTTTAGGAGATTTCTGGCAAAAAGCCCATGTAGTCAGCTAATTTTTTATAGAAATGATTTTTAAGGTTCCCCGCACTCATAATGGGGAAGAGGTAGACGGATGGGGAAGAAGAAGGTCCTGAGCGAGAAGAACATCAGGGACATAGTGTACCCCTCGGAGAACGACGTGCTCGGTGTAGTCCAGAAGATGCTGGGCTTCGACAGGGTCCTCGTCAAGTGCCAGGACGGACACACGCGGGTCGCAAGGATCAGGGGCAAGATGAAGAGGAGGACCTGGATCAGGGAGGGGGACATAGTCCTCGTCTCTCCCTGGGACTTCCAGGGGGACGAGAGGGGCGAGATCTTCTGGAGGTACACTGCCAACCAGGTGGACCAGCTCAGGAGAGAGGGCGTTCTCAAGATCGAGTAGACGGGCTGGATGACCTTTGTCCGGTCGTGGACGCTTGGAGAGGGGAGCCGAGGCCGCTGAGAGGCGATACGAGGAGAAGAGCCTCATGCTCGACAAGCGGCAGGAGGAGTACAAGGTCTTCGAGGCGGTCTTCGACCGCCCGACCCTCGAGGGCGTCTACAGGCTCATCCAGCAGAAGGTGATAGACGAGATACACGGCGTCGTGAAGACGGGGAAGGAGGCCCGAATATACTGGGGAAGGGACCCAAAGGGAGGCGAGCTCGCAATAAAGATCTACTACACCTCAACGGCGGAGTTCAGGAAAGGGATGATGAAGTACATCGAGGGGGACAGCAGGTTCAAGAGGGTGAGGAGGGACCCAAGGGGCATCGTCTACACCTGGACACAGAAGGAGTACAGCAACCTCCAGCTCGCCGAGGGGGCCGGCGTCAACGCGCCCAGGCCCGTAGCCTTCCACAGGAACATCCTCGTGATGACCTTCATCGGCGAAAACGGCGTGCCCGCCCCCCTGCTTAGGGAAGTCGACCTTGAGGACCCTGACGACTTCTACAACAGGCTCATCAGGGAGATGAGGCTGCTCTACACGAAGGCAGGGCTCGTACACGGTGACCTGAGCGAGTACAACGTCATGGTTTGGGAAGAGGCCCCGGTCATCTTCGACGTATCCCAGAGCCTCCTCACAAACCACCCCCTCTCAGAGCCCCTCATCCGTAGAGACGTGGAAAACGTCAACCTATATTTCAGCAGGCTGGGCGTGGAAGTCTACGACCCCGAGGAGTTGGAGCCGTGGGTAAAGGGTGAGTCAGAGGACCTATCTTAAGATCCCTCACGAACGGGTCGGCGTTCTCATAGGCCCTAAGGGGAAGGTCAAGAGGAGGATAGAGGGCTCCTTCGGCGTGACCCTGGAAATAGACAGCGAATCCGGCTCCGTCGAGGTATCCCTTAACCCTGGCTCCAAGGACGCGTCGGTCATACTCACCGTGCAGAACATCGTTAAGGCGATCGGCCGCGGCTTCAGCCCTAGGAGGGCGGAGATGCTGGCGAAGGAGGACTACGACCTCCACATCATCGACCTCTGCGACTACGTTGGCGACTCAAAGAACGCCATCGCCAGGGTCAGGGGCCGCATAATAGGCAAGAACGGGCGCTCCAGGGCCCTTATAGAGGAGTTGACCAACACAATGATCAGCGTTTACGGCGACACCGTCGCCGTTATCGGAAACGTCGAGAACCTGGGCGTCGCAAGGGAGGCGGTGATGAAGCTCGTGAACGGGTCCTTCCACAAGACGGTCTGGAACTTTTTATACGCTTACAGAAGGAAAATGAAAAAAGAAAGGGGAGAACTCTGGTATGAGAGCCCCGAACCAAAAGCGGAGCTGAGGAGATCATGACAGAAACCGTTTACCAGTCGATAAGCCCTTCAGACTTCTTCTACAGGAACAGGGAGATAGCCGGATTCAGCAACCCCAGCAGGGCGGTGTACTCCGCCGTCAGAGAGCTGCTGGAGAACTCCCTCGACGCCTGCGAACTCCAGATGTCCCCCCCGGAGATATACATCCGCCTCCAGGAGCTGGCCTCCTCAGAGACCGGTTCGGAGACCGGCACTAGCATCTACAGGCTAAGGATAGAGGACAACGGCACGGGCCTCCCACCTGAGCACATACCACGGTGCTTCAGCCAGGTCTTCTATGGCTCAAAATACACTCTGAAGCAGTCGAGGGGCACATTCGGCCTCGGCGGCACGATCACGATCCTCTATGGTCAGATCACAACCCACAAGCCTGTCACCGTAATCTCGAGCACGGGTGGCGACATACACGAGTTCGAGATGATGATCGACATAGAGCACAACAGCCCAATCATACTGAAGCACACCGTCACCAGCAACAAGAGGGGCTGGAGGGGTACGACTGTCGAGCTCCAGTTCGAGGGGGACTACAGCCGGATAAAGAGCAAGCTCTTCGACTACGTCAAGCAGACCGCCATGGTCACCCCCTACGCCAACATCGTCTTCGTCGACCCGAGCGGGCGCCTCTACCGGTTCGAGAGGGTGACGGAGAAGATGCCACCGCTGCCGAAGGCCGTGAAGCCCCACCCCCACGGCATGGACGTGGAGAACTTCAGGAGGCTCGTCTCGGTCACGAAAGCCAAGAGCATGAAGGAGTTCATGATGGAGAACTTCCAAGGGGTGGGCCCGACGACGGCGGAGAAGTTCCTGAAGGCCGCCGGCACAAACCCAAACATAAAGCCTGGCACCCTCGGGCCCGACGACATCGTCAAGCTGGCCAGGGCGGCCAGGGATTACCCGGACTTCGTGAGGCCCGACCCGAGCTGCCTTTCGCCAATCGGCGAGGAGCTCTTGGAGACCGGCATCCGGAAGGAGCTGGACCTGACGAATGAGGACTTCCTGAAGGTTGTGACAAGGAAGCCCTCAACCTACCTGGGCTTCCCGTTCGTCGTCGAGGCCGCCATAGCCCACGGGAAGTCCGTGGCGAAGCAGTTCAAGAGCGGCATTACCCTAATACGGTTTGCGAACAGGATTCCCCTCCTCTTCGACGAGTCGAGCGGGGTCAGCTGGAAGGTTGTCAACAAGAACATCAGCTGGGGCACGTACAACGTCTCACCTGATACGCCCCTCGTGATCGTCGTGCACGTCTGCTCGACGAAGATCCCCTACAAGACCGTCGGGAAGGAGTACCTAGCCGATGAGCCGGAGGTTGAGAAGGAGATCACGAACGCGGTCAGGGAGGCGGCCAGGGACCTCAGGGTCTACATCTCCAGGAGCATCCGGATGGCGAGGGAGAAGCGGAGGCTCGACATCTTCGAGAGGTATCTGCCCAAGATAGCGGAGTTCTCAACGAAGCTCTCCGAGAGGGAGAAGACGCCCGATATCCAGCCCCTCCTTCAGGCGGTGAGCGCGACCCTCCCGGATGTCGAGACGAAGATAAAGGAGGTTTCAACGATTGCAGGGCAAGGCGCGTAGCGAAGCGGAAAAGCAGAAGGATTCGACCGAGGTCAGCCTCAAGCAGCTAGGCAACCTCATCTACGATCAGATCCAGAACCGCGAGTTCCCCTGGGTCATGATGCAGAGCAGGTCGATAGACAACATCATCTACGACCCGGAGCTGCACCAGTTCATCCTAGGAGACCGCACCCTCAGGAGGCACTCCAGGAACGTGAGGCACATCCGGCCTTTCACCCAGTTGGTCTGGACGGCGTGGTTCGCGAAGGAGCTCGTGAGCAGGAGGAAGACGAGCACCCTGAGGGAGGTCTACTACTCGGCGAGGGGACAGAGGGACATCGAGTTCGCCGACCAGCCGGAGTCGGACAGCATAATCACGGACCTCGAGGTGGCACTCAACAGGCCCAGGGAGGACTTTGGCATCTTCCCAGAGGAGCGGAGCGCCATATTCGGAGACCTCACGATCGAGTACACCGTCCCGGGCTACGAGGGGCGCCGGATGAACCTGATGGACCACCCGGATGGCGTCATGATAGGCCCCGCCCTAACGAGCTCTGAGTTCATCGAGACCTCGGCGGACAAAGTTCTAGTCATCGAGAAGGGCGCGATGTTCACGCGGCTCATCGAGGAGAACGCCCATGAAAGGTTCAACGCCCTCCTGATCCACACAGCAGGCCAGTCCCCCAGGTCGACCCGCACGATCATCAACAGGCTCAACAGGAACTATGAGCTGCCCATTTATATCTTCACAGACGGCGACCCCTGGGGGGTCCACATCGCGATGGTGATCGTCTCCGGCTCCGCCAACGCTGCCCACCTCAGGGGCCTTGCAACGCCTCAGGCGAAGTGGATAGGCGTCTGGGCATCGGACATTGTCGATTACAAGCTGCCGACAGAGAACATGACGCAGGTCGATCTCAAGCGGCTGGCCGAGCTTAAGGAGGACCCCAGGTACAAGGACGAGCTCTGGCAGAGGGAGATCGACCTGTTCGTCAAGATCGGGAAGAAGGCGGAGCTCGAGGCCTTCAGCAGGTACGGCCTCACCTACATCGTCGACGATTACCTGCCAGCCAAGCTGGAGGTGGCATGAGGGCGTCTCAATTTATATCGGCGATGAGGGCTAAGGGATTAATGTCGATGTCCGAAGAGGGGGGACTCACCCTTGGTGAGCTGGCAGTATACTTCTTCGGGGTCGTTCTATTGATCCTAGGATTGATGCTCACCTATTTCTCGTTCAGGGCCGAGGTAGGGCTTGTGAGCCCCAGGACCCTGACTCCGGTGGGCATAGCGATCTCGCTCATCGGAGGGTTCATGCTGCTGGCGAGGGGAAGCGAGAGTTGAACGTGCCCAGGGTAAAGGGCGTAATCCTCGCCGGTGGCCAGGGGACGAGGTTCCGACCCCTCACGTACTACTTCCAGAAGTGCATGATACCGGTCGGCGAGGAGCAGAAGCCCGTCCTCGAGTATATCGTCCGCCTCTTCTCCCACCACGACATAAAGGACCTCGTCCTCCTCGTTGGATACAAGCACCAGCAGGTCAAGAACTACTTCAACGAGGGGGCCAGGTTCGGCGTAAAAATCCAGTACGTCCTCGACAGGCCCGAGTTCAGCGGCAGCGCCAACGCCTTGGTCAACGCCCACCGCCTCGGCGCCATCTCGAAGAAGGACTGTCTCGTGGTCTACTACGGCGACATCCTCTCGAACTTCGACCTGAAGGAGATGGTCTCAAGGCACATCACGTCCAAATCGGCCGCGACCCTGGGCCTCGCGCATGGGTTCAAGGTGCGGGTCGGGACCGCGGAGATCAAGGATGGCCTGGTAGCCCGCTTCATTGAGAAACCCGTGCTCGATCTGCCTGTGAGCGTCGGGATAATGGTCCTCAGCGGCTGGGTGCTCGAGGAGATGAACCGCCTCTACGAGGAGGGGAGAAAGGAGGCCTTCGACCTGATGGGGGACGTCGTTCCCCACCTCATCGAGAAGGGGATTCCGGTCAGCCCCTACATCAGCGACGGCTTCTGGTACGACCTAGGCTCCCTTGAGAGGTACGAGGCCTTCGAGAACGAGGGCCTCAGCGAGAAGCTGAGGTTACTCAACGAGGGGGCTCAGCCGAGCGACTAAAAAGCTTCATAAACGTTTCTGCAAGTTGATATCAGGCGGTGTGTTGATTGAATGCCCTCGTTCTTGCGGGTGGGTTCGGCACTAGGCTCAGACCCCTGAGCTGCACCCGCCCTAAGATGCTTTTCCCCCTGGCGAACCAGACCCTCCTCGACTGGACGCTGAGGAACCTATCGGACGGGGGGGTGGAGACGGTCGTCCTCGCGGTCAACTACATGGCGGAGGCCCTTGTCAGGTACTTCGGTCCGACTAAGTTCAATATCGGCATAATCTACTCCCGGGAGGAGAGGCCCCTAGGAACCGGGGGTCCCATAAAGAAGGCGGCGGACCTGCTTGTGGGCGAGGACCCCTTCCTCGTGCTGAACGGCGACATAATATCCGATATAGACTACAGGCGCCTCGTCAAGTACCACGAGGAGAGGGGAGGGCTCGCCACTATAGCCCTGATCCGAGTTCAGGACCCTAGTCGATACGGCGCCGTCGATCTAGACGGAGACGGGCGCGTCCTCAGGTTCGTGGAGAAGCCCGAGCGTGGGATGGAGCCGAGCAACCTTATCAACGCAGGAGTCTATGTTATGGAGAAGGAGGTGCTCGACTACATACCGAGTAGCCGGAAGGTGTCGACGGAGCAGGAGGTCTTCCCAGTGCTCGCCGAGAAGGGGTGCCTCTACGGCTTCGAGGCCCACGGGCTCTGGGTCGATATAGGCGTGCCTGAGTCCTACCTCGAGGCAAACCAGCTCATACTCAGGAAGCTAGGCGGAACCACACGAGGCGACAACTACAATGTCCACGCTTCGGCGAAGGTCATCGAACCGGCCTACATAGGGACAGGCGTGGTGGTCGGTGCCCACTCGGTCATCGGCCCGAACACGTCGATCTCGGAGCACGTCCACATCGGCGAGGGTTGCAGGATCGAGAACTCGATCGTCTTCCCCGGGGTCACCATCGGCGACTACTCCTCGGTCAAGAACGCGATCATAGGCGAGAACGCCAGCATCGAGCGGTGGGTGAAGATTGAGTCTGGCAGCCTGATAGGGGACTACGCGACGATCTCGGACGGTGTGACCATCACCCAGGGCGTCTCCATCTGCCCATCGAAGACCGTTTCAGAGAGCATCTTGGTGCCTAGCCAGGTGATGTGATGGGGCGGCTCTTCGGGACAAATGGCGTCCGAGGGGTCGTCAACAAGGATCTGACAGTCGACATGGTCACAAGGCTCGCCGCCTCCGCCGGGGCTCTATTGGGAGGCGATGTGGCCTTGGGCAGGGACGGCAGGACGAGCAGCCCGATGTTCAGGGACGCGGCCGTGAGCGGCCTCCTCTCTGTCGGGTGCCGTGTCCACGACGCGGGCATGACCCCCACACCGGCTCTCCAGCTCGCCGTTAAGAAATTCGGGCTTGACGGGGGGCTGATGATCACAGCCTCCCACAATCCGCCCGAGTTCAACGGCGTCAAGGTGATCACCGCCGACGGCGTCGAGATCCCCCGTGAGCAAGAGGAGAAGATAGAGGAATCGTACTTCTCAGGAGGGCCGGCCCTGAGCCCGTGGGATAGGGTCGGAACGATCAGACCCCTAGACGTCCTGGAGCCTTACAGGGCCTCTGTCCTGTCCCACATCAACTGCGAGGCCGTGCGGGAAGCGGGCCTGAGCGTCGCAATCGACCCGGGAAACGGAGTTGCCGTCCTCTCGGCCCCGGCCATCGCCCGCGACCTGGGATGCGGCGTCTACACCATCAACGCAGACGTGGACGGCAGCTTCCCCGGAAGGACTTCCGAGCCCAGGCCGGACAACCTTGGCGACCTCAGGGCTCTGGTTGAGGCATCTGGGGCCGATCTGGGCGTGGCGTTCGACGGCGACGGCGACCGCTCGATCTTCGTCGACGAGGGGGGAGAGGTCCACTGGGGCGACAGGTCTTTCGCCCTCGTGGCAAGGGAGTTCATGGCCAAGAACCCGGGAGCCGAGGTGGTGACCTCGGTGAGCTCCTCGAAGGTGATCGAGGATGTCGTGACAGCCGGAGGCGGCCGGGTGGTCTGGACGAAGGTCGGTAGCGTCGTCATCTCCAGGGCCATGGTCGACAGGGGTCTGAAGCTCGGGGGCGAGGAGAACGGGGGGATCATGTACGGGCCCCACCTGGAGGTCAGAGACGGGTCCATGGCCATGGCCCTAGTACTGGAGATCATGGCGAGTTCGGGCAAGCCCCTGTCCAAACTCTTCGCCGAGCTGCCCCAGTACTCGCAGATGAAGGGGAGGGTGCCATGCCCAGAGGAGCTGAAGGAGAGGGCGCTCGAGGAGCTGAGCCGGTCCGTCAAAGCGCCGAGGGTGGAGACGATAGACGGCGTGAAGCTGGTTTATCCCGACGGGGGCTGGATACTCATCAGGCCGAGCGGGACCGAGCCGGTCTTCAGGCTATACGCTGAGGCGGGCAGCCCAGAGAGAGCAGCTAAGCTCGTCGAGGAGCACAAGGCGCTGATAGAATCCATCATCAGCTCCATCAGCTGAAGCCAATCAGGGGCGAGCAGCCTCGGCCAGCTCTAGGAGCGCTGCGTAGGGGTCCCCGGCCTTAACGACGCCACTTGCCACCAGCACACCCTCGGCGCCGAGCTTCATCGAAGCAGCAACGTCTTCGCCGCTCGTGATGCCAGCCCCGCAGAGGACCCTGACCCCGGCGTCGATGCGCCTCACGGCCTCGACGGCACCCGAGACGACCTCTGGCCTCGCCTTCGAGACCGGCGTCCCCGTCCCTATCAGCTCGGGGGGCTCGATTGCAATGACATCTGGGCCGAGGGGCGCCACAGCCCGCCCCCTGCGCACGGTGTCGACGCACACGACCTGGAGCAGGCCCGCCTCCCTCGCCCTCTTCACGGTCGCGTCGATCTCCGGGAGCCTGAGCCTCCGCTCAGAGTGGCTTATGAGGGTGCCAGCACATCCGGCCTCGACCACGGCCTCCGGCAAAATGTGGCCCGTGTATTTCCCGTACGCCACGGGGTCGACGTGCTGGGCAAAAACGGGGATCTCGACGGCCTCGGCCACGAGGCGGAGGTCGACCGCCTGAGGGGCGACGGCAACGCATGTGCCAGTCCGGTCGAACACCCTCTGAGCGTCTTTCGCCATCTTCACGGCTTTGCCCCCCATCGCCTCGCTGTAGGTCTTCAGGTTGACGAGGATGAGGGGGAACTCGACCTTTGGGGGTGCCATCATGTCTCAACTCTACAACAGTTCTCTGACCCTTTATCTCTTCCGAGCACCTCACGACAATCAATTGGACTCGCCTAGCCAGGGCGTGGGGCCGCTAGATTTCCCTAGTCCTCTTCCCGCTGTGCGAGAGCTCAACCATCGTCGCCGGGAACGTCCCCGCACGCTTCCTCAGTTTCTGAATGAACGCCTTCGAGTACAGCGGGGAGAGGAGGAATATGCCCATCCCACTTATCAGCAGGACGATGTTCGTCTCGTCGTTCGTGTAGTCGTTGAACTTGAAGCCGCTCTTCCTCAGCTTATCGGCGGACTCCTTGGCGTACTGCAGGGCCTCCTTGGAGACCTTCCCCGAGCGCTTATCCTGCACGTAGACATCCGCCCGGGCGATGGATGAGTAGGGGACGGTAACGACACCCTTGAGAAACCTCGATATCTTCACACCCGTGCCCGTAAGCCAGTACGTGCTGGCGAAGACCGGCAGCCAGCGGGGGAGGACGAATGCGAGGCCGAAGCTGAGCGCGAGCAGGATAAGGTCAGAGAAAAAGTCGGGGGAATACCAAGCGGCCTGGTCAGACAGCTTGAGGGCGACCTCGTAGGCCGAGAGGGCGAGGGTTGGGATGTTAATTATGAATATGAAGTACCCCAGATACCTTCGACGTCCGATCAATTTGGAGGCGGGCACCATCTCCTCGTTTGGGGCGCTCAAACCAGATCCAGATGAAATTGGTATCTCCCCTTAAAACGATGTTTCCCCGTAGGTGCCCAAAAGAAAAAAGGGTCGGTCGAACATATCTGATCTGCATGGCGGTGTATGTTCTGAGGCTCGGGCACCGGGCCGACAGGGACAAGCGAGTGACTACCCATCTGTTTCTCGCAGCCCGCGCCTTCGGCGCCTCCGGGGGCATGTACTCTGGGAGGAGGGATCCGTCCCTGGAGGAGACGGTCAGAAACGTCGCCTCTGACTGGGGTGGGTCCTTCGGACTGGAGTTTTCAGAGAGTTGGCGCGATGCGATTAAGGCTTGGAAGCGTTCGGGCGCCGTCGTCCACCTCACAATGTATGGGCTTCCCCTGAGGCGTGTGATCAGGGCCATCAGGGACGACCCTTCGGATAAGCTCGTTGTTGTCGGGGGGGCGAAGGTCCCGGGCGAAGTCTACGCCCAGGCCGACTGGAACGTCTCAGTGACATCTCAGCCCCATTCTGAGGTCAGCGCCCTCGCCGTCTTCCTCCACGAGCTCAACGAGGGCAGGGAACTAGATGTCGCCTTCGAGGGAGGCAGGCTTCGGGTTGTCCCCCAGGAGCATGGCAAGAGGGTTGAGGAGCTGTCTGGGGAGTTTAAGATTTAAGTCCTGCCGAGGGGTTATTATAGAAGATAGTAGTAGGCTAGGACCTTGTTCAGCAGCGTAAGCGACGAGACCCTCAACCAGATCGCCCGGATCCTCGGTGGTGACGAGGGAGTTGCGATCATCAACGCCATCAAGAAGGTCGAGGAGACCACGGTGGAGGAGCTTGCCGAGAAAACGGGGATTCAGATCAACGATGTCCGCAGGATTCTCTACAAGCTCTACAACCACAGCCTCGTCACATCTCGCCGGTTCAGGGACAAGGAGACTGGGTGGTTCATATTCCAGTGGAGGCTCCAGCCCGAGCTCATAGAGGCCTTCGTCACGGGTATGAAGCAGAAGATACTGAAGAAGATCCAGAGCCGCCTAGAGTACGAGCTACAGCACGAGTTCTACCACTGCAATAACCCGACTTGCCCCAGGATTACATTCGAGGATGCGATGGACACCGTCTTCAGCTGCCCGGTCTGCGGAGAGCCTCTCAGGCCGGTCGACAATGAGGCGACAGTCGCCTTCCTCGAGAAGAAGTTAGCGGAGATAGAGGGTGAACTGACCGGTTGAGCCTTCCCACGAGGGACGAGGCCATTGAAATTCTGGAGGACGCGGGCTGCTGCAGGGGCGTAGTGGATCATTGCCTTCAGGTCACGAGGATAGCGATGAGGCTCGCCGAGAGCTTCAGGGAGAAGGGGCTCTTGGTCGACATGGCGCTCGTCGAGGCCGGGGCCCTCCTCCACGACCTCGGAAGGAGCAAGACCCACGGAATCAGGCATGGCGTCGTAGGCGGCCAGCTGGCGCGGGAGATGGGGCTCCCCGAGCCATTGGTCAGGATAATAGAGAGGCACATCGGGGCCGGAATACCTGTCGAGGAGGCCGAGGGGCTAGGCCTCCCGAGGGGGAACTACGTCCCTGAGACCGTGGAGGAGAAGATCGTCGCTTATGCCGACAAGCTGGTCGAGGGCGGGAAGGAGGTGGACTTCGAGGTCACCGTTGGGAAGCTGGCGGATGAGCTCGGCAAGGACCACCCTGCCCTAGACCGCCTTAGGGCCCTCCACGAGGAGATCGTCGAGATCGTCGGCGAGAGATCCCAGTCCGAGCAGCGTTAGCCAAGGGAGACCAAGATTCTAGCCGGGAGGCCTTGGCCGACACTGGTGTAGGTATCTCGCCTCGTTGAATGTTTAAATCTGACTTTCCTGCCACTGCCCTTCGATGTCATTTAGGACTTCGATGACGCGCGCATGCAACCGATCGGCTTGCTTCGGGTGGTAGATGAAGATGAAGGACATTTGTCTTGACGGGCGTGGAGCAAGCATATATACGAATCTATGAGAGTGATCAACACGTCTGCCCCTGTGGGGCCGGTAGTCCAGCGTGGTAGGACGCCACCCTTACGAGGTGGAGGCCGCCGGTTCAAGTCCGGCCCGGCCCACCATCTTTTACTTTGCGAGCGCTTGGGATTTTGGCATCAACTACTTTTCGAGGGGCTCGTCCCACACGTATCGGCGGGTGGCGGCGTTAAGCCCGTATACGAAAACGAATTTTTTCTTGCTCTTATTTTCTATCTTGTGTTTAGCCTTTGAAGGCATATAGATGGCGGTGCCGGGGGTGGCATCTATCTCCTCATCGTCCACAGTTACCTTCGCTCTGCCCTCAAGCACGTAGTAGAACTCGGCGTCCTCCTCGTGGTGGTGTAGGCCAAGCCTGCAGCCCGGGCCCAGCTCGCCGACCCCAACGCAGAGTTCATTCGATCCCGTCTCCTGCCAGATCAGGCGTCGGAAGTTGAGTTCGTCCCTCGGGTCGTCGTTTCTCCTCCAGGGGACATCCTCGAACCTGATGACGTGCCTCACGGCCCTCATTCCTCTCACGCAACTCGGGTTGTCTACGTTTAATTTAAAATCTGCTAGC
>CAZPMB010000004.1:0-2336 GCA_964587735.1 uncultured Candidatus Bathyarchaeia archaeon | reverse complement strand
TCCATGAACTCCTGGAGCGCCGGGTCTAGCAGGGTCGGGTTCTTCCAGTCCTTCAGCCTCCACATCTCCACCAGCTCGGGGAAGTGGTGGAGGGAGAAGGAGGTTTCGTTGGGCCCTGAGTGGACATCGAGGTTCTTATCCGCGCGCCTCTTTATCTCCTTCCCGAGCTCCGTCGTCGTGGGCGACTGAGGGGTGGCGACCATAACGTTGTATTCCCTCTTAGCAAGCTGTGCCGCGAGGTTCATGATGTTCGTGTTCCCTCCGTGGTAGTTGATCAGGACGAACCTCTTCAGGCCATGGGCTGCCAGGCTGTTGATGGTGTCCATTAGGATGCCCATCAGAGTGTCCTCGCTGAAGGTGATGGTGCCGGCGAAGGCCATGTGGTGGGGCGAGTAGCCAGGCCAGCACGGGTGGACGCAGACGCTGTTTGTGCGGCTGGCGACCTCGTGGATGAACATCACGACCCCGAGGGAGTCTGTCCCCAGCGGGAGGTGGAGGCCGTGCTGTTCGATTGCCCCTATGCCGATTATCGCCACCGGTGCAGGCTCGTTCTTGAGCCAGTCCTCGAAGGCCGGCCGGGTCAACTCCTGGATCCAGAACCTCTTCAGCATACCTTTCTCAGACATTTCGATCCAGACAAGTCGGTCCAAGGCGATGATTAACCTTTCTGCTCCATGAATGTGCTGAGAACCCTCAAATGAGGGCGTGCCGCGCGACTCACGCGGTTGCGAGGTATTCCTTTGCTCGCGTCGTTATCTTCCACGTCTTTGTTGAGCCCCTCTGACCGCTGATTATCCCGTTGTGCAGCATTGTTATGCGGTCTCTTTTGGAGAGGACCATAATCGCGGTGCCCTGGTCCTCGGCCCTCATTATCCTCATCAGCTGGGGCCTGTGGAATTCGATCATGTTTCTGAAGTTCTTCTCTTCAAGGGTCATCCCCGTCATGCCTACGAATCTCTCGTCCTGCTTGACGTGTACTCTCTCGTCCATGAGGCGCGCCGTCTTCTCGGATCGAATGACCTCGCGGGTGCTCTCCGCCTGTTCTAGTCTGGGGTCCCTGTGCTGCTGCATCAGCCTGATGTCCTTCCTTATCGTCCATCGATTGACCCCGAGCTGGACTGCGATCTCCGAATCCCGGAGGCCCTGGCTCACGCCCTTGAGGATCGTTAGAAGGCGGCTCTGCAGCTCTTTCTCCGACTCCATGGGACAGGACATCGTCAGGGCTCACTTCCGTGGTTACACCTAGCCTCGGGCCATTTGGTCGACCTGGGGACATGGGTGAAGTAGTTGGAGAGGACGGTCTTCCGGATTTGGGTGCATGGCATTACCTGGTTGACAAGGCCCCCGGTCAGCCTCTTTCTCGGCAGACAGCCTTCAACCATCGTGTTCGACCCCCTCTCGGAACAGTTGCATATCGATCTATCCCTTCCTCGACGCGGCGACTTCGAGAAGCGGATGAGCGATCTGCTCCCATATTAGGCGTATATCGTTCTACTTGAATCCTTCTAAACCCCGCACATTGATATCAGGGAGCCCTTTTGAATGACTCTATCAGCTCAGCACCATCGAGACATCGCATTAATCAACGCTGAGCCTTCGATTCAGCGTTATTCGTGGCCGGAGCGTTTTTAGTAATGGCCAAGGTGATTGGGAATGCTTTCATAGCTCACAATCCTGGCAGATCTCCTGAGAAATTTTAGAATCCTATTAAAAGTACCTCTGATTATAGTCAGGGAAAGCCTGATGTTTATTCTAAAGCCGGTGATACCACCATTCCTAAACTCAACCATCGTTTTAGCGCCTCTGCGAGGAAGAGGCCATTGGTCCGAGCCCGGCCCACTCTAACTAAACGGTAGATGCTCTCATAAATTCCATTTAGGTCTTTGATTTTTCTGTTCGAGTAGGGGATTTGGTTCCAGACGGTTGCAATACCAGTATACTCTACTACAGGGATCGCAGAGCCAACCTTATCCATGAAAGCGCTTCTTCTCAGGGCAACAGTCTATCAGAGCATCTGAATCATCCATCGATTAACCCCGAGCTGGGCAACGATCTCAATCATTGAGGCCCTGGCTTATGCCTTTTAGGATCGCAAGGCGGAGATTTTGTAGGCCCATATCTGAGTCTATAGGACGGGACAGGATCAGGACTCTCCCAAGAGGTTAACCTCAGCTTCGAGCTCATTGATCAATAAATTTCTCTCAACTTCTTCTTTTTTCATTTAGCGCCGATCTCTTAAGTGTAGAGATCAACCCTTCATAACTCTAGACATCTCCTTTCACAATTATTTCTGCCCTTTTGCGGGACATCGTGGATCTTTGGTTCTCTCCTGGGTG
>CAZPMB010000003.1:50874-55418 GCA_964587735.1 uncultured Candidatus Bathyarchaeia archaeon | reverse complement strand
TATATTATAATTGTGTGTATGTTAACTCTATTGACATATTTTATTAAAAAACTTGAGATTTATTTAACGATTCGGGCCTAAATCCCTCTCCTCCGAGGTCAGGGCCTGGTACATTTCTGCATTCTTAGGGGCCTCGGAGGACCAAACTCAACAATACACGTCAGATAAAAAACATCAATAAAACACAATAACCCCCCTCATCAAAAACCATCCATTGAAAATCCTATAATGAGTCAAGAGACTTTTCCCTCATTTAAACGGGGAGTGTTAAAGAAGGCAAGGACATCGAAGAGCGATTCATGTATAAGATAAAAAGGCGCAGTTCTGATGCGAAGCCCTACTAGGAACACACTCACGAGTTATGGATTCCATGACTGCTAAGGGATCTATTACTTTTACTAGGCTCCGCACAAACTTTATTCAAGAATCCGTCCAACATTGAGCCATGAACAAAAAGATCACGGTGGTCGCAACGGGCGACAGCCTCATCACCATGAGGCAGTCTGTCCACTCGGAGCCAAAGTTCATCGAGATGGTCGAGCTGATTAGGGGCGCCGACATCGCCTTCACCAACCACGAGATGAACCTCCACGACTACGAACCCGACTGCTACCCCGCCGCGGAGTCTGGCGGCACCTACACGAGGGCGGAACCGTTCATGATCGAGGAGCTCAAGTGGATGGGGTTCGATGTCGTCTCCACGGCCAACAACCACAGCCTCGACTACATGTACGGGGGCCTGTTCAGGACGAAGGATCACCTCAGGAGGGCGGGCGTCCCCCACGCCGGAACCGGAAAGGACCTCGCCGAGGCGAGGCAGCCAACTTACGTGGAGACCACAAGAGGGCGGGTGGCCCTAATCGCCGCGTCCTCGTCCTTCGCCCCCCACGGCAGGGCTGGCGATGCCAGGAGGGACATGCAAGGCCGACCGGGCCTCAACCCCCTCAGGTTCGAGACCTGGTACGGCGTAAAGCCGGAGACGATGGAGAAGATCAAGGAGCTGAACGAAGGGCTTGTAAATGAGCTCGGCCTCCCCGAGGTGGTCCAGCCCGAGGACGCGTACTACTTTATGAGGAACAAGTTCGTCGTCGGCGAGGACATCGGCACCCACACCAGGGCCAACAAGGCCGACATGGAGGGAAACCTGGAGTCGATCAGGGATGCAACCCGCCAGGCCGACTGGGTCCTCTTCAGCCTCCACGCCCATGAGGGGGTTCCTAACGACTCCGACAGGCCCGCCGAGTTCGTCGAGGAGTTCGCCAGGGCGGCAATCGACGCCGGGGCCTACGCCGTCATCGGCCACGGCCACCACGGTATGCGGGGTATAGAGATCAGGCAGGGGAGGCCCATCTTCTACAGCCTCGGCAACTTCATCTTCCAGAACGAGACCGTGTACAAGATGCCCGCCGACTTCTACGAGCGGTATAAGCTCGACCCGTACGGCAAGACGCCGGCCGACGCCTACGACGCCAGGGCGAGCATGCCCCCACAGCCCGGTTATCCAGAATCGAAGTGGTTCACGGAGGACCAGAAGTACTGGATCAGCGTCATCCCGCACATGGCCTTCGAAGGCGAAGGGCTGAGGGAGCTGAGGCTCTACCCAGTCGAGCTCGGTCAGGACAAGCCAAGGTCTCAGAGGGGGCGGCCAATGTTCGTGGAAAGGGAGCTTGCAGACAGGATCCTCGGGATCATCGCCGACCTCTCTAAGCCCTATGGCACAGAGATATCGAATAGGGAAGGCGTTGGCGTCGTGGCCCTTTAAGCCAATCTCTGACCTTTCCCCAAAACCCTGATCAGCTTCGTTCTTTGAACCTCTGGGAGGATCGTCTAAGAGTAGATTTTTGAAGGCTATGACCTGTCCAGAGACACTTGCATGTTTGACATCGTTCGCCCGTATTTCCTAAGCCGTAATCGCTGATCGTATCTTGCCGATCGCCTTCTGATAGTCTGACCACATTCGCCCGCCGATGACCCCTCCGTCGACGACAAGCGCATGCCCGTTTACGAAGCTTGAATCGTCGCTCGCTAGCCAGAGGGCCGCTCTCGCCACGTCCTCGGGGAGGCCAGAACGCCTTATGGGCTGTGTCTCTGTAAATAGGTCCTTTATCCTCTCGACCGAATTATCCGCCTCCTCGATGGACAGCCCCCTAGCCCTCCCTATCATCGGAGTGGCTATGAAGCCTGGGCAGATGCAGTTCACGCGCACGCCGCGCTCCCCCAGCTCCATTGCGACCGAACGAGTCAGTTGGATGACCGCACCTTTCGCCGCGCTATAGATGTGGTTCCCGTAGCCCGCCCTGAGGCCAGCGACGCTCGCGGTGTTGATGATGCTCCCCGAGCCCTGTCTCTTCATCACCGGGGCTGCGTGCTTGATCCCCAGAAATACCCCTCGGATCAAGACGCCAACAATCTCGTCGAAGCCTTCTACGGAGACCGACTCTATCGGCCCCGCCGCACCCGATATGCCAGCGTTGTTGAACATGCAGTCCAGGCGCCCGAACGCCTCAACAATGAGGCCGACGGCGGCCTCTACATCTGCCTCCCTCCTGACGTCGGTGTGTAGATATAGAGAGTCCCCACCGAGCTCCTCCGTGAGCCTTTCTCCTTTTTCGTCCTGGATATCGGCTATGAGGACGCGGCACCCCTCGCCGACGAAGAGCCTGGCCGTGGCCTCGCCTATGCCGCTCGCCCCTCCGGTGATGACCGCGGCCTTGCCATCTAGCCTACCACTCATGCAATCGTCCCCGAGATCTACTCTGACCTCATCCGTATTAGAATGAACCCCTTACGCCGAGAAAAAGGGGGTGAAAGAACTGGTCTACTTGTAGCCCTTTAGGTATCTGGCCTCGGCCTCGAACATCTCATCCACCATGCTGCGGGTCTCGTCTATGGTCAGCAGAGCGCTCGTCAGCGGGTCCAGGAGCACCGCTTGGAAGGCCAGCTCCCTATCCCTCTCTACCGCTGCTAGGACCCCCAGCTCATGCACGTTTATATTCGTCCTGTTCAGGGCCGCGCACTGCAGCGGGAGGTCGCCAACGAAGCAGGGGCGCACTCCGCTCCTGTCAACGAGGCACGGGACCTCGACGCAGCAGCCCCGGGGCAGGTTGGTGATCAGGCCATCGTTCCTGACGTTGACGTTCACGCGCCCTGGGGCGCCTGTCTCCATGGAGTGGATCATGTACGAACAGTACTCGGCGCTCCTCCGAACTGGAATCGGCTCGTCGCCGTCTATCATTCTCCTCATCTCCTCCTCGGCCCTGGCGCGGCGCTCAAGCATCCCCTCGGTCATGTCCAGCCTATACGAGAGCCTGAACCTCTCCAGGAGCTCGGGCCTCTTCCTGAAGTACGGGACGTACTCGGACATGTGCTGGCTCGACTCGGTGACGAAGTAGCCGAAGGCCTTGAAGATCTCGACCCTCACAATGTCTGGCCCAGCCCAGTGAGCCTCTGACCCAGAGTAGACTTTGGGATCTTTCAACCTCTCCCTCAGTAGGGGGTAGGCGTCCTCCCCTCGCCACCTCAGCTCCAGGAACCAGGCCATGTGGTTGATGCCCGCCACCCAGTGAGATACCTCCTCCGGCGGTGCCCCAAGGTACCTTGCGAGCTCGGAGGCAGTCCCCTGGACGCTGTGGCAGAGGCCGGCGTTCTTCACCCTTGAGTATTTGTTAACGGCCCAGCAGATCATCGCCATGGGGTTCGTGTAGTTCAGCAGCCAAGCATCCGGGCAAAGGTCCTCCATGTCGCGGCATACATCCAGGATGACGGGTATGTGCCTAAGACCGTAGAAGACCCCTCCGGGTCCTATAGTGTCCCCGACGCCCTGTATGATGCCGTACTTCGCCGGGATCTCCAGGTCCAGCCTGTTGGCCTCGAGCCCCCCTACTCTAATGGATAATACGACGTAATCCGCGCCCTTCAAAGCCTCCCGCCTGTCGGTCGTGGACTCCACCCGGGTCTCGAATCCGTGCTGGCTCACCAGCTTCTCAGCGAATGCAGTTACTAATCCGAGGCGCTCCTCATCCACGTCCATCAACGAGATCGTGCTGTCTCTCAGCTCGGGGTACGAGAGGAAATCGGTGACCAGGTTCTTGGTGAAAACGTGGCTTCCGGCGCCGATTATTACAATCTTAGCCAAGGTCGTGCCCCCACTCTACGGGTTTACGATGAATTTTGGGCTCGCATCGGATTTATGTCTTGGGAATAATAAGGCCGTCGCCATGCGGTTAAATGGTATAATCGTGCGCCCGGCGCATACGAAGAGGCTTAAGAGGAAATACATTGAGTAAATATCGAAGGGATGGAAATGGCGACGGCTTCGGTGGTGGATACCTCGCGCAGCCCTCACGCGACGTTGAGGCCCGTGCCGGTCGACGCGACGCGTCTGGAGGACGGCTTCTGGGCTCCGAGGCTTAAGCTGCTGAGGAAGGTGACTCTGCCTTCGCAGCACAAACTCCTAGAGGAGACCGGGAGGATGTCCAATTTCCGTCGCGCCTCGGGAAGGGTTGGAGGAGAGTTTATCGGCTTCTACTTTAACGACACGGACG
>CAZPMB010000003.1:0-50774 GCA_964587735.1 uncultured Candidatus Bathyarchaeia archaeon | reverse complement strand
GCCTCGGGAAGGGTTGGAGGAGAGTTTATCGGCTTCTACTTTAACGACACGGACGTCTACAAGTGGCTGGAGGCGGTTGGGTTCGCCCTGACGTACTCCCCAGACGAGGGCCTGCGTAATACGGCCCAAGGCGTCATAAAAGAGGTATCCGCCGCACAAGACGCGGACGGCTACCTCGACACCTACTTCGCCCTCGAGAGGAAGGCCGAGCGATGGAGAAACCTGAGGGACCTGCACGAACTGTACTGCGCAGGACACCTCATCCAGGCCGCCATCGCATACCACCGAGCCACGGGAGACCGAGAACTCCTCAACGTGGCCACCTCCTTCGCAGACAATATTGCCAGTATTTTTGGCTCTAACAAGCAGCAGGGGACACCGGGACATCCGGAGATCGAGGTGGCCCTCGTCGAACTCTACAGAACGACGGGGAACGAAGCCTACCTCGACCTGGCCCGCTTCTTCCTCGACCAGCGCGGACACGGGGTCATAGGCGGCAGGGCCTACCACATAGACCACGAGCCCTTCAGGGAGCTCAAAGAGGTGACGGGCCACGCCGTTAGATCACTCTACCTGAACTGCGGTGCCACTGACATCTATATGGAGACCGGAGAGAGGGCCCTCTGGGATGCCCTGGAGCGCCTCTGGCTTAACATGACCGAGCGGAGGATGTACGTGACCGGGGGCGCGGGGGCCAGGCACGACGGCGAGGCCTTCGGCGAAGATTACGAGCTCCCGAGCCGCCACGCATACGCAGAGACCTGCGCGGCCATCGCGAGCGTTATGTGGAACTGGCGAATGCTTCAGGCGAGCGGCGAGGCGAAGTACACAGACGCGTTGGAGCTGGCGCTGTACAACGGGGTGTTGTCGGGGATATCCCTGGACGGAGACAAATACTTCTACGTCAACCCCCTCGCCGACCGAGGCGGCCACAGGAGGCAGGCCTGGTTCACCTGCGCTTGCTGCCCTCCGAACATAGCGAGGATGCTTGCCTCCCTCCCCGGCTACTTCTACAGCTCCTCGAAAGACGGTCTCTGGATCCACCTCTACGCCCGCAGTACATCCCAGGTCAAGCCGGGAAAAAGGACAGTTAGGGTCGCGCAGGAGACGGATTACCCTTGGGAAGGCGAAGTCAACCTGACTATCGAGCCTGAAAACAGGGGGGCCTTCGCATTGCACCTTCGAATTCCGGGCTGGTGCCGCAGGCCAGGACTGCTCGTTAACGATGAGACCACCGGGGTGGCAGTGGAGCCAGGATCCTATGCGAGGCTGGAACGGGCATGGGAGAAGGGGGACGAGGTTCAACTCGATCTGCCCATGCCGGTCGAGAGGATCCAGTCGAACCCCTCTGTCCTGGAGAACGCCGATCGGGTGGCGCTGATGCGTGGCCCCATCGTCTACTGTTTGGAGCAAGCGGATAACCCCGACGCGGATGTCTGGGACATGGCTATCTCCACGAGTGAGCCGATAGAGGCGAGGTACAATTCCGACATGCTGGACGGCGTGGTGACCCTTAGAGGCGTCGCCTATGCAGTCGACGCCGAATTCGATGGGAAGCTGTATCGGCCGATGCCTGAAACATCTTCGAAGAGGCGTCGAGTTGGGTTCACGGCCATCCCGTACTATGCATGGGCAAACCGAGAACCAGGACCCATGATCGTGTGGGCTCGCAGCGAGAATTCGCAGCGTTAGCGATTAGCGCCTTTTCCGGGCGCGAACCCAGTTAATTTAATAGTGCCGCAGATACCTTCGTGGGCCTTGACGGAGTTGGCTGTGGGAAGAAAAAGGGCTCTTGAGGCTCTTAGGAACAGGGTAATCTCTTGTCGTAGGTGCCCAAGGCTAATAGATTACGTTTCGAAGGTCTCGAGGGAGAGAGCTCGAAGGTACAGTGAGTGGAGCTACTGGGGACGTCCCCTTCCCGGCTTCGGCGATCCGGAGGCGAGGCTCTTGGTGATCGGCCTAGCGCCTGCGGCGCATGGCGGTAACAGGACTGGGAGGATGTTCACTGGGGACAGCTCCGGGGACTGGCTGACCAGGGCCCTGCACGAATCCGGTTTCGCGAACCAACCCGAGAGCGTGAGCGCGGGCGATGGGCTCAGGTTAAGGTCCGCCTACATCACTGCTGCCGTCAGGTGCACTCCGCCAGGGAACAAGCCCCTAGCCGAGGAAATTATGAACTGCTCCGAGTATCTGGGAGAGGAGGCGCGGATTCTGACAGAAGTCGAAGCTGTGCTCACCCTCGGCAGGATAGCCTTCGACGCCTACGTCAGGTACGTACTGCCAAAAACAGTTCAGAGACCGCGTTTCAGGCATGGAGGGCTCTACACGTTCAAGGATTTACCCTCCCTTTTCACTTCATACCATCCTAGTAGGCAGAATACACAGACAGGCAGGCTAACATGGGAGATGTGGATGGACGTCTTCAGGAAGATCAGACAGATCTTAACCTGAGTTGAAGAAAAAAGAGTGAAAAGCTGAAGATTTAGGGCGTTCAGGGGAATTTACATTGGGTTTGGGGGGTGAAGGTATTTTGCCAGGAACCTATATATCTCGGCTCGGACTTCCTTCGCGAACTTTGTGTCAATCCTGTCGAAGACGTGTCCACCGGGTATTTTCTCATAGACCCTGTACTCGAACTCCTTTCCGGCCGCCTTCAGGGATTTGATGAGGTGCTCGACCTCGAGCACGTTGACGTCCTCGTCGATCGTGTTCGTGTGGATGAGCAGGGGCGTTCTGAGCTTCTCGACGTTCCACGCAGGTGATCGGCGTCTGTACTCGCCAACGTCCTCGTACGCGGTCTTCCCGATATGATAGGGTGCCGAATAGATGTCCCTGTACTGCTGGGTCTTGTACCCCATCCTGGCGACGAGGTCGCTCACGGGGACGCCCGCGAAGGCCGCCTTGTATGCCTCCGGGTGCTCGAAGATGTTCATCAGCACGTGGAGGCCCCCGTGGCTCCACCCGATGATGCCGACGCGCTTCGGGTCCACGAGATCGCAGTTCTCCACCATCCAGTTCCTGGCCGCGTAGGTGTCCTCAACCTCGAGCCCGCCGTAGTCGATGAGCTTGTAGAACCCCTCGCCGTACCCCGTGCTCCCTCGATACTCAGGGGCGATGATCAGGTAGCCCTGCTGGATGAGCTCCCTGACTATGTGGAAGGCGGAGGAGCCCATGTTCGCGTGGACGCCCCCGTGGGGGAAGACGAGAAGCGGGTGCTTCTCGCCCGATTCGATGTCCTTGGGGACGAACGTGTAGGACCAGAAGACCACCGGGTTTCTGGCTCCCTGGGCCGTGGGATTCGGGATGACCCTCGGGGGCGGCCCGGTCATCCTGAACTTGTCGACCGATGCAATGTCCCCTACACGGTGAAACCAGAGGATGTCGTCGACCGACTTCTCGACTAAGTCGAACGCGTGCATGAGCATCTCCTGCTGCTTCTTCAGTTCCTCGACGACCTTCTGGATATCCGGGGTTGACATTTCAAGTAAATAACACGCCATGTAACATAAAATCTTCTCTTAAAGGGTAGATGGTCGTATACCAACAACAGACGAAGATAACCCGAGTGATAGGAGGTCGATTGTGATCGATCTGCCTTCGGTCGATTGGGTCTAAACGAGCATAATTAGCGTCTCTTGGGCACACCAGATGCTATAAACGTATCTCAATTAAATTCATCAGATTAACTCACAACTCTTAATTTCACAGCCTCTAGCATATACAGAAACAATGTGTGACTAATCATCGGGTAAAAGGCTTGAGGACAAGAAAATGAATGAAGATACCTTCCCGGGTTTTGAGAGCTACTTTGGCGCGGCGCTGATCGCATGTGGGATCTCGTGGCTGTGGGAATACATCGCCTCGCTGTACTTCCCGGGTCAAACGGCTTTGAACTATACGATACTGTCAGTCTTTGTGTATATTGAGGCGGCGTTGCTTGGCGCCTTTGGCTTAACGCGCAGGATGCCGTCGAAGCAGGTGCATGTTGGGTTGAGAGCCGGGTTCGGGGCATTTCTGTTGAACACAGTATTCAGATTGATTGTCTTTGAATATCATGAGGCTCTCTGGGGGGTGATTGTGTATTTCGCAAGCTTTACTGTGGGAGGAGTGATTGGCGGTTTCCTAGCTAAAACGTTTCATGGATCTGAGATTAGGAAGAATCTAGTTAAGGAGTAAGATGATCTTCGAGTGATTAATGTAAGTTCATCTCAGACAGGTTAAATTAAAATGGTATCCACAATTCCATCGGAAGTTAACCACGCTGCGTGATTAAATTTCCAATTTGTCCATGTATCCTGAAAAGTGTTATAACGGGTAAATAGATTATATTTAACTGAAAAGAAAGGTGAATTCTGTGTTAGTCACAGGAAGAATCTTCGCGCTCGGAATGCTGGCAGTTCTATGGATATTCATAATCGGCGGTATGGAGCTGGCCAAGAAGAAGCTACCAACCTTCCGCAGGCTCCCAGGCCTCGACGCGTTGCCCGAGATGATGGGGAGGGCAACGGAGATGAACAGGCCCGTGCACTTCACAACGGGCCTGGGCAGCCTGACTGAATCCGTCGCGCCGCAGCTCGTTGCCGGCTTGGCCGTGCTGGGATACGCCTCTGAGATGGCCGCCAAGTACGGTGTAAAGATCATCTACTCTGTCTATGCGGCCCAGGTGATGCCGATCGCGACGGAGCTGATGAGGGATGCTTATATCAGGGCCGGCAAGATTGAGGAGTTCAACGCGGAGGACCAGATCAGGTACCTTTCGGGCGAACAATTCGCGTACGCATCAGCCGTGCAGGGAATCGCCGAGAGGGAGCGCCCGGCGGCGAACATAATGATCGGTCCATTCTACGCGGAGTCCATGCTGTTCTCGGAGACCTTCTTCAGGATCGGGGCGATACAGCTGGCCGGGACGGCGAGGGGGTACCAGATCCCATTCTTTGCCGTCGTTTGCGACTACCTCCTCATAGCGGAGGAGATCTACGCCGCGGGCGCCTATCTGTCAAAGGACCCGCTGCAGGCGGGCAGCATCAGGGGGCAGGATCTGGGCAAAATCGTCGCGCTGATACTGATGTTCGTCGGGGTCGTCATCTACGCATTCGGCAGTAACGCACTCATCGACCTGTTGAAGATGTAGGTGAAAGAATATGTCTCTAATGGTCAGAAGGCAGATCCCGATTCTCATCGTCTTCGTCACGGCGCTGATCATAATGGCCGACTATTTCCTTCAGCTACCGCCGATCGACGCGGTGACGAAAAAGAGCTGGACGAGCTCTCTCGTCACGGACATACAGAACTGGGGGATCGTACTAGCTGCGTTCGCTCTCGGATTCGGCGCCGTAAACCTCTCCTACCTTCACACACGGCACATCTCCCGGCGCACCAAGGGACAATGGCCGTTCAGCATCTGGCTTCTCCTCATTATCATTATCTTCGCCGTTACCGGCATCAGATACGGGGCAACTTCAAGTACCTACTCGTGGCTTTACAATTCCTCGTACTTCGCGCTCAGCGCAACCGTCTACTCATCCTTGGGATTCTATATGACATCTGGCATATATCGTGCCTTGAGGGCGAGAAATCTCGAATCGATGCTTCTTCTAATAGTCGGGGCGATAGCCATCATGAGAAACGCCCCCGCGATAGCCGTTGCTGCGCCGATCGTCATAAACATGGAGGCATGGATCAGCGCAATACCGACGACCTCGGCGCAGAGGGGGATCATGATCGGCGCGGCCCTGGGGGCAATCGCCCTTGGCATACGCACGATGATCGGTAGGGAGACAGGGTTCCTCGGCAGGTTGACCGAGGCCGAGAAGGGGGGCTGAAGATGGGCGGCAGTGAGCAGAAGGGGATCTGGAGCAGGCTCGAGAACGTCCCAAGGGAGATACTGTACGGCCTACTGCTGATAGCGTTCATCATACCCATGGTGAGGCCGATAGGCTTCCCCATACCAATATCGGACGAGTCGAAGAGGTGGTACAACTGGATAGAGAACCTTCCAGATGGATCGGTGATCATGATAGACTTCGGATACTCGGGCGGCGGGGAGCCCGAGCTCGGGCCGATGGCTGTGGCTGTGTACCATCACATGTTCAGGAGGGGCGGGCTCAAGGCGATAGCGATGTCGACGTCGACAGAGGGCCCGCTTCTCTGGGAGAAGGCCATGGCGGAGGTTAACCCTGGGCAGTATGGTGCACAGTACGGTGTGGATTACATTCACATCGGCTTCATAACCGGTACAGAGACGGCGATGGCGGCCGTTGGAAAGGACCTGAGGGCGACGACGTCCACCGACTACAAGGGGGTCTCGCTCGATCAGTTCCCCATTATGGAGGGGATCACGGACGCCTCAAGCTTCGATACGCTGATCGTTTACACGACGGGCGGCGACCAGTCGGAGGGGTGGGTGAGGCAGTGGTACACGCCCTATCAGGTGCCCTACCTCTGCTCCACTTTAGCCATGATGGTGCCCACGATGCTTCCGTATCGAAACGCGGGGCAGATCGTCGCGTTGTTGGCGGGGGCCACTTCGGGCCAGATGGAATCACTCGTCGGGAAGCCGGCACGGGGAATAAAATCGGCCGACGTCATAACGACCACGCACATCCTGGTGCTCGCCTACGTCGTGCTCGGTAACATCGCCTACTATGCGAGCAAGGCCTCGAGGAAGGGATGAGTGGATGGACTTTAACACGGTCTTCCAGATATGGGCCGCGGCCCTGTTCACAATCTGGGTATACAGTATAGCCTTCAGAGACAATCCCTTTTTCAAGTTCGCGGAACACACGTTCGTCGGAGCCGCCGCAGGTCACGAGATCGTTATGGGCGTCGACAACGTGATACGATGTGGCTGGACGCCCTTCGCAAGGGGGGCTTTCGTCTACGCCGTTGTTTTCCTGCTCGGATTCCTCCTCTACACCAGATATTCCAAATACTTCTGGATGAGCAGGTACCCCATAGCGATAATGGTCGGCATCGGCATCGGCCTCTCGATGAGAGCCGCCGTGACGGCCGAGTTCATTGCTCAAATCAGCTCAACGGCCAAGATCAAGGTGCTTGGGGTCGACGCCTGGACCGGCTTCAGCAATATACTCTTCATAGTACTGGTGCTGACGGTCGTGTACTTCTTCATATTCACTTTCCCGGGCATGCACGGCGGAAACCTCGGGATAATATCAAGATTCGCCAGGTACGGGATGATGGCCGCATTCGGCTACTCCTTCGCCAACACGATCCTCTCCAGGTTCAACATGATCTTCGGAAGACTCGACTTCATCATGAGCCAATGGCTGCCCCTCCCAGGGGCAATGATCACATTCCCGGTCGTCCTGATACTGCTAGTATACGCTATGATTCCGGCCGAGAAACGACCCTGGCCTAAACCAATACAACCAGGATAAATACCGAAATAAATTCTAATCCCCTTTTTTACATCCTCAAAAACCAGACAGTTTGCCAAATGGCCGAGGCAAAGACATGAGGAGAGGGCCATTACCGATCAGTGCAACAAATGGGGCATAAGAGCTAATGTTTATCGAGTTTAGTTTGGGACGCTTCAAGACGTGGGCAAGGCTTTCGGCTCGAGATCTACTTGATTTCTCTGCCATGAAAACCGCTCAGAGACGATTCTCGACACTATCCGCATGAGATAAATAAGGACGAGTGATTAAGAGATGTAAAAGTCGTATTCCCTAGATTATAAGTTTCGGAGGTTGATTGAGCCTTGGCGGATAAGGACAGGAAGCCCAGCAAGACGGACTACATGGCCGGGGCGGTACTGGCGAATTGCCTCGTGTGGGTTTGGCTGCAGGCGATGGGCTATTTCAGCGACGTCCTTTCCGGTTTGCCTCCCGGCCTCCTCTCTCTGGCGACGAGCATCGTGTGCTTCCTAAGCGGGACTTTGGCTTCCTATCAGGTGTGCAGGAGGGCATCGTCGGATCACCTGGTTGTTGGACTCAAGGTCGCCGCCCTGGCCTTGGTCGTCTCGCCCTTCATCGTTCTCCCCATCCTCGAGGAGTTCTCCTTGGGCCTGGTCATCATCCTGCTCGTGTGCTTCCCGGCGGGGGGATTTTGCGGGGCCTATCTGACGATAAGGGCCATGCTCAAGGGGAGAACCTCTGCGAAGGGAAAACCGAATGAGGGCGAGGAAGATTTTAAATCCGGGGGCCCTTAAGGTTACTCAGCTTTCGGTGTAGGCAAGGGGCCCAGTTTGTTCAGGGAGATAAATCTCACCCCCGAAGAGGAGGAGGCGTACATCAGGAAGGTGGCCGAGACGATCCATAAGACGGGGATGGACGTCGTCGGCATCCTGTTCCTAGAGACCGTCAAGCCCCTGAGCTTCATAGGGACGCAGATGGGCCGCTTCTTCCTCGCCCCGTTCCTTCCGGCCCTAGGGGAGAAGATCGAGATGGGGGGCGAGAAGTTGCTTCAGGTATTCGAGAAGCACGACAACGTCGAGAAGCTCATATCAATGCTGGAAAAGATGACAGAGGAAGACAAGAAGAGGGAGAAAGAGAAGAAGACAGAGCAGCCCACAAAGGGGGCAGGGCCAGAGGGGGGCGAGGTAGCGCCAGCGAAGAGGGGTTGGAGGCGGTTCCTCCCCTTTTGATTAGAGGTTTAGCCCATAACCGAGACCCCTGAAAGTTTCAGAGAAAACTCGTCGGAAGCTTTAGGAAAACTTTAAGACTGATCTATGTAAAACCTTTAGGGAATCGAATTGGCCGCTCTCAGGAAGCCAACTGAGGAGATGCAGTACATACTGGCGACCGACGTCGGGAGCACGACGACGAAGGCCCGTTTCTTCCACAAGAGGGAAGGCGAGTGGCGCTTCCTCGTGGCTGGAGAATCACCGACTACCGTTGAGGCGCCCTACGAGGACGTGACCATGGGGGTCCAGAACGCCGTCAGGGAGGTCGAGGAGCTGACGGGTCACAAGATCCTCTCCCCGGACGGTGGCGGGATCGTCGTCCCCTACGACGGGAAGATGGGTGTTGACCTGTACTGCACGACGAGCAGCGCGGGAGGTGGACTCCAGATGATGGTGGCGGGCCTCATCAAGGCTATGACCGCCGAGAGCGCGAACAGGGCCGCCCTCGGGGCGGGCGCCATCGTCATGGACGTCATCGCGCGCGACGACGGGCGCCAGACCTACCAGAAGATAAAGAGGATCCGGAGCCTCAGGCCGGATATGATCCTCCTGGCGGGGGGGACCGATGGGGGCGCGACGGAGCACGTAATCGAGCTCGTGGAGCTACTCAAGGCCGCGGAGCCAAGGCCACGGCTCGGGGCTGCGTACAAGCTCCCCATCGTCTACGCCGGGAACAAGTCACTGAGGCCCCAGGTCGAGAAACTGATAGGCGGGGAGTTCGCCCTGGACATAGTCGATAACCTACGACCGGTGCTTGAGATCGAGAACACGGAGCCGGCCCGCCGGGCGGTCCACGAGCTCTTCATGGAGCACGTCATGAGCCACGCGCCCGGCTACACGAAGCTGATGAAATGGACCGACACGCCCATCATGCCCACTCCGGCGGGGGAGGGAATGGCGATGCAGCTGATCGCCAGCACCTACAAGGAGAACGTCATGGGAGTGGGCCTGGGCGGCGCTACGACGAACGTCTACTCGGTTGTGGATGGCCGGTTCGTCAGGAGCGTCAGCGCGAACCTCGGGATGAGCTACAGCGTGACCAACGTGATGAAGGAGGCGGGTATCAGGAACATAATGAGGTGGATACCCTTCGACGTCGACGAGGAGGAGGTTTCTAGCAGGCTGATGAACAAGATGATCAGGCCGACGACCATCCCCCAGACCCTCGAGGACCTGATAGTAGAGCACTCCGTGGCGCGGGAGGCCCTCAGGCTGGGGTTGGAGCACCATAAGACCATCGCGACGAGGCTGAAGGGGATCCAGGTGCAGAGGACTATCGCCGACATGTTCGACCAGGCCATCGAGGAAACCTACATAAAGATGATGGCCATAGACATCATCGCCGGGACTGGGGGGCTCCTCAGCCACGCGCCGAGGCGGGTCCAGCCGATGTTCATCCTGACCGATGCCTGGCAGCCCGAGGGGGTGACCAAGATGTTCCAGGACAGCGTCTTCATGATGCCCCACCTCGGAGTCCTCTCGACGGTCTACAGGGATGCGGCGTGGAACATATTCGACAAGGACTGCCTAGTCAGGATGGGTACATGCATAGCGGCCGCTGGGACAACGAACCCAGGAGAGCCCGCGATGACAGTAAAGCTCGATATGCCGGACGGGAAGACGATTGAGGAGAAGATCAACTTCGGCGAGATCAAGCGCATACCACTGGCCGAGAGGGTTGACGCCGAGGCACTGATCACGCCTGCCAAGAACTTCGACGTGGGTGAGGGGCCCGGAAAAGCCACCAAGGCAAAAATCATGGGCGGAGTGGCGGGAGTACTGCTGGACGGAAGGGGTCGCCCACTTAGAATGCCTGAGGAACTGAGCCAGCGGAAGGAGCTGTTGTTTAACTGGTTCAAGAGCCTGGACCTTTACCCAATAGACAAACTGAAGGAGCTTGTATGAGATGAGCAAGAAGAAAGGGGACAAGAAATCCTCAACCGAGGCACACGCATACACCCCGGGCCTGAAGGTTAAGCGTGTCATGTCGGTCTTGAAAACGCGTAGGCTACCGATCCTCGGAGAGGTGCTTGTAAAGGTCGGCGAAGTCGTCGAGCACGAAACCGTCACGGCCAGGACCGAGATAAGCGGAGACCCGGAGATCGTGAAGGCAGCCATGCTCCTCGGCGTCGAGCCGGATGACCTTTACCGCTACATGAAGAAGAAGGTGGGGGATCCCGTCGATGAGGGCGAGATGATAGCCTACTTCACGGCCCTCTTCGGCCTCATAAAGAAGCAGGTGACATCCCCCGTGGCCGGAACCATCGAGGCCATATCGGACATAACGGGGCAGCTCATCGTCAGGGGCAAGCCCGTGCCCGTGGAGATAGACTCGTACATCCCCGGCAAGGTCGTCGAAGTGATGCCCAGGGAAGGCGCCATCGTCGGGACAAACGCCGCTTTCGTCCAGGGCATCTTCGGCATCGGCGGCGAGAGCTACGGCAAGATTAGGGTGGCCGTCGCGTCCCCCGACGACGAGCTAACGGTGGACCAAATCAAACCCGACGACAAAGGAGCCGTGCTCGTGGGCGGATCGATGGTCACAATGGAGGCCCTGAGGAGGGCCGTAGAGGTCGGCGTCTCGTGCATCGTAGCCGGGGGCATACGCCACAGCGACCTGACCTCCTTCATAGGCACTGAGATAGGGGTCGCAATTACTGGAGAGGAGGAGGTGGGGATCACCATCATCATCACGGAGGGCTTCGGCAAGATGAAGATGTCCGAGACGACGTTCAGCCTCCTCAAGAGCTTCGACGGGTACTACGCCTCGGTCAACGGTGCAACGCAGATCAGGGCGGGCGTCCTCAGGCCCGAGATAATCATCCCCCACCAGGAGGCCTCACCGAAGGGCTCCGAGGAGGAACTTGCCGGGGGCATGGTCGCCGGCACGCCGGTCCGCATCATCAGGAAGCCCTACTTCGGGGCAATAGGCAAAGTGGCCAGCCTTCCGGTTGAGCTCCAGCAGCTCGAGTCGGAGTCCTTCGTCAGGGTCCTCGACGTGGAGCTCGAGGACGGCACCGTGGTTACGGTGCCTAGGGCCAATGTGGAGATAATTGAGGAGTAACTCTCTCCTCAAATCCCCTATTTTTCATCGTCGTGCGAATTCTCCTTTTTGATACCCATGAAGCGAGTGTTACACTGGTTAACCCAGTTCTGCCTAGATTTCGAGTCAGATAGAAAAAAGAGAGTTGTTGTGGTCGCGATCTACTGGAAGGTGAAGGACACTTGGACGCTGACAGAGACGCTCAGGGTGCCCTCGATGATCGGCGTGGGCGCGGCTGAGACCGATTCCGCGTATCCCTTGTAGGACGTGTATGGCGTGTAGGGGTAGTATACGCTCTCGCTGACCGATAGGACGCCTGTGATCTCAAGCCCCAGAGTTTCGGCGATGAGGTCCGCCTTGCCCCTCGCATCCGTGAGGGCCTTCACGTACGCCTCGGTCTTCAGCCCTTCAGCGACCTCGTCGGACAGGCCGAATGCTATGCCCTGGATGTTGTTCGCACCGGCCTCAGCCGCGGCGTCTATGACGTCGCCCACAATGTCGAGGTTTACAATCTTCACCTCGACCATGTTGGTGACGCTGTAGCCGACTGTCTGCCTAAGCTCCCAGTTGTAGTTCGGGTACACGCTGTACTGGACGGTTTTGATGTCCTCCTCGGAGATGCCGAGAGCCTTGATGGCCTGGATCACCGAACTCATCAGCGCCGCGTTGTCCTCGACGGCCTCTGATGCCGAGGGATCCTCGGTGGTGACGCCAAGGGTTACCGTCGCCTGGTTGGCTTTCGCCGATGCGCTACCCGAGCCCGAGACGTGTATCGCCTTTACCTGGTCTTCGCCGACGCTTGTCGCGGATGACGTCGTGCTCAATGAGGGCGGTATGCCTGCGGGGAACTTGAACAGGTCTCCTTCTTCTTCAAGTGGTATCAGAGGTTTGTATGTTATCATCGCCGTTGCTATGATGATGGTCGCACAGATCGCGAACACAGAGATGTACTGCTGTTTCGAGTTCATTTTTGTCTGAGTAAGGGTGTGGGTCCCGGGTAATTATACCATGCTTTAGAACAAGCGTCCAACTGAGCCATGGAATCGTTCTAAGGATTAGAACGGCGGAATTTTGATAGATGATCAATCAAAATACGCCTGTTAGGGAAATTAAAACAATGGTAGTTGAAATAGGTTAATGCCTATTAGCCGCCTGTGAAGGCTTGTAAAAGCTGAGTGACTTCGCCATCTGCCTGACGAGGGCGCAGGCGAAATCGTGTAAGGTTCTTATACAGAGTCGATGAGATAGAGACCGGTCTAAATCCTTTGGGCAGGGAAGACGGGGTTCCCACGCTGTTCGACTATGCGGCGGGGGCGATGCTCGCAAATGGATTCGTCTGGATATGGTACCAGGCCCTGCCTTATCTCTCCTGGGCACCGGCGGCGATCCTTGCCGACGCAGAGTACATCTCTTTCCTCCTGGGGGCAATAATCTCGTCCTATCTCGTCTGCAGGAGGGCGTCGTCCAAACACCTGTCGGTGGGCCTGAAGGTTGCGGCCGCGGCCAGCGCGCTCAATCTCTTCTTCGTGCTGTCATCAAACATCGAGAACGTAATCGGCTTCGCCGTCGTCGTTCTGGTCATCTTCGCGGTCGGTGGCGTCGCCGGCGCTTACCTCGCCCTCAAGTCAAAGTTCGGTAAGAAGGAAGCAGTGGGACCCGCTTCAGAGGAACGGGAATAAGCTCATATACATTAAAGATGATTGATTAATTCTTTCCGCAAAATGCCATTTTATAATGATTTTGGCGTGTTTTCCAGAGAAATGTTATATAATGAAGAGAATAAAAAGGAGAAATTAGTCTATTCATCGACGGGCTAAGAAGCCACGATTCGAGCTGCTGCTTGGATTGAGCTTGCCCGCGTGATAGACGGGAAAAAGGAAGGGAAAAACAGTGGCAGTAATAGTTGCAGGACGATTGATGGCTTTTGTTCTCATGGTTGTCGCTTTCGCGCTCTTCTACTTGTTCATGTACCTGGGGAAGGGAGGAATGAAGATAAAGGTCAGGACGCTACCGGCTATGGCAGCCATACCAGAGGCCGTTGGAAGGGCTGCTGAGATGGGTAAGCCCATCTACTATACTCCCGGCATTGCTGGAAACTTGAACGATCCGACTCAGGGACCGCAGGTGCTGGCATCGATAAGCATCATGGGATACATCTTAAGGGAGTGCATAAAATCGGGTGTCAGGTTGGACGCCTTCGTCCCTATTCAGGACGCACTTCCTCTGGTCGAGGAAACGATGAGAATGGCCTTCCTCGCCGAGGGGAAGCCGGACGAGTTTGATCTGGACATGATCCACTTCCAATCTGAGCAGTCCCCGTACTTGTCGGCGACCCTCGGCTACTTCCAGAGGCAGCGACCGGCTTCGAACATACTGATCGGCGGCTTCTATTACGAGTCGGTTATCATGGGCGAGGCCGGCAACGCAATTGGGGCTTTCCAGATCGGGGGCACCGCCAATACCCACCAGATGCCTTTCATGGTTGCAACATGCGACTACATGCTCCTCAGCGAGGAGCTGTACGCCGCGGGCGCAACCATCAGCGAGGACCCTCACATGTTGGGCAGCATCAAAGGCGAAGATATCATCAAGTTCGCATTCCTTGCGCTGATCGCCGTTGGCTTTTTACTCGGGCTTGGCAGGATCACCTCTCTAATAGACATACTAAGGATGTGAGAAGATGTCGTCGATATTCCAAAGACAGGTCGTATATCTTGTAACTGCTATAATCGTCGCTATAATGTTCATAGACTTCTTCTTCTTCGAGACATCCACGTGGATAGGTGAGCAGGTCCAGACATGGGGCATGGTCATCTACAACATAGCCATGGGACTCGGCGCCATAAGGATGATGATGTCACATGGTAAGGTCATACAGAGGAGGAGCACCAATTGGCAATACAGCGGTATGCTCGTTGGATTGTTCGCGCTAACTCTTATTACTGGTCTCGTAGGCTATGCGTCGACAGGTGACCCACAAAGCAACAGCTTATACGACTGGATATTCTCGAACCCATACGTAAGCCTCGATGCTACTTTCTATGCAATGACAGGTTTCTACATCTTCTCAGCTGCCTACAGGGCATTCAGGGCCAGAAACATAGATGCCGCATTACTCCTTATGGCTGGCTGCATAGTGCTGCTGACTAACGCACCAATCGGTGAGGTGATCTGGAACCAGATCCCTATAGTCGGTAGATGGTTCCTTGACTACGGTCAAGTTCCGGCTATGAGGACGTTTATGATGGTTGGTGCCTTCGGATTGCTCGCCTACGGCCTAAGGGCTCTCCTTGGAAGGGAGAAGGGCTACTATGGAGAGGTGGCTGGAGGGAAATGAGCGGAGAGTCGATCCTCGTAAAGCTGCAGAAAATCGACAGAAGATACCTATACTGGATACTCTTCATAGGCCTAGCGATCCCCTTTATCCGACCCATAGGTTTACCCATCGCCGTAACGCCGAGCACCCTAAGTCTCTATAATGAGCTAAAAACCTTACAACCAGGCGACGTCGTCCTCCTCAACGAAGCCTTCGGCGTAGGCGGGATACCCGAATGCATGCCCGCAACGGCAGCCAGCACGAAGATTATTCTGAGGCAAGGTGCGAAGTTGATCTTTGTAAGTCCTTATGTCGATTACCAAATCTTATGGGCAAGACTTCAAGAGCTCGTCCCGGACTTCGCCCAAAAGGAATATGGTAAGGATTACGTCTTCCTCGGATTCTACGCGGGCTTGGAGGCCGCGGTTGCTCAATTGGGCGCTAACATCAGAACCGTATTCCCAACGGATGCCTATGGGACACCACTCGATCAGATTGAGATGATGAAGAACGTGAATTCGGCTCGCGACATCCGACTTGTTCTGTCGGGCGACACAGGCGACTGGTGCGACTACTACATAAGGCAGTGGCACACCAATTACGGCACGCCTGTAGGCGAGATAGGTATCGCCATGCTGGGGTCGAGCTACATGCCCCATTATAGGGCTGGGGTCCTCTTCGGCATGAGCGTGGGCTCCAGGGGTGGCGCGGAGATGGAGAAGTTGATAGGCGAGCCCGGATCTGCTACAGTCACCATGGATTCGATAAATGTCTCCCATCTCTTAGTTATCGCTGCCGTGATATTGGCCAATATCGGCATGCTCTCTGCCAGAGGAAAAGGAGGTAAATGAGATGGCTTATCCGACTGATCTATTTGGATTATCTGGACTCTGGTTTCAATGGCTCCTGTTACTGATGGTCTACAGCTACGTCCTCTATAAGGAGACTCCTGCCTACAGGTTCGCAGAGCACCTCTACATAGGGATAACCATGGCAATATCGTTGATGGTGGCTATAGGGAACGTCACCAGGATAGCCATAAGACCGCTCATGGCAGGGGAAGTCATTTACGTTATACCATTAATCCTAGGATTCGCCATGTACGCTCTCCTAATCTCCGAATATCGATGGGTGAGCAGGTACCCCATCGCCATCCTCGTGGGCGCAGGGTTCGGCCTAGGGATGAGGGGGGTTCTAATACCAAACCTGTTGAGCCAGGTGATCTCAACAATCAGGCCGCCAACAGGCAACGCGCCGATCGATTGGTTCACTTTCGTTTACGTCGCCATTGGCACCATCTGCGCCATAACCTACTTCCTGCTGACCTACGAGCACACCGGCGCCTTGAGTTACCCAACCCGGATCGGCCGATGGATTATCATGATCGGCCTGGGCGTATACTTCGCCAACACCGTCCTCTTCAGGATGTCGATGCTCGCGGGAAGGGCTCAGTTCTTCCTTCAGGTACTGAAGATAATACCGATGTAAAGGCTGAAAAATCCAATCCATTTTTTTTCAAAACCAACAGCCCTAGCTTAGACCAGCCAACACATGCACGGCTATCCCGAACAACCGTGATTGCACGCATTTGTTGGAGAAATTTTTTAATTGATGAAGAGGTAACTTCTAGACTTCTTAGACAGGGATGTTGGGACCAGAGGGAAGCTCCTGCACACTTCCAAATCGATGGCTCGATCACATAGTGACCTATAAAAAGTCGGGAGCAGTGCTTCTCAGACAAGTTTAGGGCGTGAGAGGCGTTTGTCTACCAGCTCCCCCATCGAACCCAGAATGACTACGACAATCGCGGCCGAGAGGTAGTACGAGTTCTTCAGGGGGGGAAGGGCCCCGATCAGCAAGAAGAGGAATGTGCCTACGCCCAGCATGGTGCCGGTGATGAGCCTCAGGCGGTTGTTGCTTTCCCTCAACCCCCATGACTGGGTGACCCAGTCGAAGGCCAGGGGCAGGATTAACAGCAAGCAGACTAGGAATTGAAGACCGACGCTAAGCGAGGTGAAGGGACCGAGCCCGAAGAGGTATTGGAGAGCAGCTGAGGAAAGGAGGCCCAACGCGTACCCTGAGCAACGGGCGCACAGCCTAACCTCCCTCCCGAGCACGCTGAGGGTGAGCCAGTGGCTATGGGCGAGGAGCCGCCAGTACTCCATACCGCAGGCCTACTCCGTTATCAGCTGCTCGCCGCAGTACGGGCACAGCTTGAACTCCCTGAGCACGGGCTTCCCGCAGGACGGGCACCTGTTGCCTATTGGGGTTGCAGGGATCTTCAGTGGCAGTTTGGCCTTGAATTTTGCCATCTTGCTCTTAATGGCCGAGTTGTAGGTCGCCTTGACGACCGTCCCCCCTCCCTCCACCTCGGTTAGCTCGAAGTAAATCGGGCCCGAGGCGTCGTCCATCTTGTAGAGCTTCGGAGGGCTAGTCTCCCTCACCACGTACCTCTCCTGCTCCCTCCCCCCGCCGAGGACGCCCCTTAACCTGGAGGTCATGGACCCAGCCCTCTCCTTCTGCCTCGCGGCCGCCTCCTCCCTCCACTCGCCGATCTCGGCCTCTATCGCCGAGTAGGCGGCCCCTATGCCCTGGGTCGTGTACCACGACTCCGTTGTCGCTTCATGCGCCTGTGGCCTCTCTCCCCGCTGGGACATCGCCATAACGCAGCACAGAAGTGGGAGGAGTAACCATATGATGTCGAACCCTCCCCCCTCCTGGCCTACCATCGGTGGGATCAACATACATCGTTCACCAACATTCACTGACGCATTCCATATTTAACAGGCACAGTAGATAAAGCTGCGTCATCCCCATCCAAGCCCTTGAACATCGAACTGGAACAACTGAGAAAATCCTGGGAACGACCAGTAATAGCTTTACTGCGCTTCAGACCTTTCGTTGCAAATGACAAATAAGCCACCATTCAACACCGGGCTCGGCTAAAAGATATATCAGTCCCTGGGTGGCTTCCTTGATCCGTATGTTCGATCTGCTGATAAAGGGCGGGAGGGTGGTCACCGGGGCAGGCAACCCCTGGTTCAGGGCGGACGTGGCAGTCGAGAACGGGCGGATCGCGGCCGTGGGGAGGGTCTCCGGGGGGGCGACGGAGGAGTTGGACGCCTCCGGAAAGATCGTGTGCCCCGGCTTCATCGACCTCCACGACCACTCCGACTTCGCCCTGCTCGTGAACAGGAGGGCCGAGAGCAAGGTCCACATGGGGGTATCGACCGTCGTCTTCCCGAGCTGCGGAGGGGGAGCGGCGCCCCTCAACGACGAGATGAGGGAGGAGGTGGAGCGGGAGAACCCCTACCTGGGTGAGGCTGGTGTCGAAGTCGACTGGTCCACCGTCGGGGAGTACCTCGATAAGCTCGAGGAGGGCGGCATCTCGGTGAACGTCGCACCCCAGGTAGGCTTCGGAACGGTCCGCCAGTACGTCATGGGGATGGAGATGAGGGCGCCGACAGAGAGGGAGCTGAAGGCGATGAGGGCTGAGGTCGCGAAGGCGATGGAGGCCGGATGCTTCGGCATCTCCGCGGGGCTAAGGTACGACCCCCAGAGCTACGCAGAGACCGGGGAGGTGATAGAGCTGGCGAAGGTCGTCGCCCGATACGACGGCTACTACGCGAGCCACATCAGGGACGAGGGGGATAGGGGCGACCCCGTCGGGGCGGTGGCGGAGATCATAGGAATCGGCGAGGGGGCCGGGCTCCCGGTGAACATCTCCCACTTCAAGGTCCTCTCCAGGCGGCTCTGGGGCGTCTGCCCGAGGCTCATCGGGATGGTGGAGGACGCGAGGGCGAGGGGCGTCGACGTGACCGCAGACCAGTATCCCTACAGGGCCAGCGGAACGGGTCCGGGAGCATGGATCCCGGCCTGGGCCAACGAGGGGGGCCTGGAGGCCCTGGCGGAGAGGCTCGAGGACCCCGAGGTGTCGCCCAAGATCAAGGAAGGGCTTGCGAGGGCCATGGACGACAGGGGAGGTTCGGAGGCTGCCCTCATCTCGACTTACCCCCTTGACCCTTCGATCGTAGGTAAGACCATAGCTGAGGTGGCCGAGTCGAGGGGTAAGAGCGGGGAGGACACCGTCTTCGACCTCTTCAGGGCCCACGTCGCAAAGCTCGCATCCCAGGAGCTGAAGGGCGGTTTCAGCTTCGTCAACTTCAACCAGACGGACGAGAACGTGGACGCGATAATGGCCCGGCCGTGGGTCGCTGTCGGCTCAGACGGAGAGGCCCACGCCCCATACGGGGTGCTGGCCAAGCACATTACGGCCCCCCACCCCAGGTTCTACGGCACCTTCCCCAGGGTTTTGGGCGTCTACGCCAGGGAGAAGGGGGTGATAGTGATGGAGGAGGCCGTTAGGAAGATGACCTCCCTTCCCGCCAGGATCCTGGGGCTAAACGACCGTGGGCTGGTCTTGCCGGGGATGTGGGCGGACATCGCTGTCTTCGACCCCAAAACCGTCATCGACAGGTCGGACTTCGTGCCCCCTGAGGCGACGATGCGTTACCCCGAGGGGATAGAGCACCTCGTGGTGAACGGCGTCGTGACTCTGAGGCGCGGCGAACACACCGGCGCCCTGTCCGGGCGGGTCCTCAAAAAGAGATAGGCGGCCTGCCTGGATCCAACTATGTTCGGCTGGTTCTCTGCAGTGCGCCCCACAGTATGATGAGGCCGAAGGCGACGGCGAAGATGGCCCAGAAGTTGAAGTCGAGGCCGAAGAGCTGGGATGCGCCCCAGAGGATGATCACCAGGCCGAACAGCAGGCCCCAGGTATAGCCCGCAATCGGCACCCCGAAGCACATGTCCCTCTCGTGTCCGTATCTCCGGCGGCCCAAACGGCTGTCGAGGGGCGCGCCGCACTTCTTGCAGAACCTGATGCCCTCCTCGTTCTGCTCACCACATTCTGTACAGTAAACCAAATCCGACCACTGGAATTGAGAATGATCGTGGGGGGTTAATAAACCGTTTCCAGTCTAACCTCTTGTTCCGTCCCTGGCTTGCCGTTCCGGCTTCGCTAGACCTGGACCCAAATCCGATCTCCAGCACCTTTCCGCAGCCCCGGCAGACCACCACGACTACGTCCTGGAGCTGCTCCCAGTCCGGTATCCTCAGGCCTCCGGGATGTAGATGGAGGCATGTCATCCCACTTTCCTTTAGGCGCGGCGCTCGCCAAGGCTGAACCAGATCGCAGAAGCAGTGGTCATTATGCACCTGGGGTCTATGCCCCCGATTTCGAGGCGCTTAAAAAGGCGGTTGAGAAGAGTTACTTCGAGCGGCGATGGCGGCCCCGCAGTTCGTGAGGGCGAAGATCGTCTGCACTATCGGGCCCTCCTCCGACAGGCCTGAGACGATGAGGGCGATGGCGGAGGCCGGCATGGACGTGGCGCGCGTCAACCTCTCCCACGGGGGCCTCGACTACAGCAGGCGGGTGATCGACGCCCTCTCCGGGGTGGAGGGGGTCTCGACCCTGATAGATCTGCCTGGGCCGAAGATCCGGGTAGGAGAGGTGGACGGGAGGGTCAACCTCAGGCCAGGGGACCAAGTGCACTTCACGACCAGGCCGGTGCTGGGCGACGGCAGGGAGCTCTCCGTCAGCTACGAGAACCTCCCGCGCGAGGTCGGCGTCGGCGGGAGCATCTTCATCGATGACGGCGCGATCGAGGTGATGGTCGCATCCGTGGACGAGGACCTCAAGGGCTTCACCGGGAGGGTGGTCTCCGGGGGCGAGGTGACGAGCCGGAAGGGGGTGAACGCGCCCGGCGCCGATCTCTCTGTGAGGCCGCCGACCGACGAGGACGTGAGGGGGATCGAGTTCGGGGTCGGGTCCTGCGACTGGTTCGCTGTCTCCTTCGTCAGGGACGGGCGGGACGTCGAGAACACGAGGAGGGCGATCGAGCGGGCGGGCGGCGACCACCCCGTCATTTCAAAGGTGGAGCACCGTGCGGCCGTCGAGAACATCGACGAGATCGTCGACGCCAGCGACGGAGTCATGGTTGCCAGGGGGGACCTGGGGGTAGAGGTGCCCCCGTGGGAGGTACCCCTGCTCCAGAAGAGTATCATAGGGAAGTGCAGGGCCGCCGGGAAGCCTGTCATAGTCGCCACCCAGATGCTGGAGTCGATGGTGGCGAGCCCGAGGCCCACAAGGGCTGAGGCGAGCGATGTCGCAAACGCGATCCTCGACGGGGCCGACGCGGTGATGCTCTCGGAGGAGACGGCCGTCGGCCTCTTCCCCGTAGAGGCGGTGAGGGCGATGAACAGCATCAGCCGGACAATTGAGCGGAGCCCTCAGCCCTTGGCAGAGGCCTCTCAGAGCGTCGGGGGCTCCATCGCCGACGTCATAGGAAACCTCGCCTCCAGGGCCGTCGGGGCCGTCGATCCGGCGGCCATCATCGTGGTCACCCGCAGCGGTTTCACCGCCCGAATGGTCTCCAAGCACAGGCCGATGACCCGGATACTGGCGGTCACTGAGAGCCCTAAGGTGGGCAGGAGGATACGCCTCTACTGGGGCGTCGAGCCCCTCGACGTGGCCTGGAGCGACGAAAGGGACGAGCTTATCGTCGGGGCGGTGAGCAGGAGCCTTGAGCAGGGGCTGATCGAGAAGGGGGACGTGATAATGGTCGTCTCGGGATCGGGCCTAGAGGCCCCGGGGAGGACGAGCACGCTGGAGATCCTCAACGTGGGCGAGATCCTCTCCCGCGCCCCCGGGGTTGGTTAGGGCCCCTCCTTCTTGGCCACGAGAATCATCCTGCTGGAGTCCGTGGTGAAGGGTTCAGAAGCGTATCCCCCGTCGCAAACCTTTTAGGACCAGCCGCTCCCCTCGACCAGCCTCTTCAGCTCGTGGAGAGAGTAGCCCTGCGTTTTCAGCCTCTCACCCATGGGCCGTAGACGGGGTGCTGGCAGCAGATGACCTCGACGAAAGCGGGCCGTTCCGATTCGTTCTCCGCGAGCGCTCGCTTCAACGCGGGGGCGATCTCATCCGGGTCCTCTATCCTCTCGGCCCTCATCCCCAGGCCTTCAACCGTTTTGGCGGTGTTGAAGACCTCGGATGGGGTAACGCCGTAGGTGTACGGCGAGTGGCCGGGTCCCCAGAATCCGGGGCCGTAGCCCCCGAAGGCCGAGTTGTTGATGTGGACTGTGGTTACGCCGATCTTGTTCCTGACTAGGGCCTCGTAGTTCCCGACCTGGTAGGCGAACCCGGCGTCCCCGGTGACGCTCACGACCTGCCTCTCAGGGAAGGCGAGCTTCGCCCCCATCGCGGCGCCGAGGCCGAAGCCGAGGGTACTGACGTTCCCCCAGCCGACGTACCCGTGGGGGACTATGGCCTCGTACATGGTCGTCAACTGGTCCCTCGTATTCCCCGACTCGTGGGTGACAGAAGAGTTGCGCCTGTCCAGGGCGTCCATGATCTCCTTATAGACCCGGTAAGGGTTTATGGGCCTCTCCTCGGAATTCAGAAGGGGCAGGTACTTCGCCTTCTCCTCCTTCTTGGCCGCTCCGATCTCCTCGGCGACCCCCCTTCTCCTCGGAGACCCTTTCCCTTCGACCTCCGTGATTAGCTGCTGCAGGACCAGCTTTGCGTCGCCTACGATGGCGTGATCGGCCCGGTAAACCCTGTTGACGTCCGAGACGTCGACCGTGCAGTGGATTATGGTCTTCCCCCTTGGGTTCGGGATCCTGTGGCCGAAGTTGGTGGGCGAGAGGCTGCAGCCGACGGCGAAGACGAGGTCGGACTCCTTGAGGAGCTTCTCGGCCGGGGCACCCCTGACCCCCAGTGAGAGGGGGTGATCCTCGGGGAAGCAGCTCTTGCCCTTCAGGGTCGTGAGCACCGGAGCTTGGACGAGCTCCGCGAACCTGAGGAGGTCCTCGCAGGCGTCGGCGTAGAAGACCCCCTGCCCGGCGTATATTAGGGGCTTCCTGGCCGACGTGATGCCCCTGGCGGCGACCTCAACGTCCCTTGGGTCCCCCTGGGACCTCCAGCCCTTCACCGCGGCGTATGGGAACTCGTCCTCCTCGTACTTGCCCAGGCCCCGGGGCAGCTGGAGGAGGACGGGGGAGGGCCTCCCGGATCGGAGGTGGGTGAAAGCCCTCCTCATGAACTCCGGAACCCTCTCGGCCCTGTTGATGTAGCCGCTCCACTTCGTGACGCTCCCGAACGCGTCCTCGATGTTGAACCGCTCGACTCCGATCATGTCCAGGGGGACACCGTCGGTCAGGCAGAGGAGCGGGGTCGAGTCCTCGTACGCCTGGGCTAGGGCGCCGTAGGCCATCTGGGCCCCCGCGGCGTTGAGCGCCCCCATGACGGAGCAGACGCCGAAGCGCCTGCCGTTGGAGACCCTTGAGAAGCCGTCGGCAACGGCCACAGCGTAGCGCTCGTCCCTGACCATGAGGTTGCGGACGCCCTCCTCGCCGCAGGCGTTGTTGAATATGTTTGTCGGGAAGGTGCTGACCCACCCGACGCCCTCCTCCTTCAGGGCCCTGACGAGCCCGTTCGCCGCCTCCACCTTCAAGATCGAGTCCTCGGTTAGAGTAGAGGCTCGGTGAAGAAAAAACATGCTATAGGATTTTGGGGAGCCCCGTTCCTTCAGCCGCAGTAGAGCAGGATTGCCCGCTCTAGGATCCTCGCCGCGTCTATCACCGAGTCGACGTAGACGTACTCCTCGGCCGCGTGGGCCCCCCCTCCACCGGGCCCGAACGCCACGGCGGGCGTGCCCCTCTCCCAGATTATCTGCGTGTCGAGCCACCCGCTTCCACCGACGAAGTGGGGCTCGGAGCCGGTCACCTCATGGGAACTGCGACGGAGGACATTGCATATCTCCTCGTCCTGCGGGACCTCCATGGGGCCCCTGAAGAAGGCGATCTCGTACTCGCCCCTGAACTTCGGGTCGATGTCGGCTATCGATGCAAGGAGGGCCTTCATCTCCTCGTCCACGTCCCTCCTTGTCTCCCCGGGGATCAGCCTCCTCTCGACCTGGAGCCTGCAGCGGTCGGGGTAGGTGCTCAGCTCCCTCCCTCCGCTTATGATGGATGCATGAACCGAGGCGAGGCCGACGAGCCGGTGTTTCTTCTTCGGCAGCACCTCCTCCTGGAGGCGCTCAAGGCCCACCTGGACCTTCCCCATCTTGGCTATCGCGTCGACGCCGAGCTGCCATGCGCTCCCGTGGGCCGCAACGCCGTGGGTCTCTATGTCGACCCAGGCGAACCCCTTGTGGGCGACCTGGATCTGCAGGTCGGTGGGCTCCCCGACGACCGCGGCGTCGGCCCTCACCTGCTCGACGACCCTCTCCGTGCCGATGCTGGCGTACTCCTCGTCGCAGACCGCGGCGACAACCACGTCTCCCCTTAGCTCAGCGCCTGAGTCCACCACGGCCTTCGTCGCGGCGAGGAGCGATGCTAACCCCCCTTTCATGTCGAAGGTGCCCCGGCCGTACATCCTTCCTTCCTTCACAACCGGGTCAAGCGGGTCCATCTCCATGTAGTCGATGCCGACCGTGTCCGTGTGGCCGTTCAGCATCAGGCTTTTTCCACGGCCCGAGCCCTTCAGGACGCCGATGGCATTGAGCCTCCCAGGCCTGACCTCGTCGACCCTGACCTCGAGCCCAAGCGAGCTCATGTGCCCGGCGAGAAACTCGGCTATCTCGACCTCCCCGGGGGCACCGAGGACCAGGCTCGGGTTCACGGAGTTGATCTTGACAAGCTCCTCGAGAAGCCTGAGGGCGGCGCCTTCGTCCACATGTGTCTTCAACGTACTTCACTGTGGAGAATTGTGTGGGTTGAGGGTAAAAGAGCTGCGGGAGTGTGATTCGCGTGGCCGCGGAAGGTATTTAGCCGGTCAGCCGGAGGCTGTAATGATGAGCGTCGAGAGGCTCCTCGGTCTCCTGAGGTGGAAAGCCTCCCTTCACCTTTTTCCTGGAACCACTAGGCTGTCGGAGCCAACGCTCTACCCCTTCAAGACCGATGAGGTCCCCCTCATGTGCAACATCGGGCGGGCGGATACAATCGGCGTGGAGGCCTACGCCAGCGGATTCAGGTCTGCCGTCCTTCCGACGAGGGACGGTTGGCTCAAGGCAAAGGGCGTGGGCATCGCCACGGGAAGCTCGAGGCCCTTCTTGGTTGGGGAGAGGATTTGCACGTACTGGCTCGGCGACGTGAACATCGGGAGCGGCCGCCTCATCTGGGGTCTCTCGACGCTCGATGAGGCGGAGAACGAGCTTAGGAGGACGGCCGAGGCCGCGGAGGCGGGTTGCCCTGCGCCCAGGCCGGTCGGGATCGGCCTATACGGCGGCGTCACCGTGATCGACGTCAAGGACAGGGTGGAGCTCTTCCAGATGCTGGCATCGACGCAAAGGGATGCGCTTCTGGACAGGTTCAAGATCTCAGGGAGGATGGTGGAAGCCGCCTGCGTCTTCATGGCTCAGCCAACCGACGTGAGGGTCGACGAGGTGCTCTACGGGTTCCTACACCCTTCCGTTGAGGATTTTCTCCCTCACGGGGACTGCGAGGACTTCCTCCGCTGGCTCGGATCGAGCTGTGGCTCCAATTTGAGGATTCACCACGACGCCGGCCTAATTCATGGTACGGTCCAGAAGGGGGGAGGCTACATGACGAACTCCCACACCGCCAACCACCTCGTCGACGAGGGGGGCACCTACACGACGGACTACCACATGGTCTACAGGAGCGGCGACAGGTCGCTGAGGGAGACGGAGGTCTACTTCCTCGCAAGCCTGATGAATCCCCTGCCCGGGGCGACTGAGGCCGCGGCGAGGGGGCTCACGCCGTGGAAGCCGCTCATCTACGAGATGCAGTTTGAAGCGGACTCCATCATCACGGGGCAGCTCGGAAACAGGTTCTTCTCGCCGATGACGCGGCGGGAGGAATATACGGAGGCCTTCCTCGACGGCGTTATCTACGGCTACAACAGGAGGAAGGTCAGGCACGTGGAGACGAGGCTAAGAAAAGGGGCCCTCCTCGTGGCGGCCGCCTGCAAGAGGGAGTTATTTAGGTTCCTTGAGCTCCCGGAGGGCATGGAGAGGGGAACAGACCTCGTGGCCAAGTGGTTGGCGACGCGTAGGTTCACCGAAGTGGAGCTGAAGGGCTCTCAGACCAGGATCGAGGAAGAACTGGAGAAACAATGAAATTAGCGGCTCTAAGCCTCATCCAATCACCGTAGACGAAGGAGTTGGTCTTTATCAGACCTTTCAGCAGATGTATAGTCTCGAAGCGTCCACTCAGCCCTCGAACGCGCCTATCTGATTTCCTCCATTTGGGGTCAACCCGGTATTCTGTAAGCCCTTCGAATGATGTGTCTGATCCCCTATGTTTTCGAAGGCCTGAGGGCATGCATCTTGACTCAGCCAGCGAGCAATGGGGCCTTCATCCACAAGGATGCAAGACTAAGTCGCGTCCGACGCCACCCGATTTAATGCGAGTTAAACTTCACACAGGGCTTTGGATCAGATTTTTGAATTCGCTCCTTGTTTTTAGAATGAAGGAGGCCAGATCTTGGAGAGAAGAAAGCGCTTGCTAGCATATTGTGGCATCTACTGCGGCGACTGCCTGGGCCAAACCGGCGTGATCGCCGATGCGGCGAAGGAATTCAAGGAAGTGCTGGAGGGGTACAGGTTCGATCTGACCGCGGAGAGCATTTTCCCCAAAGAGCTGAAGAACTACGAGATGTTTTCTGAGGTGCTCGGGTTCATGACAAACCTGAGGTGTCCCTGGATCTGCCGGGAGAGGGGTGACACCGACGTCTCCTGCGAGGTGAGGAGATGCTGCAAGGGTAGGGGGTTCTACGCTTGTTTCGAATGCAACGACCTCGAGGCCTGCGATAAGCTTAGGTCTGCGCACGGGGGGCTCCACGCCGATTCCTGCCTCAAGAACCTGAGGGCCGTTAGGGAGATGGGGCTCGAGAATTGGGCTACTAAGGGCAAGCGACACCACTACTGGGATGAGAGAGACGAACGCCCCTAGCGCTCACCCAGATGCGATGGTCTCCGATTCGTGATTCTGTCAGAGCTTGAACTCCGGACCCCTGTTGTACAGCTCCATGTACATCTCCTTGAAAGCCTCGAGGAAGACACTGGCCCTCTCCGTCGTCCTGTAGAGGCTCTTCTCACCGTCCTCGAAGTTATTCAGGTACCCCTTGGACAGAAGGACCCCGATGTGCTCCTGCGCTATCTTGGAGTTGAGGCTGCACCTGTTGATTATGCTCGTGAAGGTCTTGGGGCTCCTGCAGAAGCTCAGGATCTCCCAGTAGATCTCGTAGAGGGTCCTCTTCCCATTCATCCTAGCCACCCTCGAGAATCCTGTTCAGCTTCTCCTCGGCCTCGACGGAGTCTTTCAGCCGCTGCTCCCAGGCCCTGGCGTACCTCTCAAAAAGAGAGGGGCAGTAAAAGCCCACCGAGCCGATGACGACGCAGATGAGGACCCCAATCACCGACATCACAAGACCAAAAGGTCCCGCTGGGGCGTTGGTCAGCATGTTGAAGACCCCAATCGCCCCCGACAGCAGGAAGAAGAGCCCCGCGGCCCTGCTCCCCAGCATCAGCCTGTCTATGGTCGGCCTGTTGTCCCTGTAGAAGGCCATGTTCTGGACTATGAGCTGCGTCGTCGCCTCTTCGTCAGCCTCACCCGGCTGTTCCCTGATCCCGTCCCTGATGTCGTCTAGGTCGCTGAACACCTCAGCGCTAGACACGAGCCACGATATGGCGAACCCGAACCCGAGCAGCCCCAGCCCGGTCAAGGCGGCCTGGAGAGGCTGGATTCTCAGCTCGGCGATCATGGGGAACAGGTTGTTGACCACTGTGGCGACACCGAAGCTCATGGCGAGCCCGGCCCCCACAATGTTTATGACGATCAGGGCGTAGAGGCTCATCAACTCCTTTTTGAGCCTGTTGAGTGTTCTTGTTTCCATCCTTTCCACCTCTGAATAGACATAACTCATATATGAAATATAAGTTAGCATGAAAGTATGTTACATACTTATCTTACATTATGAACATAATAAATGCAGGTAATAAAAGAAAATATGAGAGTATCCTTTGAATCATTCAGACTTAAACCCTTGAGGACGTTGCTCAAACTGTTACAACGTTTTCCCAAGTTCAGGCTGTGTGATGGAGTTTCCCTCTTCTGGGGTTTTATACGATCTTTACAACTGGTTTTGGATGTTTGTTGCCGAACTCGTGTCTTCACGCCTGTGCCTAACGAATAGCAGTAAGACCGTCAGGACGGCCAGCCCCACTATCGAGTTTATGTAAAACGGGACGCCGTATCCGGGTACCGTCAAGCCCCCGATTTTGAAGACATCGAACCGGTAGAGATCGTACAGGTAGGTCGCAGCCAGCGGCCCGATTATGTCGCCGGCGTCGAAGCATGTCCTGTAGAGGCCGAACAGCCTGCCCCTTATCTCCGTAGGAGCCAAATCCGCCCTGAGGGCCCGCAGCCCGACGCCATAGACGCTCCACATGAAGCCCCTGAGGGAGTAGAAGATCGACGCCAGGTTGAAGTTTGGGCTCAGGGGAATTATCGCTCCGAAAATCCGAGAAGGAATTCCGCCTATCGCTATCACCATCCGCCTTCCGTACTTGTCCGATGCCCTTCCCGCTATCCAACTGGCGACCAGGGCGATGAAGCCCGTTATGGTCATTATGAGCCCTATCTCTACCGGCTTGGCACCAAAGATGTCGTTGAAAAAGAGCGAAATGATCGGGCGGTGGAAGCCTTCCCCGATGCCCGTAACAAAGGCGCATGCCAGTAGGATCTTATATACTCTGGGAATCTTGATGCGCCGCTTGTTCTCCTTTTCCTCCTTCTCCGTCGGGGTAACTCTTCTCTCCTTGATCCCAAATGCGATCAGCCCGACCGAGATCGCGGCGAAGCCTGCGTCCACGAAATACGGGATCCTGTAGCTATCCAACAGGCTGAAGCCGATGGAGACCGCAAACCACTGGAGGACCCCCCCGAACAGCGGGCCGATGTTCCTTCCAACCATCCCGCACGCCATGACGAAGCCCACCGCCTCGCCGACCCTGTCGGGGGAAGATAGATCGATGAGAAGCGCCTCCGCCGGGACCATTGCCGCCGCGGTCATTGCGCCGTTCAGCAGCCTCACCAGAAGCAGCCATTCCCAGGAGGGGACGAGGCCCGTCACTGCGCCTAAAATTACGTCGCCGACCAGCCCTATTATTATGAGCCTTTTCCTGCCGAACCTGTCGGAGTAAGTTCCAAGGAAGGGTGACAGCAGCATGGACATCATCATGAACATCGACGTGAAAAGGCCGATCAAGGCGATCGAGGAGCCCAGTGAGACCGCGTAAAGGGGAAAATATGAGTAGGGAATGCCGAACGCTATGGTTTCAATTAGCTGGTTCGCCCCAAGAATGAGTATGGGGCCCGTATAGATGCTCTGCCTCTTCGCCAATGGAATATCCCTACTCGGTCAAACTCAAGATAAGACTTTCCGGGGCAGAATCCTGAGACCACATGCCCACGGGCAAGTCGTTAAATCTAGGTAAGTGTCTACAAGCGATACAGTGCCGCCCAAGGAGCCATCCTTTAATGGGACATCATGGTGGGCACATAAAAAGGGGAGTTTAGCTAGGAGCCTCTCCTGAAGACCTCGACGCTGTGCCTTATGTCGCTCTTATCTAGGGCTCTGATCGTGGCGGCCAGAAGGAGCCCGACGTTGCTCAGGTCGCTCAGGGACACGACCTCGTTGGGGGAGTGCATGTACCTGTTGGGTATGGAGACCAGGCCGCTGATGGTTCCGCCCTTCAGGACCTGCAGGGCCCAGGCATCCGTGCCGCTCTCGGACGGGACCGCCTCTAGCTGATAGGGGATGCCGTTCTCCCTCGCCTCCCTCTCCATCATCTCCCACATGGCCTTCGTGAAGTTGGCGCCGACGCCGATCGCCGGACCCTTACCGAGCTGTATGCCCGCCACCTGTGGCGCCTCCACGCCGGGCGCGACGGCGTGGGTCACATCGACGGCTATGGCGCACCACGGGTTCAGGTTGTATCCAGAGACCATTGCGCCCCTGTAGCCGATCTCCTCCTGGACGGTCGCCACGGCCTGGAGCTTAAAACCCTTCGGCGGATCACCGTGCAACTCGTCTAGGGCCTTAATGAAGGCGGCGACGGCGCACACGTCGTCGAAGGCCGGGCCCATGACCAGGCCCCCGTCCCCCCTCCCCATCCTTGTGAGTGAGGAGTCCGGGGTGACGGGACAACCGACCCTCACGCCCATGCCCTCGGCCTCCTTCCCGTCACTCGCTCCGAAGTCGATGCGCATGTCCTTCAAGGGGACGGCCTTCTCCCTCTCCGCCTGCTCCGTCAGGTGCGCGGGCTTAGGGCCGATGACGCCCGTCACGTAGGAATCGGGCTCGTCTCCGACCCAGATCCTCACCCTCACGCCGTAGGCGACCCTCTGGTCCCAGCCGCCAACGCTCTTGAAGCTGGCATAGCCCTTCTCGTCGATGTGGGCCACCATGAAGCCGAGCTGGTCGTAGTGGCCCGCGAGCATCACGGATTTCTCGCCCTCTCCGAGGGTTCCCACCACGTTGCCGATGACGTCCACGGACACGCTGTCGCAGTACCTCGAGTACTGCTCTACGATCCTCCGCCTGCGCTGCTCCTCGAAGCCCGTTACGGCCGGGGCCTCCATCAGGTCCCTCAGGACCTCGTAGATATCCACCTTCAAGGCTCTAACCACAATCCGTGTAGAGCAGCTGGAATTAAGGGTTACCGAGCGGCAGGGGCCTCTCAGCGGAATCTTTTATTACGACCCATGTCACGTTAGGTGAGTCTCGAACACGCGGGTATCTGGTCGTGGTTTTGGGTGATCGGCCTAAGGCGTCTCCAAGTGTTCCTCGACAGGCAGAGCCACAACTACAGGATGATGCTCGTTCGGACGGCCGGTGCCCACTCGCTGATGAACCTGACGACGAATTACGACTCCATATATACTAGCGGGCTGGGGGCGGACCCAGTGACCCTCGGCTCCATGAGCAGCGCAGGCAGCTTCGTGAACATGCTTATCTCCCTTCCCTCCGGCTGGGTTTCCGACGTTTACAACCTCAAGCACGTGATGGGCGTCGGCATGGCCGTCCAGATCCTGACGATAGCCCTCTACGCCTTCGCCGGGGACTGGTGGTGGATCCTCCTCGCGATGATGATCTCCCCCCTCACCGACGCCCTCATGTTCAGGAGCCAGATGGTGATGATATCCGACGGCCTCAGGGACGAGGACAGGGCGTCCGGGATGGGCCTCCGCCTCGTCCTCGCCCAGGCGATAGGGCTCGCTGTCCCGATACCCGCCGCGCTCCTAGTCCAGCGCTTCGGTGGCCTAACGGTCAAGGGCTTAAGGCCCCTCTACTTCTTGCGCCTGGCGGGCATGATGACTCTCTATCTCTACACGTACCTGAGGCTCAACGACGTGCCTCCTAGGCCCAGATCGGAGAGCGCCTCCTTCCTCCGAGACCTCAGGGATGTGATGAGGGGCGGAAGGGGCCTTAAGGCGTGGATCGGGGTCGGCTGCCTCGGATCCGTCGTCTGGGGGATGATCGACCCCTTCGCCTTCCTCTACGCAGCCGAGGTTAAGGGGGCGGACGCCGTCACCCTCGGGGCCCTCGTAACGGTCTCGACCGTCACCTCCATCCTCTTCTCCGTTCCCCTCAACAGGATCGCTGACAGGAGGGGCAGGAAGGCGGCCATATTCCTCATTAGGCCCGCCCTCTACCTCTGGATGCTCCTCGTCGTCCTCGCGCCGGGCCCGTCTTGGCTGATTGTCGCCTGGGTATTCAGGGGCATAAGCGACAGCAGCCACGCCTTCGAAACCCTGGGCTTAGAGCTTGTGCCCGCCGGCCATAGGGGGAGGTGGCTGGGGATCACCAGCACCTTCGGCAGCGTCTTCAGGATACCGGCCCCGATCATAGGCGGGCTCCTCTACAAGGGGGGGAGCCCGGGCCTGATATTCCTGGTCCCACTCGCCATCGATCTCGGCCTCAGGATCCCCCTGATAGCCTTCAAGGTGCCTGAGACCCTGAAAAGAGGGGTCGCCGCCAACGCCTGACCTAGAATAAGGGTTAGAGAAACGGTAAAAGACAAACCATTCGACGATAGAAGTCGAGAAACGCACTCTCAACCTACGTATTCGGCGTGGAAATCCACTATACCCAGCCACTGGGTATTAGAAAAAAAGCGCGATGAGCGGCCGGACCCTGCTGGGGCCTACATCGCTCTGAGCCGCCTGATCCTCTCCTGAATCGGCGGATGGGTCGCGTACAGGGCGTCGAGGGCGCTCCTGTTCGGATCCACGAAGAACAGGTGGCTTACAGCCTCGCTCACGTCCATCTTCCCCTGGTTGTGCCTCATGATCTTCTCAAGGGCCGAGGCGAGCCCCTCCGGGTACCGGCTCAGCTCCGCGCCCGACGCGTCCGCAAGGAACTCACGCCTCCTGGACACGGCGAACTGGACCAGGCGGGTCAGGATGGGGGCGAATATTGCGAGGATGACGCCCACGACGAGGATTATGATCTCGATCCCGCCGCCCCTCCTCCCCCTCCGTTCCCTCCGGCCCCCGATCAGCCCTCCGTACCTGAAGGTCCTGAGGATGACGTGGCTGAGGATGGCGGCGAGGCCGACGAGAACGGCGACCAGGGTCATGAACTGGATGTCCCGGTTACGGATGTGGGAGATCTCGTGGCTGATGACCCCCTCCAGCTCCTGCCTGTTCAGCTCCTGGATCAGGCCAGAGGTGACGGCGACGCTCGCGTGCTCCGGATCCCTGCCAGTCGCGAAGGCGTTCATCTCGCTGCTGTGGATGACGTAGGGTTTGGGTAGAGCTATGCCAGCGGCGATGCTTAGGCCCTCTACGGTGTCCCTGAGATAGATGTAATCCCTGCCCTCAGCCGGAACCGCGCCGGTCGCCGAGAGAACGACCTGGTCCCCGTACATGTACGAGCTGTAGGTGTAGATTGCGATGAAAATAAGGGAGAATGGTAGGACGACGATCAGGTACTCCGGTGCGAACAGAAAAGCGATGGTATAGGCGAGGACGAGGATTATGGCGGCGACGACCGCTATCAGGAGGACAGAGGCCCTCCTGTTCTTCGCCATCTCGTCCCGGACGTCTAGGCGCCCCATCAGAACGCCACTTTGACCGGCGCTCTCTCGGCCTCGGGCACCTCAAGGAAGGCGTGCTTCTGCCTGCCGCCAGCGAACCAGGTGCCGGGGATCGTCGTGATCAAGTTGTTGTAGTCGAGGACTGAGCTGTTGTAGAACTGCCGCGCGTAGGCGATCTTGTTCTCGATCCCCTCGAGCTGCTCCTGGAGGAGCTTGAAGTTCTCTGAGGCCTTCAGGTTCGGGTAGGCCTCGGCGACGGCGAAGAGGCTTCGGAGGGCGCCCGTTAGGGCGTTGGAGGCCTCCATCCTCTCCTCCCTGCTTCCGCCTGAGACCATCCTCTCCCTGGAGGCCGCGATCTTCTCGAAGATCGCCCTCTCGTGGGACGCGTAGCCCTTTACGGTCTCGACGAGGTTGGGGACGAGGTCGTACCTCTTCTTCAGCTGGACGTCTATCTGGGCCCAGGCCTCCTCGATGCGGTTCCCGAGGACCCTTATGCGGTTGTAGTAGTAGACGAAGACGAGCACTATGAGGGCAGCGACGACCACTATGCCGCCGATCAAGAATAAACCATCCATTTTTATCTTTCACCTAGCACACTTGAGAAGATCCGAACCTTAAAAACGTATTGACTTCGCGCGGACCCGGGAAGATAAATGAGGCGAGAGCGTGAATTGGAGGATGTACGTCGTCAGGGAAACTCCCGACAACGCATCGTCCACCTGATCCGTTTGAACAGCTTCCTCGTCTTCCCGGCCCCCTTCCCGCCCTCCGGCCATCTCTCCAGAAGCCTACTATCCCTCTCTGAGGAACCTTGCTCTCACGATGAAAACTCCTTATTACTGCTGCAGTAATAGCGGGTTTCGCCGGTTAAGCCTCGCCCTTCTCAACGCTGGTTGTCTTTAATGATCTGCGAGCTCTCCTTTTTTATTAGTTGACTATAGTGCTTTTATTTGGATGCGCATCCTGGCTGATATGCAGCTATCTGGGTAGGCCTATGAACGATTTTAGAAGAATATCTACTCATCTACCCATAATTGCCTGCCTGTTGCTCGTTGTCTTTGTTGCCATCACGAAGCAGATGGTGGGATTCAGAATCGAGACGGACCGGGACACCTGTTTTATCGGAGAGAACGTCACGGCTTCCATCATTCACTTTAATAATCTTCCCTTCCCGGTCCCACAGGAAGCGTTAACTCGATTAGAGTTCGGATGCACCCTTAACGGTAAGCCGCTTGACGCCGGCTACTCAGCTCATCTGAGCCCCACCGGGCCTATATACTTAATGCCACCCGGTTCAAAGGTCTGGCTGTTTCCGATAATCGTTGCTCCTCAGGTAAATGGCACGCTCGTATTCACAGCTAGGATAGGCATGGAACAATTGACGACGTATGAAAAACAAGTCCGTGTGTTCACAAGATGATGAGAGAGATTTCACCTAGATAGAATGATGTGCGCACCCTCGACAAGAGCGCATATACCTATCTATCAAATTCCTCGACCAATTTAGATACGCTCCATCCTGAACCCCACCGAAAAGCTGGAATTATGAAGTAGCTTGTAATTTCGGTATTTACCAGTTTACTCCAATCGCGTTGCTGCGCCTTGTTCCTCCCTCTTCCTCGAGTACGTCTCCTTGGCGAAGGCCTGGACCAGCACCGCGTTGACGATTATTATCGCCGTCGTAAAGTAGAAGGGCATGCGTAGATCGGAGTTGTCCGCTATCACACCCAAGAGGATCGGGCCAACCACGAACCCTATGTCACCGAAGAGGCGGTAGACGCCCATAGACAGGCCATGGGGCTCAGACTGCGTCGCGTCGCTTGCCAGGGCAAGGGGCGCCTGGCCGGCTCCACCCGTTCCTATGCCCAGAATGACGGCCACCGCGCACATGGCGACGAAGCTGGTTGTGAACGGGAAGCTCAGGGCCGCTATCGCCGTGACGATCAGGTTTATCACGATCACCGGCTTCCTGCCGTAGTAGTCTATGGCGTGGCCTATGGGGATCGTGACTATGAGGTTGGTGATCGTCGCGCAGCTGATAACGATTCCTATGGCGTCCGCCTCGAGGTGGAGGACGCTCTCCGCGAAGAGGGGCACCATCGTGCTCCTGATGCCCGTCCTCATGAAGAAGATTGTGAATGTGGCCAGGCAGGCCATGCTGAAGCTGCTGTTCGCAAGGAGCCTCCTAACAGTCGGCAGAGAGAAGCCACTACCCTCACCGTGGCTCTTGGCGATGCCTTCGGGATCCTTTATCAGGAAGAAGGTGAGGACGAGGCTTATGATGCCCACGACGGAGTAAGTGTAGAAAGGCGCACTGAGGCCATATGCCATCGCGATGAAGCCCCCGACGGTAGGGCCAGCAGACGAGCCCAGCAGCATAAAGGACTGGAAGTAGCTCATTATCCTCCCCCTCTCCTCAGGCCTGAGGATGTCCGCGAGGAGTGTAGTACGGCTCGTCATCCACATAGAGGAGCCGACCCCCTCGAGGAGCCTGTAGGCGAGGAAGAGGGCGAACGTCGGTGCTGTGGCGTTGAGGAAGGAGCAAACGGTGAGGATGATCGTCCCGAGGATCATCATCAGCCTCCTCCCGACCCTGTCGGCGAGGAGCCCCACGGGGACGTCCGCCAGGAACCTTCCGAAGGCGTACATGGAGATGGCCAGGCTCACGAGGGTGTAGTTGACTTTGAAGGACTCCGCGTAGATGGGAAGTATCGGCGAGATTATGCTCATCCCGAGGAAGATGAAGAAGGAGGGCACGTAGATGGAGAATACGTCCAGCATCAGCGAGCGCTTGGCCATTCCACATCCTTCGTTTCGATGTCTCGTATCTCGGAGCTTCCTTAAATTTAAGCATAGCTAACAGGATAAGAAATCATCCGTAACACATTTAGCGACAACGTGCATCCCTCTCAGAAAGCACCGGCCATCGTTGATTACGGGCTGAGCCCTTTTATGTCTTTGATAGATTGAAGCGCACAGTCTTCTTTCCCTTTCTTCCCTCCTCCAGCGTGAGAGAGGAGAGCCTCCCAATCTCGCCGGTTCTCGAGACATGGGTTCCGAAGCAGAATGTCAGCGCGAAGCCGAGTATCTCGACCATCCTGAGCCTCTGGACGTCTCTTGGTATCTTCTCAAGGAAAGACGCCTTCCTCTCGTCCCCGCCGACTTCCAGCTCCCCCCGATCCATGTAAAAAATCCTCACCGGAACGTCGTTGTCCACGACCTCGTTGAACCTGTCTCCGACTCGTCTAACGACTTCATCTGTGAGGCTCGAGGGCTGGAACTCCAGTCTCCCTAAGTCCGAGTAGACCTTCGGCCCGGCGTTGGCCTCCTCGAACAGCCCCGTGAGGAGGTGCTCGGCGCTGTGCCTCCTCATGTTGAAGAACCTGGGTTCCCAGTCTATCACGCCGTGGACCTCTGTGTGGAGGATCACATCCCCGTCGAGGTAGTGGAAGATATCCCAGCCCCTCCTAATGACCCTATTAACCCTTATCTCTCGATCGCCGGCCTTCAGGTAACCGGTGTCGCAGGGCTGGCCCCCGGACTCCGGATAGAACGCCGTTCGGTCAAGCACGGCAAACCTCGGCCCGGCGATGATGACCTCTGCGTCAAACTCTCTGAGGTAGCAGTCCTCTGCGAAGAGAGGCGCCGATGAGGGGCGCCTGTCGTGTGTCCTCCCCCCAGCCAATGTAATACCACCTTTAACGGTCTCTACTTGGGAGTTGATTTTATGGCTGCATCCTGCTTCATTCTATCTGGCAGCGCAGCATCGTCTTCGTGAAGACGCCTTCCGCCTCGCAGGCATCGCACGATGTGCACATGGCTATGGGCTCGCCGGCCTCAAGCCTCCTCACCAGATCCGGCTCCCTGATAAAAGGCCTGCTCATGGAGACCACGTCGGCGATGCCCCTCTCGATTATGGCGTCCATACAGCGTCTGCTCCTGACGCCGTTCACCAGCGCTAAAGGCCTAGGCTTAATAGAGGCCCTGATTCTCTCGGCATGTCCCGCGAAGCTGGCCTCGGCCAATACCGGGTCACGGTGCCTCGCCCTCTCCCGGAGCCTCCTCTGCTGCCCGATGCCGCCTCCGCTCAGCTCCAAGAGGTCGATGCCTCTTTTGCAGATGGCCTCTGCGACCTTGGCGCTGTCCTCTACGGTGAATCCCCCGGGGGAGAAATCGTCGCAGTTCATCTTGAGAAGCACGGGAACGGAGCCGCCGACCCTCGATCGGACCTCTTCGTAGACCTCGTCGAGGAGGCGCGTCCTCTTCTCGAGGCTGCCTCCCCACTCGTCGGTCCGCCTGTTCGAGAGCCTAGAGAGGAACTGCGATATCAGGTAACCGTGGGCGCCGTGGATCTGGACGCCGTCGAATCCCGCCTCCATCGTCCTGTCCGCCGCGTCGCCGAAGGCCCTCACGATCTCCTCGATCTCCCTCGATGAGAGGGCCCTCGCCCTCCAATCTCCCCCATCGTACTCGGAGGGGCCCACCCTCTCAACGATGCTATTATAACCGGCGTGGTTGACCTGGGCCACAATCTTTCCGCCGTTTTCGTGGACAATGTCGGTGATTTTCCTGAGCCCAGGGACATGATGGTCACCGCTGATGCCAGCCATGCCAGCGTGGGCTTTTCCGGAGTCTGTGACGTATAGGTGGCCCTTGACTATCAGGCCCACGCCGCCCTCGGCGAGCCCTCGATAAAGGTCGACGATCTCAGGGCGTATTATGCCACGCTCGTCTGACCAAGCGGAGGTTGTGGCGGACCGCATGAAGCGATTCCGGATCTCCATCGAACCTATCCTGTAGGGTCTGAAGAGTTTGGACACGGGTCTGACCTTCGGGGAACATGGCGTGAGGGGTTTTAATAACCATTCGGAGAGCGAATTGGTGTCAGGGGGCGGCCCTCGACCTATCCCGCCTTGCCTTTGCGTTTTCGGTCAGGTAGTAGTCGGGGAGGAAGGTCGGCTCTTGGTCGACCCCGCTGAAGGGCATGGGGGTTGGGAGCAGGTGCTTCGTCTTCTCCAATCCCACGATGAGGTCTCCCAGGTGCTCTGCTGGGACGCAGACGAACATCTCATGCTCCTGGATTATGGAGCTCACCCTCTCGCCCCGGCACGGAAACCCCGGCGAGGGCTCCTTCGTCTTGTAGCAGTTCGCCATCCCCTCCGAGCAGACGCCGTATTTGGCGCTTGTGGAGAAGGCTAGACGAGCCCCTCTGCCCCAGAGGCAGGCCTGCACGATCTTCAGGACCTCCAGGGGCGTCCCGTAGAAGACGACCTGATCGAAGTCGATATCCATATCGTCGAGGGGAGCGCAGGCAACGGCTTTGACCTCTCCGTAGTCAATCCTTGGCAGCGTCTCGAAGAGTTCCCTACAGAGCTCGGGGCTGCCCCTAATGCCGTCGAGTATTCCTATTTCACCGGACCCCATCTTTTCATCGAAAGGTCCCAACCCAATTGCCATTGCGCCTATGTTGCAGGCCATGTCCTCTGCGGTAGCCAAGACACTCCTGGAGTGATGCCTCGCGAGGCCGACGCACTGGCAGACGTTTATCGGGTTCTTGGGCCTGTAGAACCCCGCGTTCGCCATCTTCCACTCTAGCTCCTCGTCGAAGGACGTGAAATACTTGACCGCCACCGGGGGCGTGGACAATTTCAGGTACCTGCTCAGGGCCTCGATCTTGCTTCTCTGACCGGCCATTTTCAGACCTCGTCTCTGGTCAAGCATGTGTACTGGAAATGAATATATTACCGTGTCTAATCACAGCAGGCCCGTTTCTGGGTGGTCTTTTTCCCCAAGAGAAGTGATTGATCCGGAAACGCTGCGCTGTTCCCAATTCTATCTGTCCAGCGCTATGTTGGACGCCGATTGTCGTATCTTATCGGCTATTTCCATCATTTCTTCTTCGTTAAGGCGTCGAGGTGGGCGGGCGATGCCCTGTATGATCCCTCCCCTATCTCCTAAGGCTCTTGGTATGACATGAATATGGACGTGGGGTATCTCCTGCCCGCTCTCATGGCCGTTGTTAATGCCGATTGTGCTGGCTGGGGCGTCGACAGCAGCCTGTATCCGGCCCACGAGGAGGTGGAGGGCCCTGAACAGCGCCGCCGCGTCCTCCTGAGACAGGTCCTCCACCCTCGCAGCGTGGGCCCTGGGGATGATGATGGTGTGGCCAGGGGCGGACGGGTGGATGTCGAGGAAGGCGAGGGCCCTCCCGTCCCTATAGACCATATGGGCCGGGGCGTCGCCCCTGGTTATCCTGCAGAAGATGCATCTCTCCGACATTGCGTTTAGCCTCAAATAGGAGTCGTCCTCACCCTTTCAAAGGGTTATCTGCCCCCGCTTCACTCGTCTGGCCTTATGGCCCTGATGGCACCTCTCGGGCAGAGCTCCATGCAGCAGAAGCACTGTATGCAGAGCTCGTCGTTGATTACCGGAGCATCCAGCATGGTTATTGCGTGCCCGGGGCACACCTCCGCGCAAACGCCGCAGCCCGTGCACCTATCCTCGTACCATTCGATCGGCATCCTGATGTCTATAAACATCTGGCCATCTGAGTGGGTCAGGGGCCTCTTCATGGGGTGGACCGCCTCGTCCAGGGGCAGGCCAACCACCTCGATATCGTCGATCGACTTCGGTCCGAGGCCCCGCTCCGCGGCTATGAAGCTGGTCCCAACCTCCATCGGATCCCATCCCATTATGGCTGATGCCACGAGGTCGACGGAGACGGCGTCCTCGCCGGCTATTATCAACCCAAGGTCCACAGGATCGCCGGTGGTCGGCCCCTCCCCCTCCATGGCTACTACGGCGTCGACGACGTTCAGCATAACACGTCCCCTGATGTTCTCGTAAATGTCCACGAGGAGCCTGCTGAACCTCTCCGGGTCATTGGCTGTCCGGACGTGGTGGTTTGCCTTGGTACCCCCCTGCTGGAGGCCGAAGAGGTTCTTCACGGCGCACGTGAGCTTCGTGAGGTTGTGGGTCTTGAGCTTAGGTACGTTGAAGATACCGTCGCACCTCATGGCGAACTCGGGGAACCAGAGTTCCCTGACGACCTCCGCGTTCGGGTTCAGGACGCCGACGGGGGCCTCCCTGTCGAGGGCCTTAATCTCCACACCCGCCTCCTTGCACATCTTCCTGATCCCCGGGCCGTCGAAGACGATGTCGGGCCTCGTGTAAGAGCCCGTCGCTGGGCACTCACCAACCACGGGCGTGGCTCCCACCTCCTTGAGCATCTCGGCGAGGGTGATGAAGACAAGCGGGTCCGTGGTCGCCCCCTGCTCTGCGGTCCTCGTCGTGAAGAGGTTCGGCTTCAGGAGGTAGGTGCCGCCCGGCTCGGCGAACCTCTCCATCCCCCCGAGGAGGCCAACGGCCTCCCAAACGGCTGAGGGGACATTCCTTCTCGCCCGAACGACGGAGACCCGAGATTTCATCGTCTATCAGAGCAAATCGAGAAAATAAAAACGTGAGGACCCTCGAGGGTCGCAATCACGTCCTGAGGCAAGGGGCTCGTCTGCCTCTCAGACCAAGTCCATGATGTCCGGAGGAGGCGCAAATTAATGTCGGTACGAAGATGCAGAATCCTAGTTTGAAGAATGGCTCTTGGCCTTCTACTACATCGTCTGTGCAAATGGGGCAAGTAAAAAAATGAGCATAAAAAAAGGGGTCAGTCCCTGAACGCCGGCGGTATGGGGATTGTCTTCCAGAGGTTGATGAAGTCGACGAAGAAGTTGACCCTCTCCTCGAACCTTTTACTGTACTCCTCCGGGTCCGCGTCTCTGGGGTCGTTCGTTCCGTAGATACCGTCCGTGGAGAAGTCGTCGGTATCCGGCTCGCCGCATGCCCCCCTCACCTGGCTGACCAGCTCGAAGTCCTCCCTGTCGGGGTCCATGAACTCCATCAGCCTCGGGTCGATGCTCAGCGATGGCCTCCATCCGTCGGGTATACGCCACATCTCCACGAGCTCTGGGAAGAGGTGGAGGGCGGCGGAGGTCTCGTTGACCCCCGAGTGGACGTCCCAGTTGCGCTTCTGCCTCTCCTCCTGAACCTTCGCCAGCTCCGTCTTGCTCGGCCCCGTCGGTGCCGAGACCATGACCCCGTACTCCCTCTTCGCCAACTGAATGGCGAGGTTGAAGATGTTGCTGTTTCCTCCGTGGTGGTTCGAGAGGACGAAGCGCTTGACGCCGTGCTCAGCCAGGCTGCCTATGGTGTCCATTAGGACGCCGAGGAGGGTGTACTCGCTGAGGGTGATGGTCCCCCTGAAGCCCATGTGGTGAGGCGAGTAGCCGGGCCAGCAAGGGTGCACGCAGACGCTGTTGGTCCGCCTCGCGACCTCGTGCACGAAGGCCCGGGCGCCGAGCGAGTCCATCCCCAGGGGCAGGTGGGGACCATGCTGTTCGATGGATCCGACGCCTATGACGACGACCGGCGCCGGCTCGTTGTCCAGCCAGTCCTCGAACGCTGGGCGGGTGAGCTCTTGAAGCCAGTATCTATTCAGCCTACCTTTTTCTGACACGAAGTTCACCGGAGAAAAAAACCCGCTCTCGGCATTTAACGGATTCTACGAGGCCCTTGACCCAAGCCTGGGTTGTCCTTGGCGCCGTCTACCGATGCTTCTCGCGGGCTCATTTTATGAGGAAATCTTCGAGCACGTCCCGTGCCCTCTCCCGCTTCTTCTGGAAGTCGACGAGGAAACGGCTAATCACCCTCGCCAGCCGCGCCTTACAGTCCCCGCAGATCACGGAGCCTGACCTGCAATCGTTCTCCAGCCTGATCATCTTCCCGTCGTCGTCCTCGAAGAGGAAGAAGTAGTAGGCGTATATGCCGCAGACCGAGGGGTCGCCCCCCCTCTCCCTCTGCTCCTTTATTGTCGGCCGGCCGCCCGTGAATGCACCCATAATCTTCTTCTCCGCCAGATTGGGCGGGTCGATTGTGAATACGGCCGTCTCGGGCATCGACGCCGACATCTTACCCTCCTTCCCCAGGCCGGGCAGGAACTTTGCGTGCATCTGCGCGGGCTTGTAGAAGCCCATCTTCTCGGCTATGTCCCTGGTCATCCTCCAGTAGGGGTCCTGGTCGATGGCCGCGGGTATGAGCACGGCAACCTTCCTGTTCTCCCTTATGGACTGCAGGAAGCACGGAACGGCCTGTACGGCGGGGAAAAATATTATGCCTATGTTGTCGCTGTCTGTCAGCCCGAAGACGGCCTTGATGGTCGAGTATGTAACTCTCTTAGCCACCTGAAGCGCCGTCCTGTACAGAAGGCCGATGTTGTCCACGTCGGAGATGATGTGGGTCTTCTCGGGATCGAATCCCACCGCTATCAGGTCCAGGGCGTTCTCGTAGGTGTAGGCGTTCGTCTCCTCCAGGGTCAGCTCTTGGTTGAGGACGAACTTCTCGTCGTCCGTCATCTGGAAGTACAACTCCGCTCCGAAGGCGTCCTGAAGGTACCTCGTGAAGAACCACGGCAGCAGGTGACCCAAGTGGACCGGGCCAGAGGGGCCTCGGCCGGTGTACAACCCCACAGGTTCTCCACCCTCGTAGGCGTCCAGCCACCAATCCAAGTCCCGGTGGGAGAAGAATATCCCCCTCCTCAGCTGGGCATGCATGTAACCAGCATGCTTCGTGAGCCTTTCTCGGAGCTCCCGAGTTATAGGCTTGGTTCCGAACTGCTCCACGAGCCTCTCGTAGTCGACCTCGCCCTCCACCTTCCAGGGCGTCACGACCATCTCATGCCTCTCCTTGGGTTCTGCCATTTTCATCGCCTCTCCAGACCCCGGATCCCGGCGTACCCTGTTGACTCTGTTTGGTCGTATAAGGGTCTCAAAATCCTTTCCGGGAGGCGGGTCTTTTCCTTGCTAAAACTAACTGGGTTCTTTTCCTCCGTCAGGAGGATGCCTCTTTCCAGTCCGAGTGATACACACTCATGCCTCCTAGGCGTATCAGATATGATTGAAACCCTTTTTAAAAGCTTATCCTCCCGAAAACTGGATCATTTGGGTAACGGGGTAATCTCCTTCGCCATCATGATGCTGTCGATGTACTCACCGTCGCGTGTGTTCGCCTTTGGCAAGCAGCCAACCTCCGTGTACCCCACTTTCCCGTACATGTGGCGGGCCCTTTCGTTCGTGGCGTAGACCTCTAGGAAGATTACCTTTATCCCTAGTTTCTTCGCCTGAGCCTCGCCCTCCCTCATCAGCTCGGTCCCTATGCCGACGTCTCGGAAGCCGTCCATGATCGAGATCCCAAGGTTTCCCACGTGCCTTGATCGGCCGCCCCTCGGACCAACCTCGACTATGCCGACGAACCTTCCGTCCACCTCGGCCACCACCGCCACCTGCCTTTCCTTCTCCACCGAGGAGAGCAGCCTCGCAAGCCAGTCGACCTCCTCCTCCCGGGTCTTCCTGGTGTCGACGGCTATCTCCGCCCCCTCCTCGACGAGGGAGTTGATGAACCCGAGCATGTCGTCGAGGTCAGACCAGCGCGGCGCCCTGAGCACGACATCCCTCCCGTCCTTGGCCTTGAAGCCTCTGATGAAGGCACCCTCCCTCAACGGAACCACCCCTGAATCCGCGAGGGCATCTCTATTTTAAGATATACCCGCATCGGCTCCGACCGGGAATGGGCGTCCCAGCCCTCCACTAGGGGGATCTAAGCCTTCATGAGGATCTCGAGGATTGCCTCTTCCAGGGTCTTGCCCTCGGGCGGGTTCTCAACGACCTCCCCCACCTTTTCCCCGGCGCTGTTGAGGACGATCATAAGCGGTATCCTCGTCACCTCGAACTCCTTGACCTCGGGGGGCGAGGGGGGTATCTTCCAAATCCCCTTGCTGCCCTTCGGATCCCTCATCAGGTGCCCAAAGACCCTGACCTCCAACCCCGTCTCATCGGCAATGAGCCCAAGCACGGGGACGTTCCTGTGGCAGTCTGGGCACCATTCGGCGGAGAAGACCACGACAAAGGCCCTGTCGGCATATTTTCTGATGCCCTCAACAGCGTCCTTCTTCAGCCTGTACGACGCCCCATGCTTTGCGAATGCCGGGGCACCATCGACGACCGAGGAGAGATAGTCGGAGACCACCTCCGAGCTCATCCTCAGCCTTTCTGGGGAGTGCTTTTTCACCATGACCAAATTCAAGGAAGGATCGGAGTCAGTCCCTTAAATCCTATTTCTCCTATCCCTCTAACACTTTGAGAACTATAACTGGGGTCATCGAAGCCACCAGTTGATCTCTCTGCTTGTGCCTATTGTGAGCGACTCGGAGGTGAATTTACCGAAGTTTACAGCCAAACCCATGACCAGATAATCATTGAAGGAATAGCCATCGATGCCTTATGCTCAATTTTACATTTTTAATAGAAACAAAGAATAATAATCGATTTTTAGGACAATTTATAATTATATATTTTATTTAGTTTTTATCAATTGACTATTTTATATAAAACTTTTCGATAAAGATATGTATATCACCATATATTATATAACCTCGATTGTTATGAGCGGCGGTGCCCCCGGAGAGGAGATGAGGAAGATCCAGCTCACGGGCGGGTCGACCTACATCGTATCCCTTCCCAAGAGCTGGGTGCAGCAGCTAGGGCTCGAGCGGGGTAGTTTGGTGAGCATAACCAGGGCGAATGACCTTTCCCTCCAGATCCAGCCCATTGGGGCGGAGAGGGCGGAGAGGCCGAGGAGGGCCATCGTCACAGTCTCGGGAGAAGACAACCCTGAGAGCGTGATCCGCCGCGTCGTCTCCTCTTACCTGCTGGGGTATAACATCATCCACGTGAGGGCACCCGGGAGCAGGATGGGCTCCGAGCACAGGTTCGCCGTCAAGGACTTCACCAGGAAGAAGCTCATGGGGACCGAGATACTCTCCGACCTCCCTCAGGAGGTCACTCTCCAGGTCCTGCTCAGCTACTCGGATCTGTCGGTGAAGGACGCGCTCAGGAGGATGGGGGTGATCGCCGCCTCGATGCACAGGGAGGCCATCGGCACCATCGGCTCGGACGACGCGCGCCTGGCCCGGGAGATCATCTCGATGGACGACGAGGTGGACCGTTTCAGCTTCTACATCATCAGGCTGCTGAAGGTGGCCGTCGTCGACGGGGTTGTGCTGAGGGAGAGCGGGCTGAGGTCTCCGAGAGAGTGCCTCGGGTACAGGCTGATCACGAAGTCCGTGGAGAGGATGGCGGATCATGCGGTCAAGATCGCGACCAACAGCCTGACGCTTACAATGGCTAACCTGAACGACGAGGTGCTGGACGAGCTCAGGAGCCTGAGCGAGTCCGCGCTCGGGGTCTTCGAGGGCGCCGTCGAGGCCCTCTTCGAGGAGGACTACTCCAACGCGGACGGAGTGCTGGAGAGGGCCATCGAGACCAGGGCGATGGAGGCCGGGGTCGTGCAGAAGATAATCAAGAACGCATCGCCGGAGGACGTCCCGGCGCTGAGGCTGATCCTCGAGAGCATCATCAGGACGGCGGAGTATGGAGCGGACATCGCAGAGGTCGTGCTGAACATGACCGTCCAGGGCGTTATCCGGGAGGAGTAGCCGGATAGCTTTTTTAGCCGCTTCACCCGGGTTCTTATCTGCTTGAGGGGTCGTCGTCCAGCTTGGTCTAAGATACGCGGCTCGGGCCCGCGAGATCCCCGGTTCAAATCCGGGCGGCCCCACCAAGTCTTTCCAGCGAGTTGTTGTGGGCCCTTGCGCGCCCCCGCAACCGTTAAACCATTATCGCCCAACATTCTCCTTGAGGCTTTATGATCTGGCTGAAAGAAGAGGATAGGGGCATTCTAGATCGGATGGAGTCAGAGATCTCAAAGCAGATCATTCAGAAGAACTGGCGACGCCTCATGGAGATCACGCCGAGCCCCTCCGGGAGCCCCCAGGAGGAGGAGTACGTCGAGTACCTGAGGTCTAGGCTGGAGGAGTACGGCCTCGAGGTGAAGGTTCTCCGATACGACGCCTACATAAGCGTGCCGAAGTATTCGAGGCTGGAGGTCCTCTCGCCGGAGAAGCTCGAGATCCAGTGTACACCCTACAGACAGGTTGGCTCAACGGGGCCTGAGGGCGTCGAGGGGGAGGTCGTCTACATCGATCCTGAGCACATCGGGAGGGCCGAGTGCCGCGGCAAGATAGTGCTGGCGGAGCAGGAGACCTCCGCCGACTGGATGGGGCTCCAGGGCGCCCTTCTGCTCAGGCTCCAGGAGATAGGAGTGATGGGGCTGATCGTCGTCGAGCAGGACAGGTACATGCCCACAGTGATGCACCAGAGGGCCGACTTCTCGGTCTCCGGGAACCCGACGTCGGACAACGTCGACCTCATCCAGAGGATCCCCGCCATCGTCCACGTCTCGAACAGAGACGGGGAGATGCTGAAGGGCGTCGTCGGGCGCGGCGGGGTCAAGGCCAGGCTCACCTCCGTCGTCGAGACGGGCTGGAAGAGGCTCCCCCTGCTCGTTGCTGAGATTAGGGGTGTGAGTGAGCCGGAGAGGTTCCTCCTCTTGAACGGCCACGTCGACACCCCGCCTTTCTCTCCCGGGGTCGTCGACAACGTCTCGGGAAACGTCGCGATGCTCGAGCTGGCTCGGGTCATCAACCGACACAGGGATAAGCTCGGCAGGAGCATCAGGTTCGCGTTCTGGACGGGGCACGAGATCGGGCGCTACGCGGGCTCGACCTGGTACAACGACGCCTTCTGGCACGACCTCCGGTACAACTGCATCGGCTTTTTAAACATCGACTCGCCTGGGACCGAAGGCGCAACCACGTACAGGGGGGCACCCGTTGGCGAGATCCAGGATCTCTCGGTCGAGTGCATAAAGGCGGTCACGGGCATAACCGTGGATAGCTATCGTTGGCCGACGAGGGCAGGGGACCACAGCTTCTGGGGCACGGGCCTCTCCCACGGTAGCGTCATCTCGGCCAGGCCCAAGGAGCTGTACGACCCCTACGTGAACTACTCAGGAGGCGGCTGGTGGTGGCACACCCCGTACGAGACGCTGGACAAGGGGGACGCCGACATCCTCGTGACGGACGTGAAGGTAAACCTGAACTACGTCTTGAGGATGACCAACTGCCCCGTGCTGCCGTTGTACTTCGTCCCGTACGCCGATTCGATCCTGAAGAACCTCGAGGACCTGCAGAAAAAATCTGAAAAGATCAAGGCTTACTTCAACATACAACAGGTCATCGAGAGGGCGAGGGAGTTCAGGGGGCTGGCCGAGGAACTCGAGGCTATCGTGAAGAGGGCCCTGGAGGCCGGAGCCAGAGACGACGTGCTCGGGAAGCTGAACCACTGCCTGATGTGGGTCTCCAGGCACATCAACCCCATCGCCCACTCCGACGCGGAGATGACGGAGCAGATGTCCATGGACCTCTTCGGCGCGACGCCCTTCCCCCGCATCCACGGAATCCTGAAGCTCGCCGAGATACCCCTACCCCAATCCGCAGAGTTCAAGTTCCTCCAGACCAAGCTGCTGAGGCAGAGAAACTACATCGAGGACGGGTTCTACAGGGCGAACGAGCTCATCAGGGAGACGATAGCCAAGGTGGAGCATGCGCTCTAGGGCCATCCAAATCCCCATTTTTGTACCGTGAACGTTGGTCCGAGGTTTGGTGGAAACCTTTCGAGTCGGGCTGCTCCTGACGGAGCGGTGCAACATAGCCTGCAGCCACTGCTGGTTCTCCTCAGGCCCGGAAAGGACGGCGACCATGGCCATGAGCGAAGCCCTTGACTACATCGAACAGGCATGCGAGATTCCGACTATAGAGTGGTTGAGCCTCACGGGAGGAGAACCATTCCTGCTCCAAGACATGCTTATCCGCCTCGTCCGGCATGCATCCGAAAGAGGATTAAGGACCGAGTGCGTCACGAACTGCTTCTGGGCAGAGACGGAGGAGGTTGCAGCGGCCATCCTGGGGGAGCTAATCAACGTGGGACTGGACGTGATCAACGTCAGCGCAGACGACTTCCACCAGCGCCACATCCCCTTTGAAAGGATCCGCAACTGCTACGGGGCTGCGACGAGCCTTGGGCTCAGGGTCGTCATCATGTGCGCCCGGTCGAGGTCGAGCACCTTGTGGATCGGGAAAATCAGGGAGATGCTTAACGACGATGGAATCCAAGTTGTCGGGCACCCCAAGCCGAGAGCACCTGTCAAGGCCCTCGCGATAGAGACGGGCTTCGTCCCGGCTGGCCGGGGTGCGACGATTCAGAGAGAGGAGTGGTCGATCGGCAGGAACTCGGTGGAGGGGCCCTGCAGAGACGTCCTGCGCGATATTGGGATAACACCATCTGGGTCGGTTCTCCCGTGTTGCTCCGCGTCGAGTCGAATCGAGGGCATAACGCTCGGGAACGCGAGGGAGAGCAGGCTGGTAAAAATGATTGAGGCAGCAGAGGATCTCCCCCTGTTCAAGGCCTTGTCGACAGTCGGCCCCTCGGGGTTGGCCAAACAGTTGGGTTTAGGCAGGAGGAATGGGTACGTGAACAGGTGCCACCTCTGCTATGAAGTGTTGTCGGAGTTGGAGCTGCGTCAAGCCTTTAGGCCCCTTCAACTGCCCTAAACCATTTTTAGGCCAGCGAGCGCAGGAAGCTCACCTGCCCTAGGAAGGTGCCGTCGAGGAGGTACACGTCGAACCCATCAACCTCGACTGTGCCGGACCTGAACATGGGGCCGAGGAGGCTCTTAGGCGCCTCTGCATTGACCGGTAACCCGCCCATGAGGTCGTTGAACGTCGGCATGATCACCATCTGAGGGTCGTTGACCTTCAACTCGAAACGCTCCTCGAAGGCTCTAACTGGGTCGCCCTCGTTCTTAACCCCGGCCTGCCCGAGGAAGGCCGCGGCAATCCTAGCTGTATCGCACCGGCCCCGAACCCACGCCCTCTCCGTGATGCGCACCCCAAGAGGTGTACTCAACTGTACAGTCGGGTGGTTGTGGCCCATTACGATGATGTCAGCCCCCATGAGGCGGGGGTAAGGCCACGCGTGGCCGTGGAACGCGGCGACTTTAAGCTTCTCGCCCAGCAACAGGCCCCCTGAAGGGTGAATGTTGACTCCTTCGGGCACGATTGTCTGCAGGTTGCCGTCGTGGTTGCCCCGGACAACGTCTATGCGGTCCACCTCCTCCTGCAACGCTGAGAAGAACCGGGGGATCTCCCGTTGCTCCTGGAACGATGTGATGGGGACGCCGTGCTTGACGTCGCCGAGCAGTAGTAACCTGTCCGGACAGTGCTCTCTGACGAGGCCTAGCAGCTCCCCCAGGAACCGCTCCGTTTGGTAGGGGATGTTTATGCCCATCTTCGCGAGCTCGTACTCTATGCCGAGGTGGAAGTCAGAGGCGAGCAGGATCCTCTCATCCCCCTCGACGAGCATCGCCGGCCACGGCGTGAGCAGCCTGATCAACTGAGACCCAATGGATCCTCAGGCGATGCGCCTTTTAAACCCGACACCGAACATTCAGGCATCCCCGAAACTCGTTTAACCGAGTTGCCCCAGTTATCCTGGGGAGACGTCTTTGCCCACCGAGGAGCGGAGGGTCTTGGAGGGGGTTTGCGACGAGCTCCGCTCTTCGATGGAGCTGACCCGCGCCCAGTGGGACAGGCTCAAATCCGCCCTGGGCGATAGGTTCGGCAAGGGCTGGCAGCTCGTGGAGCAGCGCAGGGTGAAGCGCTACGTTTTCGAGCCGTCTGGCCGCACGGTCTGGATAGTCGTCGGCAGGGAGAGCGAGTACCAGGTTCTTCCCCTGTCGGGCTACTGCGACTGCAACGACTTTTACTTCAGGGTCGTGGATGGCAGGGCGGGTCTCTGCTACCACCTCATAGGCCAGAGGCTGGCCGAGGCCATGGGGGCGTACGATGAGGTCCACGAGGAGGACAGGTTCTATGACAGGCTCATGGCAGAGTGGCGCAGCCTATCGAAAAAGCAGGCCTACGAGTAAACTCGACGCCCGGGCCACAGCTTAAATATCCGCCTTGGTCAGATCATCTCCGACATGAGCCTCGACAGCTTCTTCAACCTCGCATACCAGATGGCGATCTTCCTTGCGGTCATCACGCTCGGAATGGGGTTCCTCTACCTATTCACATCTGGAGAAGAAGAGGCTTAGAGAAGCCATTTTTATCAGGAATCGCACAATAGAGTAGGGGTCGCTGTGTCCGGTTTGGAGAACGTGGTAAAGCGCATCCTAGCGTTGAAGCCTAATCTAACCAGGGATGCGGTCGAGAGGCTCATCGACGAGGAGCGGGCGAAGGCCGCGGGGCTCCTCACGGAGGAGGCCGCCGCCCACATGGTCGCGTCGAACCTCGGGCTCGACGGCGCCGGGGAGCGAATAGAGGCGAAGCTCAGGATCGGGGGCCTCACATCGGGGTTGGGCGACGTTTCTCTTACGGGCCGTGTCCTCCACGTCTTCCCCGCGAGCGCCTTCACTAGGCTCGATGGGCGGGAGGGAAAGGTCCTTAGGATGCTCATCGGCGACTCGACGGGCTCCGCCACGGCCGTTTTCTGGGACGAGAGGGCCGACCAGGTTGTCGCGAGCAAGATCACGCCGGGAAAGATAGTCAGGATACTGCACGGCTACACCAGGGAACGGAGGGGGGAGGTTGAGATCAACGTCGGCAACCGAGGGCAGGTATACCTAGAGCCCCTAGAC
>CAZPMB010000002.1:0-70254 GCA_964587735.1 uncultured Candidatus Bathyarchaeia archaeon | reverse complement strand
GGAAGATCGGCCCCGTCGGGTGCTCCGCCCACCGGTTCATCGTCCCCATGTTCAGGGACATCATCTCCGCCCCCAGGCGGCACCGCGCCCTCACCAGCTCGTCCCAGACCTCCGGCGGGTTCCCCACCCTCCCCCCGCCCGTGCTGACGTTGATCACCACGTCCACCCTCTCCCTGATCCGGTCGATGTACTCCTTCAGCAGCGGGTTCGGGTCCCCCGACCAGGCCTCCCCGGTCCTCGGGTCCTTGGCGTGCAGGTGGACGACCGACGCTCCGGCCTCGACGCTCCTGACAACCTCCTCCACGATCTCCTCCGCAGTGCACGGCACGTACGGCGTCGTGGCCTTGGACACGTACTCCCCGCCGGTCACCGCCGCCGTGACGATCAGCTTCTCCAACGCCCTACGCCCCCCTCAAACCCAGGATCTGCCTCGCCTCGTCCGGCCTCGCCACGTCTATGTTCAGAGCCTCAGCCACCGCGACGACCCTCTCGACGAGCTGGGCGTTGCTCTTGGCGAGCTCCCCGTACCTGATGAAGATGTTGTCCTCGAACCCGACCCGGACGTGGCCGCCCAGCGCCATGGCGACGGCTCCCATCGGCAGCTCCGCCCGGCCCAGGGCGCAGACAGACCAGGTCCAGCTGCTCGGGATCTGGTCGAGGCAGTAGATCAGGGCCTTCGGCGTCGGCGAGATCCCGGTCGAGCCGATCATCACGAACTGGACGTGGAGGGGCTGGTCGAAAACCCCCTTCTCGGCGAGCATCCTGGCGGTGTTGATCATCCCTGTGTCGTAGATCTCGAGCTCGGGCTTCACCCCCGCCTCCCTCATGTACCCCGCCCACCTCTCGATCGTCGGCACCTCGTTCATGAAGGAGCGCTCGTACGGCCTGACCCACGAGTTTATCGTGCCCATGTTGAGGGACGACATCTCCTGCCCGAGCCGGCAGCGCTCCCTCACCATCTCGTCGAGCCTCTCGGCCGTCGCCCTCCGCCCCCCTCCGGTCGTCACGTTGATGACGATGTCGCAACGGTCCCTGATCATCTCGATGTACCGCCTCAGCAGAGGGTTCGGGTCCGGGGCCGGCCTCCCCGTCCCGGGCTCCTTTGCGTGGAGGTGGACGATGGAGGCCCCCGCCTCCCAGCACCTGACCGTCTCATCGACGATCTCCTCCGGCGAGCACGGCACGTACGGCGTCATCTCCCTCGAGACCGGCTCCCCGCCGGTAACCGCGGCCGTGACGATGAGTTTAGCCATGATTCACCACAGTCTACAGAGCGCATTGACGCTTATAGTTTGCGAGGCACAACTCCCCAAATCGGCGACAAAGCAGTAAAATCCTTGTAAAATTGAACTCAATCGAATTGGAAGCCATTCAACTTGATTGTAAGAACTACACCCTTCGCTTACCAAAAGGCTCATGATTATGAATGGTAAATCGGCCCAACCCTCCGTCAAATCCTCTCAAGCTTGAAGATCACCGGCCTGAGCCCGTCGGTGCAGCACGAGACCATCACGCCCTCCTCCCTGATCCAGTGAAAGTTGCCACCCAGGGCGAGGTGGGCCACGTCCCTGTGGATGTCGGCCCAAGCCCAGCTGCAGAAACCGGCGGGCATGCCCGCGTTCTTCGAGACATAATCCTCCCCGACGCCGACCATGGGGCACGACGCACGGGCGCCCTCCACGGCGTGCTCCTTGAAGACCTCCCCGGTCTCGACCTTCTTCAGCACGGTTATCCTCACGTCTCTAAACGACAACCAGACACCATCTCCTCAGGTAGCGGCGCGATATTTCAAACATTCGAGTTCTCGACCTCGGGAACCCGAACCACCACGGGGGCGACACCTGCGACCGCCTACCGATGTTCAGAGCATGATTTATCCCCCTAGATGATCATTCAGATGGCATGGGCCGCATCAGGGTCGTCAGCTTCGACATGGAGGGCACCCTAATCGATATCGGCTTCAGCGACCTCATCTGGGAGACCGATATACCCGAGCTCTACGGCCGGATACACGGCATCGGCCTTGACGAGGCCCGGGAGAGTGTACTCAAGGAGTACAGGCAGGTCGGGGACGAGCGGCCCGAGTGGTACGACGCGGCCTACTGGTTCAGAAGGCTGGGGCTCAGGGCGGAGCTGCGCGACCTGCTAGAGAGGCGTCAGGGCGACTGCAGGGTCTACCAGGAGGCGCCGGGGGTCCTCGAGAGGCTCAGAGGGAAGCACAAGCTCGTCATCTCGTCGAACACCATGAGGGAGTTTCTAGCCTTCCAACTGCCGAAGCTCCCCGCAGCATTCGACCACGTATTCTCGGCGACCAGCGACTTCGGGATCGTGAAGAAGTCCGAGGGCTTCTACGGCAGGGTTTGCGGCGCGCTCGGGGTTCAGCCGGACGCCGTCGCCCACGTTGGAGACAACCGGAGGTTCGACTACGAAGCACCCAAAAAACTGGGTATCCACGCGTTCCACCTCGACCGGAGCGGGCTGTCCAGGGGCGGCGACGTGGTCGGCGACCTCGTCGAGTTCGAGGAGAGGGTCCGAGCCCTAGATGGAACCAGGCCCAACCCGGGTCCCAAGAAATGTAATTCAAATTCATTATTTTAATAATGGCAATGCCCTGATATTCAAAAGCACAAGGGGTTGTAGAAGTGAGGGGAAGGCGTAGCATAGCTCTGGCTTTTATATTCATTTTGTTGGTTGTTCCCTACGCCTCTGGCCAGGATCTTTATACTCCGGGGGAACTCACCTTCGTGGTTTATCAGGATGGATACGTCGCCGTCGATTACTACGTCGACGTGGACCCGACGAAGGCGATTGTGAACGTCACGATCTTTGGCTCCCAGTGCCTGGACCTCATGGTGGAAGACCAGGACGGGCTCCCCCTCGACGGCTCGCTTTCGGACAGCGTGCTCACGATAGACACCCTTGGATCGGCATCCGTCCTTGTCTCGTACGTCACGATGGACCTGACAGGGAAAGCGGGGCAGATCTGGTCCCTGATGGCCAACACATCCATCTCCTCGGTCATTTTCCTGCCTGTCGGAGCAACAATAGTCTCGCTAAACGCAGTCCCGCTAGCCATGGGCAGCGTGGACGGAGCCCTCATGATCACCATGCCCGCTGGGGAACTGGAGGTCAAATATAAGATCAGCCTAGAGGGCACAAGGGAGCACGCCCTACTAGTGATCAAGGACGCGGAGTCCTATGTTCAGGAGATCAAAACCGGGGGCGTCATCACCAAGGAGGCGGATGAACTGCTTCAAAAGGCGAACCAGGCCTTCGAGGCACAAAATTACACTGGCGCAGAGCAGCTGGCCGAGCAGGCGAAGGCCTCCGCCCTGAACACGGAGAGGGCAGCTTCATCGGCCTCTTCCGCCATGGACGCAGCCGACACGGCCATCTCCGCCGCCGAACAAGCTGGGAGGACAGTCGGCCTGGAAGAGGCCAAGAGCCTCGCCCAGCAGGCGGAAGCAGCCTACGCCTCGGGGGGGTACACGGAAGCCAAGGCCAGGGCAGAACAGGCCCAGTCGAAGGCCGCGAGCGCCGTAATGCCCGAGAAAGGGGGCATATCCTTAATTTGGATTGGTATAATACTTGGAATCGGGGTTGCGGCAGCCTTCGCTTTCATCAGGCTGAGAAAGCCCGCTCCTAAAACCGGGTTGAAATACAAGTTCGATCTCGACGCCCTTTTCGAGGCCAATCCATATCTGAGGCTCGACGACAAGGAAGTCCTGAGATTCCTGGCGGAAGCCGGCGGGGAGGCCTTCGCCGCAGAGGTCCGCGACCGCTTCGACGTCCCCAGGACGAGCCTCTGGAGGATGATAAGGCGCCTAGAGGGGGAGGGAATAGTCGAGGTTGAGGCCGTCGGGGGTCAGAGCCTGGTGCGCATAAGCCCGAAATACCGCTCCGGGGGTGCAAAGGAGTGAAACGGGCGTTCCTAAATGTTTCAGCGGGTTCCTCTAATTCAACCTCGACACCTATTATGGCGGTGAAAAACGTGAGGTTTGGCAAGCTCGCAGCGATCCTGATGGTCGCTCTCCTAGTTTCACCGTCTCTGGTGATGGCCGAGGAGGCAGTCGCCCTGACTGTAGTCACCGACGAGTCCATGTATGAACCAGGTGACGAGGTCGAGGTATCGGGCACAGCCGAGCCGAACTCGGAGGTAAACGTCACGATCAGCGATGGAACAGACGAGGTTTTCAGGGAGAGAACGCTCGCCGATGAGGATGGCAATTTCTCAGTCGAATTCACGATCCCGGAGGAAGCGGCCGCCGGGGCATACACTGTGACTGCATCCATCTTCGAGGCCTCAGCGGACACCTCATTCGTTGTCGTCGACATGGAGCTGAGGGAGCTGGCCGAGGAGCTTCTTAACCAGGCCGAGGAACTCAAGGATGACCTTGACGAACTCCTAAGCCTTCTTGAGGAAAAAGGTGTTGAATTGCCCGCAGAGATCTTGGAAGATCTCGATGCCGGAGTTCAAACCCTGGATGAAGCCGAGGGGCTGATGGGGAACGAAGAATACGGGGCGGCTGCCGAGAAGGCACGCGACGCCCTTGAAATCCTTGGCGGAGTCTTCGAGAGCGCAGAGGCCCTCGAGCCCGAGGAAGAGGAGCCCCCTGAAACCGAGGAGCCTGAGGAGACTGAAGTGCTAGAAGAGCCCGAGGACGACGTCGAGAGGGGTATCGGCCTCTACGTCGCCATCGACAGGGCGCTGAGGTTCATCGACAGGGTGAACGCGACCGTTGACAGGTTGATTGAGGAAGGGTACGAGTTCGATTACGAGCTCATCCGAGGCAGACTTGAAGAGGCTGAGAACGCCCTGATGGCGCTGAGGGACAAATTGGATTCTCTGGAATCCGACGCCAGTATCGCCGACATAGCACAGGAACTTGCGAGGATCCGCAATCATCTCGGCGAGACGAATGGGCTTCTCCACAGAACTGCGATGATGGAGCACAAGCAGGATATGGCCGAAAGTTTCATGGAGCATGTCCAAAACAGGGTAAGGATTCTGAACGAGACGATCCTTAAGCTCCGAGAACGCCTCGAGGCTGAGAGGACGGTAATGGTCGGACATAATCTAGGGATCATCTCTAGGAAGATAGAGCGGCTGAGGGAACGCCTCTCGACCGAAGAGGTAGATGAGCTGCTCGGGGAGCTGAAGGACGCCGTGGAGGAGATCGACGACAGCCTGGACGAGCTGAACAGCAATGCCACATCAACGAACCTCAGGGCAATGAACGTTGTCGAGGCTAGGATAAGGGTTCTGAGGAACACCGCAGATAGGCTGAGGAGGAAGGGTGAGAACACCACAGACGTGGACGAGGAGCTAGAGAACGCCGCAGGATTGCTGGAGAGAATGAGGGAGCGGTTCGAAGAGGGGGAGAACGATGCTGCTCGCGAACTGCTGGACGAGGTATCAAGGAAGTTCGAAGAGCTTCGAGGGGAAATCAATCCCCCGATAGCCAACAAGATCAGGGAGAAGATAATAGAGCAGATACACAAGAAACTCCAAGAAAGCAATGGCAAGAATTCAAGCACCACGCCATGACCAAGCACACACAATCTCTTTTATGAATATCTAGCGTTAAGTTTAGTGACGTTTGCCGCGGTTTTCGACATTCATATGAAACTACAGCCTTGCGAAACATGGCCAAAAAGCTTGAAAATTACGAGAATCTCTGAAAATTTCTTTCGGTTCTTAAGGAGGGTGTGTAGGCAATCCTTTTTCACTCATCTAGACAAATGTACGAAGAGGGTAGAAGATGGAGAAAATCCATGGATATTCTAGAGACGACCTCATGAAAATGGACGTCGACTCGTTGAGGGCGATCCTCCACGAGCGAACCCATCACACCATCGAGGTGATGTTGTATAGGATCCTGAACGGGAAGCTGAGGAAGCCGCCCAAATTTGGATCCGAAGCAAATATGGTTCTTGATGTTTGGGAGGAGAGGGGTCTACCAACCGATTCTCCCGACATCCGGTGGTGCATGAGATATGTTGAGATCGCGAAGAAGCTCAACAGAGGAGAAAAGGTCGTCCTCGGAACGAAGTTGCCGGAGCCCTTCACTGGTGTTGAGATGGCCGTCGTCAAGAAGCTCCTCTACGGGAGGCGGTCCATAAGGCAGTTTGCGGATAGGCCTATCCCGGAAGAGATGATCAAGGAAATCCTATACGCGGGCCTCATGTCGCCCCAGGGTTGCAACGTGGACTCCAGGAGGTTCATCGTGCTTCGCCATCCGGATGAGTGGAAACTGGTTAGGAGCGATATACTCGTCGAGAACTGCGTCATGATCCTCGTCTGCCAAGATATGCGCGTATACAAAACCCTGAAGTTCGACAGGGCTGTTCCGCAGAACATCTACTTCGACGCCGCTGCGGCAGCCGACCACATCTGCCTCATGGCCCATGCCCTCGGCCTGGGGGCGTGCTGGCTCACCCACGGCGAGGAGACGCAGAAGAAAATCAGGGAGTACTTCAGGCTGCCCGAAACGTTTGTCAGCCGCTGCCACATTGTAGTAGGCTGGCCCGCTGAGGCGCCGATAAAGTCGGAAAGGATGAACCTCGACGATGCCATCATCGAAAAGAAGAATTGAAGTCTTCTATTAAATCAATAGATTCCCATAAAATGGTGGCTGAGTGGCATGTCGAAACAAAAAGAAGAGATGGTACCCATCAGCGAGGCTGAGAACGAGGTGAAGGTGGTGACCCAGAGGCTCGCCCTACTCCACCTGGCGTATGCAAGGACGTTGGTGGACGAGTTCGGGTGGGAGAGGGGGAAGCAGCTGATCCTCAACGCCATCAAGGAATACGGAAGGCGGGTCGCCGAGAGGACGAAGCAAGGGCACCAGAGCCTCCCGAAGTACGGCTTCTGGGAGAGGCGGGAGGGAAAGCCCCCAATATGCGAGCTCGGCAAGATCGTCCTCGAATACGACGAGATGGACATCGGAAGCCTCTACTGCCTCATCGACCCCGCCAAGACCATGTTCACCAACCCGGACGAGAAGCTCGTCCACACGAGATGCCTGACAGTTGGAGACGAACAATGCGAATTCGAGACGCTGCCCACTTCCGAGAAGGATAGGAAGGACTTCTTCGGCGATAACAGGGACTGGTCACACGTCGACCCGAGGATCCACGAACTCTATGAAGAGAAGGAGAATGAATCCCATTAGAACAGTTACCTCTCAATTTCTCATTCGTCTGCGAAAATAGATCCGTGGGTATCGGAACCGAAGCTTTTAGAAAGTGTAAAAAATGCGCTGAATCCAATTGAATTCTTTTTGAGATGGGTATTCCAAGAATCGTTTCATACAAGTGAAAGATGATAATGGCTAACTTGATACCAATAGTAATAAAATTAAAATATTAGAAAGCAGAAAAAGGGTTCTTCATCACTTTTTCTTTGCGACTTCGAATTTGGGCTCGGTGCTGAACTCCCATGGGAAAGGTGTCGGCCTGTCCCTTGGGTAAAGCTCGAGTACCTTCTTCCTCAGCTCCAAGTCCTTTGGCGTGAGTGGCATGGGCTTCTTCTGCGACATGACGGCCCTGATGGGCGATAGATGCGCCATTATCGTGTCGGACTTGACCACAAGCTCGCTCCTCTCGTCCTTCAGTAAGGCTATCTCGTGCTCCTCTCCCGGCCTCGCCAGCATTTTAACTTCATAATTTGGGGTAAGTTCATTCGACACCTTATCGAGTTCCAGCCTGTTCCACCATCTGAACCTGACGTAGTGGTATGCCTCAGGCATAATCTTTCACCAAAAATAAAATCTACACGGAGGCAGATATACCTTACTTCATCCTCATTATCAAGGAGATGTTCAATCCAGCCGAACATAGTGCAGCGCGTGGGGTTCTCTTCGAATTACAAACGAGAATGTTATGTAATGGCGATTTACACGAGTTCATGCTTGCGAACGAAGGGGGACATCCTTGAACACGAGTATAAGTTATTAGAGGGTTAAACTTGAGGAAGAGATAGATTATTCCCGTACCTACCTCTGATATAGCCTTCCCTATCGTAACCGACGAGGAGATAGCGGAGAATGAAGGCCTTCAACAACCTTAAGGAAAAATTCCTCGTTCTTAAAATGGATGTTGCGGACATCAAGAGGAAACTCTACGTTAAAAGAAATGGATGGGTTGAGCTTGCTCTTTTCTTTAATATCAGCGATGAGATAGTCTTGGCTGAAAAGGAAGAGGACAAGAAAGGGGAGTTACCTAGCGGATTTAGGTGAGAGCTATAACTCATAACGGGTAGTGCACCGTTAGGATCATAGCATGCAGCTCCAAAGAGAGTTCGTCCATTTAGATCACGACGTTTACGCAATCGCCCACACGAGGGCAAAGAATCGAGCAATAAGTGATCCCACAGGGAGCGGAGAGGTCAGAGCTCGCACCTTAGCCCCCGTTCTTTACCCCGTTAGACGAATCATGATATTTAACCCATAAGGTAACAACCAATGAAGTCGCGAAATATACATACGCAACACTTGTAATATAGATCGCAAGTGGGAATGAACACAGTTCTTGATGCTCTTCAGTTACAGAGACGCAAAGTTCGACTCGCAAGGATTGAAGAAATGATAACGCTGTATGGTAGGGCCGACAATTGAAGAGACTCGAGCTGACCTTCGTGGTGATGGGCTTCAATTGCTCCATCATCCAGGTACTCCTAGCTCGGGAGTTTATGACCATCTTCAGCGGAAACGAGCTCGTTCTCGGCGTACTCTTCGTCAACTGGCTCCTTTGTATTGCGCTGGGAAGCTGGGGTCTTGGAAAGTTAGCTGATAGGCAGATGGTGAGTTTCGTCTGGCTTGTTTTCATACTGATAGGCATCTCGGTCATCTTGCCTGCTCAGATAGTGTTCCTAAGATCGATAGTGAGCCGGATCGTGGCAGAGAGGGGTGAGATGGCGGGGCTGATATCCACATTCTACTCAACATTCATAGTCTTACTACCGTTCTGCTCACTGTACGGTTTCCAGTTTTCCCTTGGCTGCAAGCTGTACGCGAGAGGCGGTGTCGCTGAATATTCTTCTATTCAGATTGGCAGGGTATATGTCCTCGAGGCTTTGGGTTCTGTGATTGGTGGGCTCGTATTCACATACATTCTGGCCAGCAACCTGAGGGCACTCGAGATCAGTATTGGACTTAGCCTGCTGAACTTGTTTCTAGCGATGATCCTACTGTTGAACAAGAACGTTGTATCATCTTCAAATGAATTCCTAAAGGCCGTGATCGCCTTTATGGTCATGGTCGGCGGATTCGCCTTTTTCTCAGGTTGGATCGGCAATCTCGACGCTTCTTCTTATCATTGGCAATGGAGAGGCCTGGGGCTAATCCACTCCGAAAACTCTGTCTACGGTAACATTGCCGTCACCCAGAGCGGGGATCAGGTGAATTTATGGGTCAATGGGCTGCCGATTTTTACGTCGCCGAACCCGGATGTAATATTCGTTGAAGAGGTCGTACATTTCCCCATGCTTCAACACCCGATGCCAGAAAGGGTGTTACTGATTGGTGGGGGGCTAGGGGGAGTCTTGGAGGAGCTCTTGAAGCACCCTGTGAGTAAAGTGACGTACATTGAGTTGGACCCCGCGTTGATCAAGCTGACTAAGATATTTTCTCCTGAATCCGCTGAGGTACTCAAAGATCCGAGGGTGGAGGCGATAAATCTCGATGGGAGGCTCTTCGTTAAGAAGGCAAATGCCGTTTTCGATGTCGTGATCATCAATCTGCCTCCGCCATCCACACTCCAGTTAAACAGGTTTTACACAATTGAGTTCTTTAAAGAAATTCGTAGCGTACTCGATGAGGATGGCATATTGTCATTTGGCCTGTCTTCCTCCCTGGCCCACATGAGCAAGGAGATGGCGGCTCGCAATAGGTGCGTCTACGAAACACTCATAGAGGTTTTCCCGTGCTGCCTCATCGTTCCTGGCGACTTCAACCTGTTCTTGGCCTCTTCAAGCTGTGGTGATGAAGGGGCCACCTGGGATGTCGAAGTCCTCACTGGAAGGTTGCGGAATAGAGGTCTTGCGACCAGCGTCTTCACGGACGACTACATCCGTTACAAACTCTCCCCAGAGAGGATGGCAATCGGCCTGGCGTATCTACATGGTGAAGGGATGGATGTCAATATGGACATGAGGCCCATCGCGGTCTTCCACGACCTAGCCCTCTGGAACGTCATGTTACACCCTGGCTCGGGAGCATTGTTCTCACTGCTTTCAGAAGTAAAATTGTGGTGGCTAGCCCCTCCTCTGATGCTATTGTTTACTGCCATGCTGATGATCCAGAGGCGGTGGAGGTCCTCGCGGTTATCGGTCTACGTCGCTGTCCTCACCACAGGAATCGCGGGGATGACCTCTAGCATCGTTATCCTCTACGCCTTCCAGGCTCTGTGCGGATATCTATATATAGAGCTCGGGGTCCTGACGGCGTCTTTCATGTTTGGGGCTGCCCTAGGTGGATGGTTCATGGCCTACATGATCTCAGAGCAAGAAAGGGACATCAAGACGTTGTGTAAGACTGAGATAATGGTTATCGCTTACTCGATCTTGATGCCAATCGCCATCATGGGCCTCTCCGAGAGTGGAGAAAAGACAAACATTATCTCTATTGCTCGGTGCCTTTTTCCCCTCATGAACGGTATTGCCGGTTTTATCGTGGGAATGGAGTTCCCTCTCGCCAGCCAGATCTCTATGAGGGTAGGAGGACGGGTAGGCAGTGTCGCTGGCGCCCTCTATGCCACGGACCTTATGGGAGCCTGCATCGGGAGTCTGATAGCAAGCATCTGGCTTGTACCCCTCCACGGAGTCATAGGCGTATGCTTGGTTGCTGCCATCCTTAATGTAGCTAGCCTGATAGCCCTATATCTCTCATCCATACCGTGATGGCTTCGATTCAGGCTTCCGTTATCTCCAGAGGCCCGGTATCTCGTAGCCACAGAACTTGCACTTGTCTCCATCTAAGTTGTAGCTGAGAACCAAGAAATGGTATCTGGCGATGAGACACTCCCCGCAGCTAGGGCAGAACATGCTGTTGCCTTCATGGCCTGGGACATTACCTATGTATACGTATTTCATCCCTGCAGCCATGGCCGTCCTCCTCGCAGCCTCGAGGGTCTGGACAGGGGTGTATGGGAGCTTCGTCAGCTTGCACGCCGGCATAAACCTGAGGAAGTGGAGAGGCACGTCGTCGCCGAGGTTCTCTCTTATCCAGGTGCACATCTCTTTTACGTCTTCCATGTCGTCGTTCAGGGTAGGTATCATGAGGTTAACTATCTCCAACCAAACTCCCACCTCCTTGATCGTCTTCATTGTGGATAGGACTGTATCGAGAGGTGGAGAGGAGGGCTGGAAGGGACCGGAGGTGGATTGCTCTGTCACGTATTCGTAATACTCGGGTTTGAAGGACTTCAGATCGATGGTGACCGCGTCCATGAACCTCAGGAGCTCCCTCAGGGGCTCCTCGTTAATGGCGCCATTGCTGTGAAAAGCCACCACAAGGCCCTTCTTCTTGGCGATCTCAGCGATATCGAACATGTACTCGTAGAAGACGGTGGGCTCGTTGTAGGTGAAGTGGAAGCCAGTACAGTTATATTCGAAGGCCAAATCGACGAGTTCCTCGGGCGAGTACTGTGCGTACTCCACCTCCTCCAGGCTCTTATGGGCCATGTGCCAGTTCTGACAGAAGCTACATCTGAAGTTGCATCCAGCTGTTCCTATGCAGAATATACTGCTTCTGGGGTAGACGTGGAAGAGAGGCTCCTTCTCTACAGGGTCGATCTGTAATGCACACGGCTTACCATATATCACCGTGTATAGCCTGCCTCCTACGTTCCTCCTGTTGGTGCAGAAGCCTCTCTGCCCTTCCCCTATAACGCATCTCCTAAAACAGAGCTGGCACTGGACCGCATTCCCCTCGATTTTTGTGTAATACATTGCCTCCCTGAGGCCTTCTGTGGATGGTTTCAAGATGGCTGAAAAAATCTCCGGGAAAATTATTACCACGCCTATGACCACGAAAAGGATTAGGGCGGTTACTTCCAATCCTGTCCTGAGCCTAGACCTTCGCCCCTCAACCTCTTCCACAGTAAACCCGCCTCAGTCGGCTAGAAATCTATTCGATTAATTGAAAGAGGGGCACCAGTATTTTTAGCTTCGGCAAAAATTCACTTGGTTGATGAACCACTTCGATGGCTTTGAGGGAACTCCTTTTAACCGGAATGGCTCCAGAACTCAACGGAGATGGAAGTCCCCATAGAGCTGTTCTTGACAGGTTTGACATTGGGTTTCGGCCCGTGCCTTCTCTTCTGTGTACCGATAATCATTCCCTATATCGCGGGGACCTCCAATGGTTGGATGGAAGGCCTCAAGGCAACCATGGCGTTCTCACTATCGAGGCTGTTGGCATACACCATGCTTGGTCTGGTTGCTGGCTGTTCAGGAATGATTATGATAGATTTCTTAGACCATACGAGCTTCTGTCTATATGCATGGGTCGTCGGCGGGCTCTTTATCTCTTTTCTCGGGTTTCTCATCCTGTTTGGCTTTGAGCCGAGGGTAGCATTTCACAGGGCGCTAAAACTAAACATCGATGGCGGTTTGTTGAGCCTTGTATTCCTAGGGTTCGTTGTGGGTGTGACCCCTTGCGCCCCCCTCATCGGGGTCCTCACCTATATAGCCTTAAACGTCAGAACGCCCCTAGCCGGGGCCTTCCACACCCTTTGTTTCGGCCTAGGGGCATCGATCGTGTCGCCAGTAATCTTGCTCGGAGTGGTCGCAGGGGGGGCACCCTCTCTGATCTTCAAGACACCGAGGATTTACAAGTTCTTCAGGAGGTCCTGCGGCGTCATGCTCATCTTCTTAGGCGTTAGGCAGATAGCGTCTCAAATCGCAATTTCTGTGCAGGGCTGGTGAGGCACGGTGGGGCTCTCTTATATTAGGGTGAGGTTTAAAGGTATTCTGCTCCTAGTTAAAAGCGCCTCGCTTCTGTACTTGGGGCCCATGGGTGCTCTCGGGCACATCGGCTCAAGCGTAACTGGTGGCCTTTTCGGATGCCCCTTCAATGTACCCTTCATCCTCTGCCATATCTGTCCGGCTCCGTGTACCTTCAGCATCATCCGACCCTGGTTGTTCGGCATAATCCTAGTCTCAAGCCTCCTATTCGGCAGGATTTTCTGCGGATTGCTATGCCCTGCGGGGGTTCTCAGTGACTTTCTACATAGGGTTCCTATAAGGAAAATTAAGCCGAAGAGTGTTTTCAGAAGACTAATCTTGTTGAAGTACGGCACGTTAATCTTGTTTCTTTACCTGATCTCTGAGGCGGTGCTGGTTCTGTTCGGGCTCATGCCGGTCAAGGGCCTCTGGTCGCTTTTGATGACCTATAGAGAAAAATTAGTCTTACTTTCGATCTTAACAACGGCGATTACTCTCGTCTCATCAGTCTTCTTCCATAGGCCATGGTGTCGGTACATCTGCCCAATGAGCACAATTTTTTCCGCTTCGAATAGGTTTAGCCTTTTCTCCCTTGAGCGACCACATGAAGCATGCGGAGAATGTAATTCCTGTACTGCTAGCTGTTCGATGGAATCATTGGACTTCAACTCACCGGATTGCATAAGGTGTCTATCGTGCTATGCCTCATGTGAAAAGGGGGTTTCGATGCTGAAAATTAAGGGGTTAAAAGGATAAGCATGAATCTCCTTAACAACCTGAACAACTCGGCATTGGTTTCGTAGGATAAGAAAGGCTATTTCTCAAATCCCAATTCAGAAAGTGGGTTGCACCCCTCAACTTTGTATGGATATTGTACACCGGCTGTCGCTGCGGCGTGTGATAATGTGTTAAATTGTGTACACAAGAGCAGGTAATGTAACTTGAAAACGGACAGCCATTATGCGGCCGCTTTTCTAGGTATAATGGCTTCCTCTGTGATCGTTAATGTGGCGGAGTGGCTTGATCCGATTTAAGGGTTTCCGTGAGCCTTAAACGATACTTCCTAATCTATGAAGCACATTCAACCTGACTACAGCCTAATGACACGGCTGATGTGTTGCTTAATAACGCTTAGGAAGCTATGGTCAGGCCTCTTCCTGAGATTGTAGAGCTTCAAGTCCTCAATAACCAGCCTGATATCCTCCGAGATGAAGTGATAAGCGAAGATGCCTCCAAGTAATCCTGCGATGAATGTGTAGTTGACAACCGTGAGGGTCCTCTGGAAGATGAAGACTAGGGCCAGAGCGATGAGGGTCACTTGGCTGCGCCTGAGGATGCTCCTGTGCTTGTAGATAAATGTGGCCGCCTCGCTCAGAATGTACCCAAGGCCAAAGCCCAACAGGTTAACCCAGCCCAAGACGCCTCCTAGGATGATGAGTATGCCGCTGGCGATGACCCCAACGTACTCTATCTGCCTGTTGAACGGGATCTCCGTGTACGTGTATGCCTTTCTGATGAACTTAGTCTTCCCATACCTGCGGAGGTTCCAGCTAAGGTTCCAGTCTTCCGCCCGCTTCGCCCCCGCATAGCCTGGGGACCTGAGGTAGACATCGCGCCTATACGCCATGTTTGCTCCCTGGTAGAGGCCAAACAATCCCTGGACCACGGCGGAGATCCAGCAGTAGAACCCACCGAGCAGACTCCTCTTTAAGGGCCTTAAGGCTCCGCCTACGGCTACCACCCCGGGGTCGTAGAAGGGTTTGGTTAGCTCACTTATCCAATGGGGCGGGGCCACACAGTCAGCGTCTGTTGTGACAACGATATCGCCCTTGGCTTCTCTGGCACCCTGGTCCCTCATCTCCGCGAGGCTGTAGCCAGGCTCGATGAGGATCATGTCGCAGTATTTCTTAGCGATCTCGGGGGTTCGGTCTACACTGCCGTTATCTACAAGAATGATCTCAACGGGCTGGTCTTGGCGTCGTATGCTTGACAGGCACTGCTCTATCATGGCCTCCTCGTTGAGTGCAGGGATTACGATGCTTAAATTCAATTCAGTGCGATCGTAAAATGGCGATATAAATTGTTTTCCACAGGGTGTTCAAAGCGAATGGATCTTCAGCGGGCCACTTTTTGGGGTACTCCAGAAGGACAAGAAGCCCGATGAACCGGTGGGGCTCTATCCGAGTCGGCTTTTGAAGGTGTCATAGGTCTTCAAGGAAAAGTAGCCCATCTCTCGTATCGGCACCCCGGCACTCATTCGATGTCGGTGTCTGTGGCTACGCTGGTCTTCCATCTTTTGCTACGGCTCTCTCGTATTCGTATATCAGTCGCGAGGTCACGACCCAGGCTTCCAGCGCCTCAGTGTAGATGCTTATCGCCTCGTTTGCGAGGGAGAGCGTCTCCTCCCGCATGGGGCCGTGAGGGTAGGCGCCCACGAAAGTTGCTGGCCGCCCCTCCTTTGAGAGGGCGATACACGCATCCTCCAAGTCAGAGGGCTCCCCGTGGCTGGTGAAGGCTACTATATGCGTCGGTCCTATTTTATCCAAGAGCTGGTTTAGCCCCGTCCTCTCGAGGCTCATGAGGGGCTCCCCTTCCCCAGGGGGGACTCTGCCCTCGGAGAAGAGCTGCTCCATCAGGCTGTTGAACCTGTTGCAGTCCCTGGGCAGCCTCGCTCCGGGTGATACCTCGATTGCGTAGCCCCCGTAGGTGTGGACCCAAACCCTCAGCCCTCCCGTCATGTTCAGCGGCGAGCCGAGGGCCTCGAGGAGGCAGATGTTAACGATGTCCGGCCTGCCCCTCCTGTGGCCATCTTTCAGCCCGCTCATCGCCGAGTTGTGGAGGCTTCTGTTCAGTAGGGTCTCCTCGGGCCTCTTCCCCCGCCTCTTTGCGTTCCTCCTGACCGAGGGGTGGCGGAGGATCTCTGGCGGGACAGTCTCAAGGGCGGCCTCGACCAGGATTATATGGAGCATTCCTTCGGAACATAAAATAAGCGGTGAGATTCTTAAGTCTGGATGGTGGTGCTCATGGCGGAGGAGTTCACTCTGGCGCCCATGAGAAGGCTGATCATGAAGCATGGCGACATGAGGATCAGCGACGGCGCTGCAGAGGAGCTGAGGCGCACATTAGGCAGTTATGGATCAAGGGTCGCTAAGGCAGCCATCGCCCAGGCGATGGGCGATGGCAGGAAGACGGTGCTTGGCCGGGATGTCAGGGCAGCCACTCAGCTGGTGGAGGGTGGTACGGGCCACCAATGATAGCTGATGAGAGCCGAGTTCAACGTGACGGGCTGCTTGGGCTCATATTCGGTAGGCAGGCGAATTATGTCAGGAGGCTTGTCCCCCTGTACATCTTATGCCTAATGGGGTTCTTCTTCTCCCTGGTGGTTGGGTACGAGATGGGGGGCAGCATTTCGACCTCCGTCATGGACGAGCTCATGGGGGCCTTCCCCGACTTCGAGGGCTTCGACATCACGATGATATTCCTCTTCATCGTCTTCAACAACGTGGCCAAGAGCTTCCTCTTCATGGTGCTCGGGATAATCGGGAGCTTTCCCTCCCTGTACTTCAGCATCATGAACGGCTTCATCCTCGGCAACGTATCATACGCCGTCGCCTTAGAGAGGAGCCTTACATTCACGGTGGCCGCCCTCTTGCCCCACGGCATCATAGAGGTTCCCACCATCCTCCTCAGCTCAGCCGCCGGTATGGGGATAGGGTACCAGCTGATAAACCGCTTCAGAGGTCGAGGTGGCCTAGGAGCCGAGTTCAGAATGGCTCTCAGGCTGTTCGCTACGAGGATCATCCCACTTCTCTTTATTGCTGCCGTCGTCGAGGTCACTTTGACGCCGCTCATTGTCGTATTTTTAGGGTTCGCATGACGCCCGTCCGGTAGCTATTTCAAGGTGGAGGGGTTATGGGAGTCGGTATGATCTCCAGGGGCGATCTTAAGTTTAACTGCTGCGAGAGCGTCCTCATAAGGATCGACGAGAGCAAACCCTTGCCCGGCTTCGATACAGACATGATGAGGATAGCCTCGGCCTTCGGAGGTGGCGTCAGCGGATGGGGCAGCGTATGCGGCGCCGTGAGCGGCGCCGTCATGGCATTAGGTCTCATCTATGGGACCGATGGCGCCGAGACATCCAACAATTTCCATGACAAGAGGAGTCTGTTGAGGAGTGTAGCCCAATATTTCATGGCAGAGTTTGAGGACGAGTTCGGCTCTGTGAACTGCATGGACCTCTTGGGGGTTGACCGGCGAACGGATGAGGGCAGAAAGCGCTACGATGAACTTAAGGGGATGGGGGGTTTCCGCTGCGACGAGTACGTCGAGTGGGCCGCGGACAAGACTAAAAGACTGTTAAATAGACCCTGACCTCTCACAAGTATCGTTGATGAAAATCAAATGCACCGATTAAAGACGACGGCTCAGTCGGCAGGTTCGATGGGTTGAAGGCATTGCTCTTCGATCTCGAAGGCACCCTCGTAGAATCCTCCTACCAGCAGTCCCCAGAGACAATAGAGGAGCTCAGGAGGGAGACTAGGCAGAAGCTCGTCAGCTTGGGGGTGCCCGAGGAGCTCCTCGCTGGGCTGGTAAGGTCCTATGCACTCAGAAATACGGCCTACCAGTGGGCCGAAGATAACCTGAGCGTGGAGCAGGCAGCATGTTTACGCGCTGAGATGGAGGCCTTCATGATTCCCTACGACATGGGTTCAGCCAGGCGAACAGTGCTCTACCCAGACACCCTTAGCGCATTGAATAGTCTGCTGGATGAGGGCGTCGCGATGGGGGTCGTAACGAACACATCGGCCGCAGCCGCGGAGTACATCCTTACCAATCTTGGGTTGAGAAGTTACTTCGGCGCGGTCGCTACGCGCAGCGACGTCCCACGCCTGAAACCGGATCCAGCCATAATATACCTGGCAGAATCGAGGCTCGGGGTTGAGGTCGGATGGCTTGTGGGAGATGCGTCCTTCGACTCGGAGGCGGCGAGCAACGCCGGATTGATTTCCATAATCTTGAGGCGGGACGGGAGGCAACCCGATTTCGACCATGACTTCTTCATCAGATCCCTTGAAGAGGTCCCCTCGATCATATTCAGGCAAGCATAAATCCTATCCAAAAGTTGTTATCGAACCGGTAGCTATTTGTCTTCGCTCGATGTCTCCGATGACACGGGAAGAGGCCCTTAAACTGATCGAGGGGTCAAGCAGATACGCCCATTCCATTTTGGTCAGTAGTATAATGATCGCCTTGGCTGAGGAATTCCTCGAAGATAAGGATGATTGGGGGATCGTCGGGCTCCTGCACGACCTGGATTACGACTCGGTCCTCGGCGATATGAGCCGACACGGGACCTTGGCTGCCGAAATGCTTGAGGGGAAGCTTGCCGATGATGCCCTACACGCGATAAGGGCGCACGATCTAAGAACGGAAGTGAAGCCCAGAGGCCTGCTGGACGAGTCGCTGATCTTTGCTGACTCGTTGGCCGTGCTTATGGAAGATCAGGTCCTGGGCACATCGGAAGACATCTCGGCGCTTGAGCTGGCACTCAAGGAAGAGTCACAACGAAAGCCTTGGGTAAGCGAGACAATCCAAGCCTATTGCAGGCGTAGAAACGTCGTTGTCCCACGAATTCTACAGAAGCTCTGAACGCTGATCCATCAGAGCCTCAGCTTGCACTCGGCAAAGTATGGGGCGACCCTGTCCCTGAACTGTCTGAGCTCGTTCTCGCTGTATGGTTTTCCTTCCTTGAACTCAGGGCACAGCGTCCTGCCGGGCCTGAACTGCTGGATGACGTACCTTTTTGAACCTGCCAATGTCTGAGCGATCTCCTCAATGTCGTCTCCGTCAAGCAGCCCGGGCACAGCTGTTGTGCGGAACTCGTGGTCCACGCCACTCCGCCGCAGGAGCTTGACGCTCTTCGCCACGGCTTCTATGTCCGCCTTGTACCTAACCACCTCCGGGTATCGACTCAGGGGGGCCTTCACATCCATGGCGACGTAGTCGACGACCCGCTCCTCCATCAGCTTGTTCAGCCTCTTCGGCTTAGAGCCGTTCGTATCGAGCTTAACGAGGTAGCCGACGGACTTGACTTTGTAGAGGAAGGTGTACAGCTCGTTGTGGAGCGTCGGCTCTCCACCGCCGACGCAGAGGCCATCCAGAAACCCCTTCCTTTGGTACAGGAAGTTCAACACCTCTGCCTCGGGCATAGTTGCCATTACCTGGTGGTTGAGGACGATGTCCACGTTGTAGCAGTACGGGCATCGGAAGTTGCATCCCGCGGTGAACGCCGTGGCGCACAGCTTCCCCGGGTAGTCGATGAGGCTGAGCCTCTGCAGCCCCACGATCGGCAGCTGCCGACTCAGGCGGGCCCGTCTAGGGAGTAGGTCCGACGTTGTCTGTACTCCTCCCGCTTTCCCTTGTGCCAGTTCTGCACGGGCCTGTAGTAGCCGACGACGCGGCTGTAGACCTCAGAGGGCTTTCCGCAGACCGGGCAGCTGAAGTGCTCACCGGACTGGTATCCGTGGTCGATGCATATGCTGAATGTCGGGGTGATGGTGAAGTAGGGGATCGCAAAGCGCTCGGCTATCCTGCGCACCAGGAGCTTGCAGCCCTCAGGGTCTTGAATCCTCTCGCCCAGGAAGACGTGGAACACGGTGCCGCCTGTATACATGCCCTGGAGCTTCTCCTGGTGCTTGAGAGCGTCGAAGAGGTCGTCGGTGTAGTCCACCGGAAGCTGAGTCGAGTTCGTGTAGTAAGGTTCGTCCTCCCCGGCCGTCTTGATATCCGGGTACAATTCTTTGTCGAGCCTCGCGAGGCGGTAGCTTGCCCCCTCCGCCGGCGTCGCCTCGATGTTGTAGAGGTTTCCCGTTTCTTCTTGGAATTCCGACGCCCTACCGAGCATGAACTCGAGGGTCTTGACGGCGAGTTTCTCGCCCTCCTCAGCGCCGATGCCCTCGCCGAGCAGGTTCAGGCAGGCCTCGTTCATGCCGAGCAGGCCGATGGTGGAGAAGTGCCATTCCAGGGTCCCCAGGTAACGCTTGGAGAAGGGGAGGAGGCCGCGCTCCATGTTGTCGGCGACGACCCTCCTCTTTGCCTCCAGGCTCTCCTTAGCCAGGTCCATGAGGTGGCCGAGGCGCTCGAAGAAAGCGTCCTCGTCTCCCGAAGTATATCCTATCCTGGGCATGTTGATCGTGACGACGCCGACGCTCCCCGTCTTGTCCGCGTAGCCGAAGGTCCCCCCGACCCTCCTGAAGAGCTCCCGGAGGTCGAGCCTGAGCCGGCAGCACATGGCCCTCACCTCGGTGGGGTCGAGGTCGCTTTTAATGAAGTTCTGGAAGTATGGGGTGCCATATTTCGCCGTCATGCGGAAGATGCCCTCTGAGATATCCCCGTCCCAGTCGAAGTCCTTCGTGACGTTGTACGTCGGGATGGGGAATGTGAACACCCGCCCCCGCATGTCGCCTTCGGACATGACGTCGCAGAAGGCCTTGTTGATCGTGTCCATCTCGGGCTGGAACTCGGCGTAGGCATCCCCCAGACGCTCCCCGGCGTGGATGGCCTGGACATCCTTCAGATCGGATGGCGGCCTAAGATCTAGGGTGACATTAGTGAACGGGGTCTGACCCCCCCAGCGGCTGGCGATGTTCAGGTTGTAGATGAACTGCTGTATCTCCTGCTTCACCTGCTTGAAGCCGAGGCCGTCCTTCCTGACGTATGGGGCGAGGTAGGTGTCGAGGCTGTTGAGGGCCTGGGCCCCCGCCCACTCGTTCTGTATCGTTCCGAGGAAGTTCGCAAGCTGGAGTAGGGCCGTGGAGAGGTGCCTTGGCGGGGCCGACTCTGTTCTAGCGGGGATGCCGTTGAAGCCCTGGGTCAGCAGATCCTCTATGCTCCACCCCGCGCAGTAGCCGACAATACCCATGGAGAGGTTGTGTATGTGGAAGTCGCCCTTCCTGTGGGCTTCGGCCACCTCCTGGCTGTAGACCCTGCTCAGAGTGTATCTCTCCATCACCTCGCCGGCCGCCCTGAGGAAGACTGAGCTGAAGCCGTAGCCTAGGTTGCTGTTCTCCCTGCTCCTCCAGTCAGACTGTTTGATGAAGCCGTCTACCAGCTCTACTGCGTCAAGCATGTCTTCCGAGTTCTTTGTCATCTCTTCGCTCCGTTATGAGGTTAGGATCTGTGCTTTAAACATGTTGAGGTTATATCGCATGACTCACTCTATAAGGGGGGATCAAAACTTGACGCGAGGAATTGGAAAGGAGTTCATGGAGAAGACGCGGTACGAGCATATGGAGAAGTCAGACCAGAACAAGGGCATGCCCCAACCACCGCTGGAGCTCGATTACGATAAGGAGAAGGCAGTCATCGACCTCCCGGCGCCATCGGCGATTAAAGCTGTAACGTATGACCTGAGAAAGGCGATCGAGAGCCGCAGGAGCGTGAGGGACTACGCTGCCAAGCCATTAACCCTGGATGAGCTGTCTTGGCTGCTATGGTGTACCCAGGGGGTGAAGGAGATCTCGGGGAGGTCCTCAACCCTGAGGACAGTGCCGTCCGCTGGAGCCCGTCATGCCTTCGAGACCTACCTGCTCTTGAACCGGGTCGAGGGGGTCAAGCCCGGCCTCTACAGGTTCCTTGCCACAAGGCATAAGCTCTTGGAGGTCAGCCTGGAGAAGGACTTGGCTGACAGGGCCGCAGATGCTTGTCTGAGGCAGAACATGGTGAAGACGTGCGCCGTCACGTTCATCTGGGTTGCAGTAATCTACAGGATGTGCTGGCGGTACGGGGAGAGGGGCTACAGGTACATTCACCTCGACGCCGGCCACGTCTGCCAGAACCTATACCTAGCTGCGGAGGCCATAGGAAGCGGCGTCTGCGCCATAGGCGCCTATGACGACAAGGAGATCAACGGGCTCCTCGGCATTGACGGAGAGGAGCAGTTCGTCGTCTACATCGCGACCATGGGTAAGAGAAGATAATGTTGTTATACTCTCTGAACCAATAGGTCCAAACGGCATTTATTTTTTACATTATAGAACCTATGAAAAAATGGGGTTTAATAAAATTTAGAATTTAGGTCGGCTTTTTAAGGGACTCTACAAACTCTCTGCCGAATGCCTTGCACTTCTCTACGTACTTCCCTGCCTGGTACTTTATGCTCGCGTCGGTCTCGACGCAGACCTCGTCCTTGACCTTGTACCCCAGGTCCTTGACCATCGACTTCAGCTTCTCCTCCATGACCCAGGCCCCGTCCCAGCCGTAGCTGCCGAAGACTACCGCGCGCTTGCCCTTCACTTCCATCCTCCCGGATTTGATGTAATTCTTAATGTTCTCTACGAAGCTCCTCATGCCATCCGTCACGTTGGCGTAGACGCACGGCGATCCAAAGGCGACACCATCAGCCTTCACCAGTATGGACAGGGGAAAAGGCTCACCTATCTTCTTGACATCCACAGAGGTCCCGGCGACGGAGCCGGCTCCCTCGGCTATCGCCCTCGCCATCTTCTCAGTGTTGCCGCTCAGGCTGTCGTATACGACCACTATCTTCATTTTTCTTCAACCCTTCCTCATGCCAGGGAACCATTGCCCTCAAGCGATGGTTCAATTTCTCTATAGCGTGTTATTTATACGTTGCCAAGGTCAAAAAAGAAAGCATTTTTTGGGAGTCGATTAAAGGATGACTGGGGGAAAACTTGGTCGCCGATAAATGTAAAATACAGCCTTCGCTGTTGAACCTGACAGCCTTTGGTTAGTCTCATGCGGTGAGAGGATTGCTCAGGGTAGGGGAGAGGAGCTGCAAGACGATTATGGGCCGGAGCGGCATCAGCAGCGTCGACTACGCAATTAATCCCTACCTGGGGTGCGAGCATGGGTGCGTCTACTGCTACGCTAGGTTCATGTCGAGGATGGGGCACGTCGGCGAGCGTTGGGGCTCCTTCGTCGACGTCAAGGTGAACGCCCTTGAGAGGCTGAGGCTGGAGGCCCCCCGGAGGAGGAAGGGGATCGTCCTACTTTCGAGCGTCACCGACCCATACCAGCCCCTTGAGAGGAGGTTCGAGCTTACGAGGGGTTCCCTCAGGATACTCCTTGAGCACAAGTTCCCCATATCGATCCTCACCAAGTCGGACCTCGTTCTCCGCGACATTGATCTACTTCAGAGGTTTGACTCGTGCGAAGTCGGATTGACCATCACGTCTAAGGATGACTCTGTCCGCCGGTTCTTCGAGCCTGGCGCCTCTCCAGTCGAGGCAAGGCTGGCCGCTTTGAGGAAGCTGAGCGACTCAGGCATCGCTACCTACGTGTTCCTAGGCCCGATGCTCCCCTATCTATCGGATGAGGGGCTGGAGGTACTCCTAGACGAGCTAGCAGGATGTGTGAACCGGATAATCGTCGACAAGCTCAACATAAAATGCGGGAACATGGAACCCATCCGACGTATCCTCTCTACGTACTACCAAGATTTACAGCCGGTCTTCGAGTCCGCCCTAATAGATGGCTCAGGGTATTACAGGACGCTGAAGAAGAAGTTGATTGATGAGTGCGGCCGACGGGGGATACCCCTCGAAATCGTCTACTGACCCAAACCCCCTTCCATCATCTCGATTTCATGGCCATCGGGATCTTTAAAGAAGGCTATGCGAAGGCCGTTGTCCAGAGTCACCTTCCGCAGTTCGATATCCATACTCTCCAGCTTGGACTCCAGATCGCCGTAGTCGTCGATGTGAAATGCGGTGTGGCTCCACCTGCCTTTCGGGGCCTCGGCTGGTGCTTCGGGGCGCTGTATGATCTCCAGAAGCCCCCCGCCGACATCGAGGACCGCTATCTTCGAAGCTCCCATGCTGAACCTCCGACGCTGGGAGAAGCCTAAAACGGTGCGGTAGAAGGAGAGGGATCTCTCAAGGTCCCTGACGTATATGCCTATGTGGTCCAGCGATGGGGTCAAGCCTCTCCCCTCTCGTCCAGGATCGCTATGCGGGCGGCCGCCAGCCTGGCGATGGGTATCCTGAAGGGGCTGCAGCTGACGTAGTCTAGGCCTGCCTTGTGGAAGAAGTAGATGCTGTTGGGCTCGCCGCCGTGCTCGCCGCAGATCCCTATCTTCAGCTTCGGGTTGGCCTTCCTCCCCTTCTCGACGCAGATCTCCACCAGCTGGCCTACGCCCTTCACGTCCAGGATCTGGAACGGGTCCTCGTCCAGGATCTTCTTGTCTATGTACACCGGCAGGAAAGTCCCCTGGGCGTCGTCGCGGCTCAGCCCCAGCCCCGTCTGGGTGAGGTCATTGGTGCCGAAGCTGAAGAAGTCGCAAACCCTAGCGATCTCGTCTCCGGTAAGAGCCGCCCTCGGCATCTCGATCATTGTCCCGTACTTGTAGTGGGTCTTGAAGCCGTACTTCGCCTCCGCGTCCTTGTTCGCCTTCTCGACGAGGGGCTTGATGTAGGTCAGCTCCCGGTATGTGATGCTCCCTGGGATCATTATCTCAGGACGCGGGTCATAGCCCTTCATCCTGAGTTCAGATGCGGCCTCGAATATCGCCCTCGCTTGTATCTCGTATATCTCCGGGTACAGCACGCCGACGCGACAGGCCCTGAGGCCGATCATCGGGTTCGCCTCCTGGATCCTGCGCACCTTGGAGAGGATTATGCGATGCTCCTCGAGCTCTCTCTCGGAAGCCCCGGACTTCTCCATCTCGTATATGCGTGTCAGGACCTCGGTTTCCTTCGGCATGAACTCGTGGAGCGGTGGGTCCAACAGCCTAATCTGGACGGGCTTCCCGTTCATCTCCCTGAGGACCCCCTCGAAGTCCCCCTTCTGCATCGGGAGCAGCTTCTCGAGGGCCGCTCTCCTCTGCTCCTGATTCTCCGCCATTATCATCTCCCTGACTAGGGCAACCCTCTCAACGCCGAGGAACATCCTCTCCGTCCTCGCAAGGCCAATCCCCTCGGCTCCGTTTTCCCAGGCCTTCCTCGAGTCGGCCTCGTCATTCGCGTTGGCCCAGACGCCGAGCCTCCTGTGCTTATCGGCCCAAGCCAGCAGCTCCTCGACCTCGCCCACCATCTTGGGCTCGACGAGGGGGACCTCGCCCAAAATCACGTGTCCGGTCAGGCCATCGATGGTGATAACATCTCCCTTCTTCACAAGGACCTCGCCGACGGAGAATTCCTCCTTTTCGAGATCGATGTGGAGCGCCTCGCAGCCGACGACCGCGGGTTTGCCGATGCCCCTTGCGACGATGGCAGCGTGGCTTGTCATCCCGCCGCGGCTAGTCAGCACGCCCTGGGCGGCCACCATCCCGCCTATGTCCTCCGGCGTCGTCTCGGGCCTGACGAGGACGACCTTCTTGCCCGCTTCCTTCCACTTCTCGGCCTCCTTGGGCACGAAGACAACCTGGCCCGTCGCCGCTCCGGGGGAGGCCGGTAAGCCCGTTGCCAGCACCTTCTTCTTGGCGTTTGGGTCGATGGTCTTGTGGAGTAGCAGCTCGATCTGCTGTGGCTCTACTCTCAGGATGGCCTCCTTCTCGTCGATTAGGCCCTCCTTCACCATGTCTACGGCTATCTTTATCGCCGCCCTCGCCGTCCTCTTGCCGCTCCTGGTCTGGAGGATATACAGTGTGCCCTTCTCTATGGTGAACTCTATGTCCTGCATCTCCCCGTAGTGGCGCTCAAGCTTCTCTACAACGTCGACAAGCTCATTGTACAGGGTCGGTCTCTCAGTCTTAAGGTCCTCGACCGAGATCGGTGTGCGCAGGCCAGCCACGACGTCCTCTCCCTGAGCGTTGAAGAGGAGCTCGCCGTAGATGCCCTTCTCGCCGTTCGATGGGTTTCTGGTGAAAAGGACGCCGCTGCCCGAATCCCACCCCATGTTGCCGTAGACCATCGTCTGGATGTTACAGGCCGTGCCCATGTCGTCTGGGATACGCTCGATGCGCCTGTAGGTCTTGGCTCTCTCCGTGTTCCACGAGTTGAAGACCGCGGCTATGGCAAGCCTGAGTTGCTCGTATGGATCGGCTGGGAAATCTCTGCCGATGATCTTCTTGAAGAGCCTTTTCTGCCCCTCAACAACTTTCTTTAGGCCCTTAGCGCTAAGCTCAGTGTCTGATTTGACGTCCTCCTTCCTCTTTTCGTCCTCAAAGATCGCGTCGAACTTGAGCCGATCCACGTACATAACCACATCGCTGAACATCGTGATGAACCTTCTATAGGCGTCGTAGACGAACCGCTCATCCGCCGTCAGCTCGATTAGGCCCTTGGCCACTTCGTCGTTTATCCCCAGGTTCAGGACGGTGTCCATCATGCCGGGCATGGAGACGGGTGCTCCACTCCTAACGGAGATGAGTAGTGGGTTTGAAGGTTTGCCGAATACCTTCTTAGTCTTCTTCTCAAGGCCCCTGACATGTTCGAGTACCTCCTCCCAGAGGCCCATGGGGAACTCCCCGCTCGCCTCGAAGAAGTCGTTGCAAGTCTTCGTCGTTATAATGAATCCAGGGGGCACCCTCAGGCCCAGGTTGGTCATCTCGGCCAGGTTCGCCCCCTTTCCTCCAAGGAGGGCCGTCATGTCCTTGTTCCCCTCCTCGAAGTCGTAAACCCGTTTAACCATCTTGGCTCTCCTTTGTATCAGATTTAACCCCGAGGGGTTGCTCATATAAGTTTTTGTTAATAAAAAATGGAAAAAGCCTTTACCTTAAGTTGTTAGCATGAATTTTTCATCACGCCAAGCCCATTAATTTATTGGTTGGACTTTTTTGCAATTGATAAAATTAAGCGAACGAACCAATTGCGAAGTGGTTACTCATTAATCTCTTGAATAGGTTGTGCAAGATGTAAAGGTTTAAAAAATCTATTTGTGGAGGAAGGTTTTACCAGTCTTCATCACGTAGGATACCCTTTTCACGGCTTCGATGTCCTCCAATGGATTACCGTCAAGAGCAATCATGTCCGCCAATTTACCCTCTTCGAGTGTCCCAAGCTCGCCCTCGATGCCTATGCACTCCGCGCCGTTCTTCGTGGCGGCGACGATGACATCATTTTGCTTCATTCCGTACTTCACCAACGCTATCAGCTCATCGGCGTTGTCGCCGTGAGCCCTCAGCGGCGCCCCAAAGTAATCAGGCCCTGTTGCGATCTTCACACCGGCCTCGTATGCCTTCATCAGGCTCTTCGGCATCGCCTCTATGCACATCCTCTGCTTCCTCAGCCTGTAATCTGGCATGTCGTATGGATTCTCTAAGGCCTTCTTGTAGACCTCGACCAGCGCAAATGTTGGCACATAGTATGTGCCGTGTTTGAGCATCATTTCGACGCACTCGTCGTCTAGGAAAAAGCCGTGCTCTATCGTGTCGACCCCGCCGACGATGGCGTTCTTCACCCCCTGGGCACCCTGAGCGTGGGATGCTACCAGCTTGCCGACGTTGTGGGCCTCGTATGTTATGGCCTCTATCTCATCCACGGTGAACTGGGGCTCCCAGGGGTTGTCCTTCTCCGACCCCACTCCGCCGGTGGTCGAGACCTTTATCAGATCCGATCCATCCCTGAGGGCTTCCCTTGCCGCCCTCCTGCAGTCGTCGGGGCCATCGCACAGAAGGGTCCCCCTCTTGATGACCTCCTCCCTCGGCATGAAGTGTGTGTCACCGTGGCCGGCCGTCTGGGAAAGGGGTCTTCCGGCGGCGTATATCCTGGGACCCGGTATGACCTCAGCGTTTATGCCCCGCTTGAGGGAGAGGGCTATCTCGCTGCCGCAGTCCCTGACCGTTGTGAACCCGGCCCGGAGCAGCTTGAAGCAGTCCTCCGCCGCCCTCAGGACCTGGAGGTCGTGGGGCGTGATAAGATCCTCTGATGCGCTGTAGCTCCGAGTTCCGGTGATGTGGGTGTGGGCGTCGATCATCCCGGGCATCAGCGTCCTTGCGCCGAGCTCTATCCTCGAGGCCCCTGAAGGGATTGATACCCTTTTCCGGGGTCCAACTTCGGTGATCCTGTCACCCTCCACCACGACGACTCCGTCTCTAATGGGATCCGTACCGGTTCCATCGATGACCATGGAGGCTATCAAAACCTTGGTGGCCGAATCTTCCGGCCGCTTCTCCAAATAATACGTCAACTTAGATCTTCTCCTTGCACCATGTATGAAGGTACTTACATAAAATCAATGTCTTCATGTGGAGCATGTCGCCCCATGTTTCAAGCCAAATGTGTTTTAGGATGTGGGCTTATTAGTAAACAATATCAACAGATTTGATCAGATGTTCTGAGGATCGGGATTGACCCGAATAGTAGATCTGAAGTCAAAAACAGTCAAGGCTGTAGAGGGGCAGAAGAAGCGTCTGTTTGAGATAAGCCGCTGGCTTTACGAGAACCCCGAGCTTGGCAGCGAGGAGTTCAGGGCAGCCGAGCTTCTTACAGGCGAGCTTGAGGAGCATGGGTTCGAAGTCGAGCGGGGAATCTTGGGGATGCCCACGGCGTTCTGTGCAACGTTCCAAGGGAAAGGCGACGGCCATAGGGTCGTCGTCATAGCCGAGTACGACGCCCTCCCTGGTGTAGGTCACGGCTGTGGCCACAACCTCATAGCCGCATCAGCTATTGGCGCAGGGATAGCCGCGAGCAAGGTGATGGGCGAGCTCGATGGTGAGGTTCTCGTAGTTGGGACTCCCGCCGAGGAGGGGCACGGACCGAGCAGCGGGAGCAAAGTGGTCATGGCAGAAAAGGGGTTCTGGGACGACATCGACGCAGCCATCATGCTCCACCCGTCGACCATCTACGGCGTCGGCGAGAGGTCCCTCGGCATCTGGACGGTGAAGATGGAGTTCAAGGGCCAGACATCCCACGCCGCCGCCTCGCCGCAGGCGGGGATCAACGCCCTGAATGCGGCGACCCTCGCATACATGGCGACCCACATGCTCAGGCAGGAGGCGCGAAGGGACGCGAACCTGGTTATCCACGGGATCATCTCGGAGGGAGGCCTCGCTTCCAACGTCATCCCGGACAGGGCCGTCTGCGACTTCGGCGTAAGGAGCAGTGACGATGAGTACCTCAAGGAGATGGTGGAGAAGGTTGCTCGATGCGCCAAGGGCGCCGCACTGGCGATGGGGGCGAAGGTGAAGGTGACAAAGAGGAAGTTATACAGCGGGAAGAAGATCAACGAGCCGCTGGTGGAAGTTCTGTGGAACAACTATGCGGCACAAGGAGTCGAGATGAAGCCATGGAGGGAGAGCATCAACGGCATGCCGATGGCCTCCACCGACTTCGGGGACGTCTCTCAGAGGATTCCAGCGGCCAGCTCATACATCAAGATCGCTGATCCAGAGACCCCAGGGCATAGCAGGCAGATGGCAGACGCATCCGTGACCACCGAGGGGCTAGAGGCCATGATCACCGGCACCAAGGCCCTCGCCATGACCTTGGTTGAACTGCTTGCCGATCCAGAGAAGTTAAAGCTGGCGAAGTCCTACTTTAAAAACCACAGCGAAAACTGACATCGGTCGCAGGACCTGAATGGTGACAATCAAGCCAATCATTTTTACTTCAAACCGAGTCTGAAGTTACCAAGCCCTCAATCAACCTAGACGATTTTCAGTTGACAAGTACAAACTACATTATTAAAGGTGAAAAATGGGTTACGTTCAGTTAATTTTAGACAGAAAGGGGTTCATGTCCGATCTTCGAATGTCCAAACCGAGTTCCTTTGCACTCAACCCCATAGAGAGGCCGAGGAGATCTACGTAATGCATCACCGGCATCCTGTAATCTACCCCCTTCTCAGTCTTTAGGCGGATCTGGCCCATCTCCAGCTGCATGATGCAGAAGGGGCACGTGGTTATGATGCAGTCAGCACTCACTTTGCTTGCGCTTTCGAGTATTGTCTCGGCGAGTATGACTGATGCCTTCTCGGATAACTCCCCAAAGAAAGAGCCACAACCTATGCAGCAGCTGGTCTTCTCATGGTAGTCCACGCTTTCCGCACCTGTGACTCTTATCAGACTATCGAGGTTCTTTGGAAACTCGGAGTCATCGAACTTGGTGTAACGGCCCGGGAGGAATATATGGCAGCCGTAGAAGGGTGCAGCCTTCACCTTTTTAAGGGGAGACCCGATCATTCTCTTGAGCTTCTTAACTGTATAATCTTTATAGAGCGCCGTTATGACCTGTTCCACCCTCACGCCGCTCTTATACTCTCTTCCAACCTCGCCGAGAATGTCGTTAACGTCCCTCCTTAGGTCATCGTTTGTGTCGAGTAGGTATTTGGCCCTCGAGAGGTTGCCGAAGCAGCTCGAGCAGAGGGTCAGCAGTGGCATATCGAACTCGCCCGCGATGCATAGGTTCCTCGACGTGAGGGCGAGCCCCCTCTTGTAATCGAAGCTGTGGACGAGGCAGGCCGGCATGCAGCAGTTGAAATCGTTGGATTTTTTCAACCCTATATCTAGGGCTTCAAAGACCCTCCTCATGGAGATCTCGTAGCCGAGTTCCCTCACTGAGGCGACGCACCCTGGATAAAGTAGGTAATCCAGGCTCAACCCTGTAGCCTCCTCAAGAACTCTTCTCCCATTATCTTCCTCTGCTCCTCCAGGGCTTCCTTCGAGATGGTGGGTCCGATCGGGGGCAAGCCATAGTCCTCCCGCCAGTCGTCGAAGTCCTCGAAGACGGGTATCGATCTACCTGATCTTATGATCTCCCTCATGATCGCCTTGGGGTTGTTCGGCACGTGTCCTTTCTCCACCGCAAAGTTCCTGGTGAGGAGGAATATCTCTGTCGGCTGTATGCCCTGGGGGCATCTCTCCGTGCATCTGTAGCACCATGCGCACAGCCAGAACTCCTCGCTCTTGATGAGTTCGTCCAGATCGAAGATCACCCTCTGCAGAAGAACTCTTGGGTTGTAGATCTCTGGGATCGCCCTAGCGAGGGGGCAGCTGGCAGTGCACATACCGCAATTTTCGCAGTAGGTGAGCTTTTTCTCGTCGACTAACCTGCTTAAGAGCTCCCTCGACGTAACCATGCCGCTTCATCCACCCCGAGAATTTACTGGTTATTTACTCTAGATACTATAAAAAAAACATTCCCTTCAAGATTGATCATCATGTTACATACATTATCTTTTTTTATTTTGTTATGAAATAATCACTATAAAAGTCGAATTTAATTCTTTCTGCTATCAGGTAAGATTTAAATTCACCCGGCAAGGAGGTAAGAAGAGTCGCGGGAAGTGCCTGATGATTGTTAAAAACATTCATTTTTGCATATTTAATGAAAATTCCTTTTAAAAAGAGTGAAACAGGGACCTAGTTTGGGCGAGATCAGGGATCAGCAGGAAGAGTTCATCACCACACTGCTCCAGAGGGCCGTGAGCGAGACTGCCGAGGTGTGTGACCAGTGCGGCAAGTGCTCCTCAGCGTGCCCCGTGTCGAAGTACATCGAAGGGTTCAACCCCCGTCAGCTCATCTCGAAGGTCTCCCTCGGGAAGTTGGGGGAGCTCCTCAAGTCGGAGTTGCTATGGACCTGTACCTCCTGCCTAAAGTGCAAGGAGAGGTGCCCCGAGCAGATCTCCCCCTACGACGTTATACTGGTGCTCAGAACTCTGGCGTACCGGGCGGGCTACGAGCACCCCTCAGGCTACGATGACTTCATCAGGACCGTCGTGGAGAAAGGGATTTCCGGCGAGCCCCAGCAGGTCCGGGCCAGGAAGGGCGGCAGGCACGACAGGAAGTCTCTTGGGCTGCCCCCAGTGGAGAAGCCTAAGGACATGGAAGCGTTCCACGAGAACCTGAAGAAGCTTTCATAGGAGGGTCTGGTATTGAAGTACGCGTTTTATCCGGGTTGCACAGTTCAGACTGAGCAGTTCGGATACGAGGCCTCGGTCAGGGAGGTGCTGCCCAGGATCGGCGTCGAGCTTGTCGACATGGAGGGGACCAGCTGCTGCGGGTTCCCGGCATTCAGCAGCGTTTACCCGTCGGCTTGGTACTATCTCTCAGCGCGAAACATGGCGATCGCGGAAGGCCTAAGACTGGATCTCTTCCCCCTCTGCAATGGTTGCCACATGTCCTTCGCGGAGACCAAACACCACCTTGAGGTCAACCCGAGGACTAGGGATTCCATCAATAAGGATCTGAAAAAGGAAGGGCTGACATACACGGGGAGCGTGAGAATAGTACACATACTTGAGATCCTTCACGACATCGTAGGAGTCGACACGATAGGAGCCAGCGTGATCAGGCCAATAAAGGGCCTGAAGTTCGCGACCCATCCTGGCTGCCACGCAATAAGGGGCGGGGAGCTGAAGCATACGGACGACCCGGAGAACCCCCAGAAGCTCGATGACCTGATGAGAGCCCTCGGCTCCGATGTGATGGATTACCCAGAGAAAACCGACTGCTGCGGCTCATCTTTGGCGATTGCCTCAGGAAAGACCACACTTCTCATCGCAGGGGAGAAGCTCCAGTCCGTAAGGAAGTTCGGGTTCGATGGCCTTGTCACCGTCTGCCCATTCTGCTTTAAGGTCTTCGACAACAGGCAGAGGGCAATTCAAGCAGCAATGGGGGACAGGTCCCTAGAGGTACCGGTATTCTATTATACACAGCTGCTTGGCCTCGCAATGGGGCTTGGGCCAGAGAAGCTTGGGCTCGACCTGAACCTAAGCCCGATAGACTTCGTGCTAGAGAAGGTACTGGAGGGGTAGCGTTGGAAGGGAGCGTCTTAGTGATAGGCGGGGGCGTGGCCGGCCTGCAGGCATCCCTCAGCCTGGCGAACCAGGGGATCCATGTCCACATCGTAGAGAAGGCCCCCTACGTCGGGGGCGTCATGGCGCAGCTGGACAAGACCTTCCCCACCATGAACTGCTGCATCTGCATCCTAGAGCCCAAGATGATCGAGTGCTATAGGCATCCCAACATAGAGGTTCACACCCTATCAGAGGTCGTCGACGTCGACGGCTCGAAAGGGCGCTTCGCAGTGAGGGTTGTCCAGAGGCCGAGACACGTAGACCCATCTAGGTGCACAAGGTGCGGTACCTGCGTCGAGATCTGCCCTGCCACCGTCCCTGACGATTTCCAGACGGGGTTCGAGTCCCGGAAGGCCGTCTACATCCCGTTTCCCCAGGCGGTTCCCTACGCGCCCTCAATAGATGAGGGGGCCTGCAATCACTTCAAGGGCGGCGGCTGCAGGGCCTGTGAGAAGGCCTGCCCGGTCGACGCCATCAGGTTGGAGGAGGGCGTGAGGGTGAGTACACTTAACGCCTCCTCTATCATCATCGCCACAGGTTTTCAGCAGTACGACCCTACGGAGATGGGGGAATACGGGTATAACCGGTACGAGAACGTGATCACATCCCTAGAGTTCGAGAGACTCATCTCTCCGTATGGTCCCACAGGCGGCGAGCTGGAGCGCCCGTCGGATGGAAAGCTCGCCAAGAGGGTGGCCTTTGTCCAATGCGTAGGCTCTAGGAGCCACAGGGAAGGAGTGGGCGTCCCCTATTGCTCGGGCATATGCTGCATGTACACGGCCAAGGAGGCGGTCACGGTGAAGGAGAAGTACCCAAGCTCTGAGATTTATGTCTTCTACATAGACGTCAAAGCCTTTGGCAGGGACTATCAGGGTCTCGTCAACAGGGCCCGGGATGAGCTCGGCGTAGATTACATCAGGGGCAAGCCCGGAGAGATCAGGGAGAACCCCATCACGAAGGACCTGTACGTCTGGTACGAGAACACCGACACCGGTGAGATAGGGAGGAAGGAGGTAGACATGGCCATCCTCTCGGCTGCTGTTCTCCCAAGGTTCGAGAACGTCAGGCTCGCTGGAGCCTTAGGCGTTGATTTGGATGAGTTTGGCTTTTTTAGGGTCGAGGACCCATTTCTCGGTCCCCTGGAGACCACTAGGGAGGGGATTTACGTCTGCGGCTGCAGCCATGGGCCCAGGGACATCTCCGACTCGGTGACCGAGGCGAGTGCCGTGGCGCTGAAGGCAGTCAGTGACATCCGAATCGCAACAGGAGGTCGGGGGGGCTGATTATGTCAGAGAACGTCGCAAGTCCACGGGTCGGCGTATTCGTCTGCCGGTGTGGTAAAGACATTGGCGGAGTAGTTGATGTGCCCGAACTGGTCGAGTATGCTAAGGGCATTCCTGGGGTGGCCCATATCGAAGAGAACGCCTTTGCTTGCTCGACAACCGGGCTAGAGAGGATCGAAGACGCCATCAGGAAGAATAACCTTGAGAAGGTCGTCGTAGCAGCATGTACGCCGAGGACCCACGAGGCTGTATTCCAGTCGGCCCTCAATAGGGCTGGCTTGAACAAGTACCTCGTTGAGATGGCGAATATCCGTGAGCAGTGCAGCTGGGTACACAGGGAGGAGCCAGGGAAGGCAACGGATAAGGCGAAGGGCCTCGTGAGGATGGCCGTGGCAAAGGCCCGCCTTCTGAGCCCTTGGGAGGACCCGGAGGTAAAGCAGAACCCGAACGTCCTCGTGATGGGCGGTGGGATATCGGGAATGTCGTCATCGCTCTCACTGGCGGACCTCGGGTTCCACGTTCACCTCGTCGAGAAGCAAGCGGAGCTCGGCGGTATGCTCAAGAGCCTTCACAAGCTCTCCCCCACGATGAGGGACAGCTCCGAGGTCCTTGAGCACTTACTCAGGTCGGTGGAGAACAATCCGAACATCGAGGTCCACAAATCATCGAGGGTTAAATCCGTAACAGGAGCCATCGGCAGCTTCGACATCGAGGTCGAGTCAAAGGGGGCTGAAAAGAGGGCCTTCAACGTGGGCAGGATTATCGTGGCTACAGGATCGGACATACTCAGACCCAAGGGCCTTTATGGTTATGGTAGGGACGAGAGGATAATAACTCAGCTTGAACTCGAGGAGATGCTGAAGAACGGGAGCTTGGACGGGGTCCGTACGGTTGTGATGATCCAGTGCGCAGGCTCCCGCTGTGAGGAGCGTCCATACTGTTCGAGGATCTGCTGCAACACGGCCCTCAAAAACGCCCAGATCCTCAGGGATCTGAGCAGGGACACGGACATCTACATCGTATACAAAGACCTCCAGACCTACGGCATCGAGTCCTCGGCTCTAGAGCTGAACACCAAGAGAAAAGGGGTGAAGCTGATCAAGTACAAGGACGACACGCCCCCCATTGTGACGCCAGGTGAGGAAGGCGTTGCGGTCAGGGTGTTAAGTCCAACGATAAACGAGGAGATGGAATTCAACGCGGACCTCGTAGTCCTTTCCACACCCCTTGTGCCGGCAGAGGGGGCGCAGGAGATGTCCGAGATGCTTAGGCTCCCCCTAGACGCCTTCGGATTCTTTAAAGAGGCCCACCAGCTGAGTCCCCTAGACTTCGCGACAGAGGGTGTCTACGTTTGCGGTACCGCCCGGGCGCCTAAGGACGCCGTTGAGAGCATATCCGAAGGGCTCGGCGTCGGTTCGAAGGCGGCGGAGAACAGGTTCAGTCGCAGACGAGGCAGGGGGGCGGCTTTCGCCGATATCGACGAGAAGAAGTGCAGCGGATGTGGGATCTGCATAGAGCTCTGCCCCTACAACGCAATCCGCAAGGACGAGCTCGGGATCTCGAGGGCCGATAGCTCCCTTTGCGGTGGCTGTGGCGTGTGTGCAGCAAGCTGCCCCGAGAGGGCCATAACGATACATCACTTCACTGACGATCAGCTTGAGGCGCAGATCCTCGCCGCCGTGGATGGGAGGTCCGGAAAATGACCGAGTACGAGCCGCGCCTGATAGGTTTCCTGTGCAACTGTTGCGGATATGCAGTAGCCGACCTGGCTGGGATCAGCAGGATCCAGTACCCCCCCAATATCCGCTTCCTCCGGGTCATGTGTTGTAGGAGGATTGACCCCTCTATGCTGCTAAGGGTCTTCTCGGAGGGGATCGACGGCGTCATGATCACAACTTGCACACTCGGCGGCTGCAACTACATCAGGAACCACGAGCAGGTCGAAACTAAGTACCACTTTACGAGGAGGCTACTGGAGAAGGCAGGCTTCGAGCCCGAGAGGCTTGCTCTGGAGTATATATTCGCCTCAGAGGGTCAAAAGTTCGCGGACCAAGTAGGAGCTTTCATAGAAAAGGTCAGAGGGCTGGGCCCGTCATCTGTCTCCGGCGACTCACCGGACCCCGGGCTGCTTCTCAACCTCAGGGCGGCGAAGGCTGCTGCTGAGAACTACAGGCTCAGGGCCCTTGTGGGGAAGGAGGAGAAGCTCGTCAAGGAAGGGAACATCTATGGGGAGCCTGTCGCGAAGGGCGAGTTCGACGAGGTGATGGACGAGGCCTTAGAAAGCGAGTATGTTCACCAGAAGATCCGCCTCTCCCTTCTCCAAGAGCCCTCCTCGGTCAAGGAGCTCTCGAAGAAGCTGGGCATTGACTCCAAAAAGGTCCTAGAACATATAGTGGCGATGCGTCAGCTGGGCTGGGTTGATGTCCAAGAGATACGAGGGAGTTCTCCCATCTACGCGGCGATGGAGGTGTCGGAATGAGGAAAGTCGGTGCGGTGATGGTCGTCGGTGGGGGCATAGCCGGCATACAGGCGAGCCTGGACCTGGCTGACTCGGGATTCAAGGTATATCTGGTGGAGAAGGAGCCGAGCATCGGCGGGGTAATGACCCAGCTGGACAAGACCTTCCCAACGAATGATTGCGCCATGTGCATCCTCGCCCCGAAGCTCGTAGGAGCCGGGAGGCACCCGAACATCCAGATCGTGCCCTACTCGGAGCTGAAGAGTGTGGAGGGGGAGGAGGGCGACTTCAGGGCGACTCTCAAAAAGAAGGCGATGAGGGTAGACCCCGAGAAATGCACGGGGTGCGCAATCTGCGCACAGAAATGCCCCGCTTCGGCAATAGACGAGTACAACGAGGGCCTCAGCAAGCGTAGGGGAGTCTTCATCCGATACTCCCAGGCGGTGCCGCTCATCTTCACTATCGACAAGGAGAAGTGCCTCGGCTGCGGCATCTGTAAGGAGGTCTGCAAGGCGAATGCTATCCGCTACGATGAAGAGGACTCAGAGGTCGAGCTAGAGGTCGGGTCCATAATCCTCGCCCCCGGCTTTGAGGAGTTCGACCCGAGGATCGTCACAGAGTACGGCTATGGGCGGTACCCCAACGTCGTGACGAGTATCGAGTTCGAGCGCATCCTGAGCGCTACTGGCCCCTACCGGGGCGTTGTACTAAGACCATCCGATGGCGAGCTACCTGAGAAGGTTGCTTTTATACAGTGCGTTGGCAGCAGGGACGAGAGGGTCGGTAACCCATACTGCAGCGGCGTCTGCTGCATGTACACCATTAAGGAGGCTGTCATCGCCGAAGAGCACAACCCTGGGCTGAAGCCCTCAATCTTCTTCATGGACGTCCGCGCCTTTGGCAAGGAGTTCGACGACTACTACGCCAGGGCAGAAGAGGAACACGGAGTCAGGTTCATCAGGAGCAGGGCCTCCCACACCGACCAGGACCCAGATACCAAGGACCTATTCGTCACTTACGTTGAGAACGGCGAGGTGAAGCGGGAGAGGTTCAATATGGTGGTCCTCTCTGTTGGAATGAACCCACCGGCAGACGCTGGGAAGCTTTCCGAGGTCCTTGGCTTCGAGCTCAACGAGCACGGATTTGCTAAGACCGGGCTCTTCACACCGTTGGAGACGACCTGTCCAGGCGTTTACGTGTGCGGGGCATTCGCCTCTCCGAAGGACATCCCCGACAGCGTTGCGCAGGCGAGTGGGGCCGCAGCTAAGGCGGAGAGGGCGATCGCCTCTGTGAGAGGCACCCTCGTTGTGAGCGAGGAGTACCCCGTCGAGAGGGACATCTCTGGCGAGGAGCCCAGAGTTGGAGTCTTCGTCTGCCACTGCGGCATCAACATCGGAGGCGTCGTTAACGTTCCGGAGGTCATAGAGTACGCAGGCACCCTGCCCGGCGTCGCGTACTCCGAGAGGAACCTTTACACCTGCTCCCAGGACACTCAGGAGAAGATCAAGGAGAAGATACTGGAGCACAAGCTTAATCGGGTAATAGTGGCCTCATGCACGCCGAGGACCCACGAGCCCCTCTTCAGGGCGACCCTCCAAGACGCGGGGCTGAACCCCTACCTTTTCGAGATGGCGAACATCAGGGACCAGTGCAGCTGGGTCCATATGCGGGAGCCAGAGGAGGCCACCCAGAAGGCGAAGGACTTGGTCAGGATGGCCGTCGCCAAGGCCAGGCTCCTCCAGCCCCTGAAGAAGCCCCAGGTCAAGGTTACCCCAGCAGCCCTAGTAATTGGGGGGGGCCTCTCGGGCATGACCGCGGCCCTCGAACTCGCCGAGCAGGGCATTAAGACCCACCTCGTGGAGAAGGAGAGCGAGCTAGGTGGCAACCTGAGGAGGTTAAGATTCGCGCTTGGCGGAATTGACCCTCAGAAGAAGCTGGGGGAGCTCGTGAACAGGGTGAGGGGCAACAAGAAGATCCACGTCCACCTAGGCGCGAAGGTGGAGGACGTGGGCGGCTACATTGGTAACTTCGAGACCACGCTGCTCAGCAAGAAGGGCGAGGAGGTGGTCAAGCACGGGGTCGTCGTCATCGCCACCGGTGGTGTCGAGTACGAGCCCAAGGAGTACCTCTATGGCTCCGATGAGGATGTGATGACCCAGCTTGAGCTAGAGGAGAAACTAGCGAATGGGTTCAAACCGAGCTCTGTGGTCATGATCCAGTGTGTCGGTTCCAGGTGCGATGAGCGCCCTTACTGCTCCAGGATCTGCTGTACCGACGCCGTGAAGAACGCCCTCAAGGTAAAGGAGGTAAACCCGGCCGCGGATATCTACGTCCTCTACAAGGACATGCGTACCTATGGATTCAAGGAGGACTTCTACAGGGACGCCGCGAAGAAGGGCGTCATCTTCATCCGGTACGATGACGAGCACAAGCCTCGGGTCACAAGAGAGAGCGGTCTCAGAGTCGAGGTCTTGGACCCGGTACTTAAAGAGAATGTGATCATGGAGCCGGAGGCCGTGGTATTAAGCGCCGGGGTCCTGCCCTCTCCCGACAACCGGTGGATCGCAGGGCTTCTGAAGGTACCCCTCAGCAAGGATGGGTTCTTCTTGGAGGCCCACATGAAGCTGAGGCCCCTCGACTTCGCCACCGACGGCGTCTTCCTCTGTGGGATGGCCCACGGGCCGAAGTCGATTGACGAGAGCATAAGCCAGGCTTGCGGTGCAGCCGCTAGAGCGATGACGATACTTTCGAAAGAGACGCTGGAGATGGAGGGTGCCATTGCGAGCGTTAACGAGGACTTCTGCTCAGGCTGCAGGATGTGCGAAGGCGTCTGCGAGTTCAACGCCATCGAGATGGTCGAGGAGGAGGGTAAGGTTCACTCCCACGTCGTAGAGGAGCTGTGCAAGGGCTGCGGTGTCTGCGCCTCAACTTGCCCGTCTGGGGCCATAACGGTCGGCCACTTCACGGACGACGAGATACTCTCTCAGGTGAGGGCCGCCCTCATGGAGGTGAAGGCATGACCGAGTTCGAGCCGAGGATAGTTGGGTTCCTCTGCAACTGGTGCAGCTACGCCGGGGCCGACCTCGCCGGGGTCAGCAGGTTCCAGTACCCTCCAAACCTAAGGGTAATAAGGGTGATGTGTAGCGGGAGGGTCCACCCCGCCTTCATCTTGGAGGCGTTCAGGGACGGGGCAGACGGAGTGTTAGTCGCCGGCTGCCACCCTCCCAACGACTGCCACTACATTACCGGTAATCTGAAGGCCAAGAGGCGGATCGCAATGCTGAAGAGGCTGATGTCTCAGCTCGGGCTTGAGCCGGAACGTCTAAGGCTGGAATGGATCTCTGCCGCGGAGGGGGACAAATTTGCCCGAGTGATGAAGGAGATGGTCGCAGACATGAAGAGGCTGGGACCTAGCCCCCTAAGGCCGTTGGAGGTCATCACTGCCGGAGGGCGAGTAAGTTGACCGAGCGTAAGGAGATCCGGATGTCCCAGGCAGACAAGGGCTTCAGGGAGCGCCTAATGCAGATACCAGGCGCCGAGAAGCTGATGCTCTGTTACCAATGTGGGACCTGTACCGCCGACTGCCCCATCGCCATGAGGGTCGAGGCGTTCAGGCCCAGGCAGATCGCGCGGCTAGCGATCTACGGCCAGAAGGAAAGGCTGCTCGTCGGCGACACCGTGTGGCTTTGCGCAGGGTGCTACACCTGCTACGAGCGCTGCCCGGAGCAGGTTAGGATCTCGGAGATAGTCTCGGCGCTCCGGAAGCTGGCGGTGAAGGGGGGGATAATCCACCCGACCCACAGGGCGCTGATGAACACCCTGGCGGAGATTGGGTACATCTACGAGATAGACGACTTCCAGAACGAGATGAGGGAGGACGAGGACCTGCCCCCCGCACCCGAGCCAGACGCCAAAGAGGTCGAGAAGATAATGAGGAAGACGGGTTTCCTCGGCCTCGTGGAGGAGGGCTGAGATGAAGTACGCGTTCTTCGCCGGTTGCACGACCCTTGCCCGCCTCTGGGGATACGAGAAGGCAACGAGGAGGGTCGCTGAGCGGCTGGGTATCGAGCTGGTGGACATGCCAGGCTCGAGCTGCTGCGGCACCACATACCTCGAGACCTTGGACCACAATACGGGGCTGGCCGTCGCCGCAAGGAACATCTGCATCGCGGAGGAGATGGAGCTAGACATAGTCACGGTCTGCAACGGCTGCACGGAGGTCCTGATGAGGGCGAACAAGGAGCTCAAGGAAGACCCGAAGCTCAGGGCCGAGGTCAATGAGGTCCTCGCCGACGTCGGCAGGGAGTTCAAGGGGACGGTGGAGGTAAAGCACTTCGCCAGGATGCTGAAGGACGACATAGGCCTAGAAAAGATCGGGTCGCAGGTTTCACAGCCGCTGAAGGGTCTGAGGGTCGGAACCCACTATGGGTGCCACATGCTGAAGCCCTCGGACATCATGGTCAAGGACGACCCAGAGGCACCAAAAACATTGGACGAGCTCGTAGAAGTCACTGGCGCGGAGAGCGTCGCCTACCCGAACAAGCTGGAGTGCTGCGCCGGGCCGATCATGGGAGTCCGGGAGGCCGTCACCTGGAGCGTCGGCCTTGAGAAGGTGGAGACTGTAAAGAAGTATGCGGATATACTGATCACGGCCTGCCCGTTCTGCTACCTGACATACGAGAGGTGCCAGTTGATTCAGGAGAATCCCCCAAACGTGCCTATCGTTCACTACCCGCAGCTGCTTGGTCTGGCGCTCGGGATCGACTACGACGATCTGGGGTTCAACAGCAACAAGATCGATGCCTCAATGCTGCAGAAGTTCACGGAGTGATATTATTTGGGTAAGCTGAAGTTCGGGTTCTACTGGGCTGCTAGTTGCGGGGGCTGTGAGATCGCCGTCCTTGACATCGACGAGAAGATACTCGACGTTTTGGAGATAGCAGAAGTAGTCTTCTGGCCTGTGGCGATGGACGTCAAATACAAGGATGTGGAGGCGATGCCGGATGGCTTCATGGATGTCTGCTTCTTCAACGGAGCGGTGCGCACAGAGGAGCAGGATCACCTCGCCAAGCTGCTCAGGAGGAAGGCGAAGGCCCTCGTCGCCTTCGGCTCATGCGCCCACATGGGCGGCATTCCAGGGCTCGCCAACGTCGCCGACCGGGAGGAGGTATTCGAGAGGGCCTACCTGCGGTCGCCTTCTACGGAGAATGAGAAGAACCTTGTCCCACTGACCAAGTTCGAAGCCAAGGAGGGAACCCTCACGCTCCCTGAGTTCTACGACACTGTCATGGCGCTGGACCAAGTCGTGGACGTGGACTACTATCTGCCGGGGTGCCCTCCGGCGCCGGGGCTCATAGTCGAGGCTGTCCAGGCCATAGCGAGTGGGAACCTCCCGCCGAAGGGTGCGGTTCTAGCCCCTGAGAAGTCGGTCTGCGACGAGTGCCCTAGGACCAGGGAGGAGAAGAAAGTTGCCGGGATCAGGAGGATCATCGACTTCGAACCCGAGCCCGAGAAGTGCCTCCTCGAGCAGGGCATCGTCTGCATGGGTCCAGCCACTAGGGGGGGCTGCGAGTCCCGATGCCTGAACGCCAACATGCCCTGTACAGGCTGTGGGGGCCCTTGCCCCGAGGCCATCGAGCAGGGGACTGCGATGATCTCGGCCCTCTCGACCGTCCTGGGCCTCGCCGAGGAGAAGGAGGAGGGCTTCGACCCCGAGGCGCTCATGTCGCAGCTGAAGGACCCTGTCGGGACCTTTTATAAATACGGGCTCCCGGTTGCCATCATGAACAGGAGGATCAAAAGATGAAGACCGTCACCATAGACCCGATAACTAGGCTCGAGGGCCACGGCAAGATCGCCATATTCCTCAATGACGAGGGGAACGTCGAGAACGCGTACCTACAAGTCCCCGAGCTGAGAGGCTTCGAACGCTTCTGCGAGGGTAGGAGGGCCGAGGACATGCCCATCATAACGCCACGGATCTGCGGCGTATGCCCGGTGGCACACCACATGGCCTCCACAAAAGCCCTAGATGCAGCATACGATGTCGCGCCCACGCCGACGGCAAAGAAGCTCAGGGAGTTGATGTACTCGGGCTATTACGTCTACGATCACACTCTCCACTTCTACTTTCTGGGGGCCCCAGACTTCGTCGTTGGGCCGGATGCCCCGCCAACAGAGAGGAACATATTCGGCGTCCTGAAGAAGGTAGGCCTCGATGTCGGAAAGGAGGTGATTAAGCACAGGGCATATGGACAGAGGGTCATCGAGATCCTCGGCGGGAAGGCGACCCACCCGACGAGTGGTCTCCCCGGAGGCGTCTCGAAGGGGCTGAACGAGGAGGAGAGGAAGGAGATAGAGGAGATGGCCCGCTCCTCCATCGAGTTCGCAAGGTTCACCCTCAGAGTGTTCAACGACGTTGTCCTCGGGAACAAGGGCTACGTTGACCTGATCCTCAGCGACCCCTATCAGCTAAAGACCTACAACATGGGCCTCGTCGACGAGAACAACAGGGTCAACTTCTACGACGGGGACATCCGCGTGACCGACCAGAAGGGGAGGGAGCACGACAGGTTCCAGGCGAAGGACTACCTCGATTACATCTCCGAGCACGTGGAGCCCTGGACTTACTCGAAGTTCACCTACCTGAAGGACGTCGGCTGGAAGGGGCTGAAGGATGGCAAGGACAGCGGAATCTACCGCGTCGGTCCCCTCGGCAGGCTAAACGCCGCCGAAGGCATGGCGACGCCCCTCGCCGACGAGGAGTACAAGCGAATGTACAAGACCCTCGGCGGGAAGCCTGTAAACTCGACCCTCGCCTTCCACTGGGCGAGGCTTGTGGAGTTGCTTTACGCTACGGAGCGGACACTAGAGCTAGCGACCGACCCGGAGATAACGGGGACGGGCCTGAGGAACCCAGTGGGGAAGCCCGGGGAAGGGGTTGGCGTAGTCGAGGCAGCGAGGGGTACCCTTTACCACCACTACAAGTTGGACAGCGAGGGCCTCGTGGAGAAGGCGAATCTGATAGTAGCAACCACGAATAACTACGCGCCCATCTGCGTGTCTATTAGAGATGCCGCGAGTGGTCTCATCAAGGGAGGCAAGGTGAGCGAGGGCCTCCTCAACAAGGTGGAGATGGCCTTCAGGGCATACGACCCATGCTTCGCCTGCTCAACACACAGCCTTCCCGGCCAGATGCCCTTGGCTGTGGAGATCTACGACAGCAGGGGCAGTCTGTACAAGAGGCTCGAAAGGAACCTGAGTTGAGGAACGCGGTCATTGGCATAGGCAACCTCCTCCGGGCTGACGACGGCGTTGGGATACATGTCGTAAAGATCCTGAAGGAGGAGATGCCTGAGGTCGATGCCGTCGACCTTTCCACTGCGAATATCGACCTACTGGACCACATCAGGAACCGAAACAGGGTCATCATCATCGATGCAACAACGACGGGCGCCGAACCCGGGACTATCCACAGGCTGGAACCCGAGGAGCTGGTAGAGTCCGATTTCGGCCAGTCCCATGGCTTGAATCTCCCCGGCATATTGAAGCTGGGGAAGCAGCTTTACCCCTATGAGATGCCGGGGAAGATCGTGATCTTGGCCGTTGAGGCCCAGGATGTGGAGTCGTTCAGCAGCGATCTAACTGAGAAGGTTCAGGTGGCTATGCCGAAGCTCATAAAGATGATCAAACGAGAACTGGAGTAGCGTCCCTTCAGATTTTGAAAAGAATTTTAATTAGTTAATAAACCATGACGATATTGACCACCTTTAGACGGCGCGGATGTTATGCGTAAGGGGCCATAGAGGCGATGGGGCTCACCTCCTACCCAAGAATTTTCTCCCGCTTGTCCTCCGGTATTTTTCCCAGTTTCCCGATAGTGTTGGTGAAATCGTCGATGAACTGGGGCAGCACCTTGAAGATGGGGAGCACCATCGGCTTCAGGTACACTCTCTCGGGCTCCAAGCCGAGCCTCTCCAGTTCCCCTCTCACTTCGTCAACGAGCTTCTCTGCGAGCTTTTCCTCGTGGCTCCCCTCGACCTCGCAGATCATTATCCCGTCCGCCCCATAACCGAGGGATTTGAGTATCGTGTCCCTGTCGAGTATAGCCGTGGAGGGGGTCCTAATGATCCTCATGTTCGTGGGGGAGTGGATCCGCGCTGTCCCGGCGTTGTCAGCGGCTGTATAACTGATGTTGTCGTCGTAAAAGCCGATTACGACGACCTCGTCTTTGGCTCCTTCGACGAGTCCTCTGACCTCTTCGAGTATGGCTTCCCTTGTGTAGTTCGGGAGCCTGAGCACCCCCGTCGAGCATGCCGAGACGCAGGCACCACAGCCGTTACAGGATACTAGATCGATCACTGGGGAGAACCCCTTCACGCTAACAGCTCCCCTCGGGCAGACCTCGACGCAGAGGCCACACCCGTCACACTCTCCCACGACCGTGGGTTTGAAGGGGTCGAGCTTCATTCTCCCCTCTCCTAGGAAGTTTGCGACGTGGGATGCCGCGGCCCTCGCCTCAATGACGGAGTCGTGGATGTCCTTACAGTTGGTCGCGACGCCTGCGGCGAAGATCCCTGCCCTGAGCGTCGAGATCGGGTCAAGCTTCACGTGCTTGCTGGCGACGAAGAGGTCCTCCCCGAGGGCGATGCTGAGCTTGGAGGCTAGCTCCGCCGTCCCTGCCGAGGGGATCATCGCCGAGGAGAGAACGACCAGCTCCACCTCATTCCTGAACATTATGCCTGTGTCGATGTCCTCCACCAGGATCTCGAGATTTCCATAGGGTAGAGGGGTCACCTCGCCTGGCCTTCCGTGGATGAAGATTATGCCCTTCTCCCTGGCGTCCCTGTAGAAGTCCTCGAAGCCCCTTCCGATCATCCTCATGTCCGTGTAGTAGATGTAGATCTTCAGGTAGGGGAGGAACTTCTTCAGCAGGATCGCCTGCTTTATCGAGTAGGGGCAGCAGACAGCGCTGCAGTAGGAGACCCCCCTGTGGGGGTCACGGCTCCCGGCGCAAAGCACGTAGGCTATGCCCTTCACCCTTTCGCCGCCCTTCGTCATCAGCACCTTGCCCTCGGTGAGCTCGTTCTCAATCAGTCTCTCCACCTGGAGGGCGTTCACGACGCCGGAGTGCTCCGGGTGATAGCTCTTGAGCCTCGCATCGTCGATGAGGTCGAATCCGGTGGCGACGACGATCGCCCCCACGTCGAGCTCGATCGTCTTGTCCTCGTCGTCGAGGTTGACAGCCTTGGCAGGACACGCCTCAACACAGCTGCCGCACCTCTTGCAGTTCTCGAGGTCTATGACGTAGGAGGATGGAACGGCCTGCGGGAAGGGGAGGTAGATCGCCTTCCGGCTGTACAGCCCCTCCTCGAACTCGTTCGGGACCTCGGTCGGGCAGACCGATGAGCAGCGCCCGCACTTGAGGCACTTGTCGAGGTCGACCCCCCTCGCCTTCTGCTTGACAGCGACTTTGTAGTTGCCGGGGCCTCCTGTCACGCCAATTACCTCTGCCCCCGTGTAGAGGGTGATGTTCTTGTCGTTCTCTACCTCCGCCATCCTGGGGCTCAGTATGCACGGGGAGCAGTCGAGGGTGGGGAAGGTCTTGCTCAGCTGGGCCATCCGGCCCCCGATGCTAGGCCTCCTCTCCACCATGTTGACCTTGAAGCCGCCCTCGGAGAGCTGCAGAGCCGCTGTTATGCCCGCGACCCCGCCCCCGATGACTAGGACATCCCTGCAGAGCTCAACCTCCTTTCCCTCGAGGGGCTCGAGGGTGAGCGCCCTCCTCACCCCTCCCTTCACGAGGTTGACGGCCTTCTCGGTGGCGCCCTTCTCGTGGACCCAGCTGCAGTGCTCCCTCAGGTTGACGTGGACCAAGCGGTACCTGTTCACCCCCTCCTCCTCGACAACGTTCTGGAACATCTTCTCGTGCATATGGGGGCTGCAGCACGCCACGACGACCCTGTCCAGCTTCCTCCTCTGGATAGCGTTCCTGATCAGCTGGAGCCCAGGCTTCGAGCAGAGGAACTCGGTTACCTGGGCGGTCGTCACCCCATCCATGTCCTTGACGGCGTCCCTGACCTCCTCGCAGTTCACGGTCCCGGAGATGTTGCCTCCGCACTTGCAGATGAAAACACCCAACGCCAACTCAGACACCCACCTTCTCTAAAACCCCGTCAACCCTCACGGAGTTGACGTCGAAACCTAGCTTTTCAGGGTCAATTCCAAGGGCCAGACCCAGGAGTTGAGGGTAGTAGAGCACTGGGACATTGTACTCCTTCTCCAGCTCGTCGGCCATCAGCTTCTGGTACCTGTCGTACATGATCCCACAGAACGGGCAGATTAACACCATCGCGTCCACCTTCCCGCTCAGCGCCTCTAGCTTCTTCCGTGTCATCGCCTTCGAGACATCCTCCCTCACGGCCAAGATGCTCCCCCCGCAGCAGTCCTCCTTGCCCATATAGTCTACAGCCTCTGCGCCCGTGGCCTCGACGAGCTCGTCGAGGCTGTGGGGGAACTCGGGGTCGTCGAATCCGCCGCTGAGGCTGGAGGGCCTCACGTAGTGGCAGCCGGGGTGGGTCGCTATCTTCAGCCCCTGGAGCGGGCGCTTGACTAGAGCTCTTATCTTCTCTCTACCGATGTCCTCGTAGAGCATCCTGGCGAAGTGGACGACGCGGGGCTTCTCCCCTTTGTACTCTGTGCCCACCTGTTTGCCGAGGACGCCGTTGACGCTCTTTCCCATGGCTTCGTCCTTCTCCAGGACCTCCTCAGCCTTCGTAAGCATCTCGCCGCAGGCAGAGCACAGGGTGACGATATCGAGCCCTTTCTCCTTCCCCTTCTTGAGGTTCACAGCGGCCATGGAAAGGGCCTTTACCTCGTCTACCGGCTCTATCGGAAAGCCGCAGCAACCGAAGTCGACGTCGACCAGATCGATTCCCAGCGCCTTCGCTACAGTCCGGGCCGACTGCTCGTAGTTCATCTGCCTGGCCGGTATGGTGCAGCCGAGGAACAGGGCGTACCTCATTTCCCCGCCCCTGCTATCTTCATCACGAACCCTGGTTTGGACTCTACCTCGGGTAGATCCCTGTCCTGCCTTTCGTCCATCGTAAAGTCGTCGAGTGGGTAGACCCTCCCGTTCTCGGAGAGCACTTCGACGAGCTTCATCAGGTTAGGCGGCGCAATGCCCTCCTTCGCGGCGATGTTCCTCAGGACCGTCATAACCTCGGGCGGCCTTACGTCCTGGGGGCAGCGCTCGTGGCACATGAAGCACATGGAGCACAGCCAGATGAAATCGCTCCCGAGGACGATGTCCTTCAGGCCGAGCTTCGCCAGCTTCATGATCCGCCTGGGGTTGAACTCCGCCTCGATCTCCCTGACGGGACAGCTGGCGACGCAGACGCCGCACTGGAAGCACTTGCTCAGGTCGGAAGCGCCCATCTCCGCGGCGAGCCTGCGGAGGAAGCGGGCATCCGACTTGCTGATATCGACAACGGCATCTATGGGTACCATGGGTATCCTCCCCTTCCATGATATATGGCGATGGATAAATCCTACGGGTGACGGAGGGCAAGGAGTCCAGTAAAGGGCTTTTAATGCTAGCATATACGCCAGTTTAATAGCGGAATTTTGTGCAGTTATCACGCGCAGAGAAGTAGATCCTCATTACATATCGTAAATGGAGCTCTGAGACTCTGAGCAGTCAATATCCTTGTCCCTCTAAGATCCTTCTCAATTGAGCCTTTGTTGAACATCCCCGGCTATCTTCTTCAGCGATGAGGCGAAACCGGTGCCCATGAGCCTTTCGACGTCACCGAGGGCCCCCTCCAGCTCCTTGTCGAAGGGTATTTCCCCAAGGTAGCGTTGTCCGATTCGTTCGACCTGACTCCTTATCTGTCTCGAAGGTTGCATCACCATGTTCTCGACGACGCCGATTATGGAAATACCAAGCTCATGTAAGAGGACAAGGAGCTTTCTGACGGTCTCGAAGGCCACCATCGAGGGAGTAGTCACGACGAGGAAGCTTATCCCCTTGACGAGGCGTAGCAGGTCGAGGGTGGCGTCGCCTATGCCGGGCGGCATGTCTATCACCAGATAGTCGAGCTCCCCCCATCTGGTGATGGCCAGGAGCTCAATTATGGCGTCTGTGACATCTGAACCCCTCAGCGGGGCCGGCTTGTCGAGTGAGTAGTAGGTTATGGACATGTACATTATGCCATGGGCCAGAGGAGGCACTATACCTTTATCCTCCTCGGGGTAGAGCCCCTCCACACCCAGGATGACGTGGCTCGAGGGGCTGGTGAAGTCTAAGTCCAGCAGCCCAACGCTGAAACCCTCTCTCCTCAGGGTGAGCGCCAGGATGGCAGCGACCATGCTCTTGCCGACGCCTCCCTTCCCGCTCGAGACGGCCACGATCTTCCCTATCTTCCCGAGCCTTTTGCCTATGATCTCAAGCCTGGGGTCAATCACTTCCCTTCACCCCCTTAATAGAGGCCAGGATGACTCCCCGCCCCTCGATGATCTCAAAGTCCGGGCTCCCACAGCTCGGGCACTTGACGTAGACGTGGGCTACCTCCGGAACGAAGTGGATGGCCTCCGAGACCTCATCGCCCAGCGCCTCCGGGCTGAAGAGCCACTCCTTGCCGCATGCCCGGCATCTCAACTTTCCGGGGATCGTCTCGAGGACGAACTTTGCGTTCTTCATCACAGGCGTCCTGAGCTGCTCGAGAGCGAAACTGAAGACTTCGTGCTCTATCTGCTGGAGCTCGCCTATCCTGACTGTCACCTCCGTGACCTCTTCCAGCCCCTGTTCCTCTGCGATCTTGGTGGCGGTGGAGACTACGCCCTCGGCCAAGGCCCACTCGTGCATATCGGAGCATTAGGCAGACGAGGCTTAATTTATGTTCCTGTCCAGCGGTTCCTGAATCGACGTGTTCGATCGTCCGGTTGAAAGGTTTATTAGATTGCAGGGGAAGGATCAGAGGAAATTTTTCAATCGCGCTTGAAGGTGGAGTCTGAGGAATGACCGAGGTCGTGAGGATGGAGCACGGCGGCGGTGGGAGGCTCATGAGGCAGCTCATCGAGGAGGTTATCCTCCCCGCCTACCGGCTGAACAGGGTCGAGGGCGGGATCGGCCTACCCGAGATGGATGACGGCGCCACGATCCCGCTGTGCGGGCGCCACATCGTCGTCACCACGGACGCGTACACGGTGAGGCCACTCTTCTTCCCGGGAGGCGACATAGGGAGGCTCGCGGTCTGCGGGACCGCGAACGACCTGGCCGTCATGGGGGCAACCCCCGTCGCCATGATGTCTTCGATCATCGTCGAGGAGGGGCTCCACATAGATCTGCTGAGGAGGGTGGTAAAGTCCATGGGGGGATCCCTTGAGGAGATCGGAGTCCCCCTCATCGCAGGCGACACAAAGGTCGTCGAGCACGGCGGTGTCACCGAGCTCATGATCAATGCCTCAGGCGTTGGCCTCGCTGACATGGTAGTGACCGATTCCGGCCTTAAACCAGGGAACAAGATTATCCTAACCGGGACCATCGGGAACCACCAGCTCTCCCTCCTCGTATCCCGTGAGGGCCTGGAGCTCGACGCGCCCATCGAGTCCGACGCGGCGCCCCTGTCGGGGATGCTCTGCGAGGGGATGAGGGTCGGCGGAATCACAGCCATGAAGGACCCCACTCGAGGTGGAGTCTCCGGGGCCCTCAACGACATGGCGAGGAAGTCAGGCGTCGAAGTCCACCTCCTTGAGCGGGAGATTCCCGTGAAGGGCGTCGTGAGGAGTGCCTGCGACCTCCTGGGCCTCGACCCACTGGAGCTCGCCAATGAGGGAATAGCGATCATAGGCGTTGAAGACGAGAAGGCCGAGGATGTCCTGAGGGTCGTGCGGAGAAACCGCTATGGGAAATACGCCAAAATAGTTGGCGAGGTCCATGAGGGCAGGGGCAGGGTCATACTTGAGACCTTCATAGGCGGGAGGAGGATAGTAAGGGAACCCGTCGGATCCCCCATGCCCCGAATCTGCTGAGGGAATCGTTTTAAAGACACCCTTCAACGGGTAAAAAAGAACGTCTAACGACCGAATGTGGAACGGGCTGAGATCTTGAAGAGGAGAGCCATCGTCACCGTCCAGGGCCTCGTACAGGGCATAGGCTTCAGACCCTTTGTCTACAGGCTGGCTGTGAAAAGGGGACTGAGGGGCTACGTTAAGAACATGGGGGACGCTGGGGTTAGGATCGATGTTAACGGCGAGGAAGACGCCATCAGGGATTTCCTGAGGGGCTTGGAGGATGAGAGGATCCCGGTCGCCGTCTATACCAGGATCGACGTCGAATGGCTGGATTACAGCGGCGAGTACCCCGTCTTCTCCATCGACGACAGCGACATGGGGAGGATTGAGGTGAAGCACTCCCTCATCCCGTCGGACGCGGCCATCTGCGACGACTGCCTCAGGGAGCTCCTCGACCCCGGTGACAGGCACTACCTCTACCCCTTCACGTGCTGCGCCATCTGTGGCCCAAGGTTCACGACGATAACAGACATCCCCTACGACAGGGAGAGGACGACGATGGCCGAGTTCCCCCTCTGCGGGGACTGCAGCGAAGAATTCCACGGCCCCCCGGACAGGCGGTTCAATGCCCAGACGATCTGCTGTCCCCAGTGCGGGCCGAGGATGACTCTTTACGCCCCTGACGGGTCGGTAGTCGATGACGATGCTCCCCTAAGAGTGGCCGCGGGCCTGCTGTACGAGGGCAGCGTGCTGGCCATCAAGGGCATAGGCGGCATACACCTAGCGACGAAGACAACGGAGGACGATGCCCTTATTTTGCTCAGGGAAAGGAGGAGGAAGCCCGGTAAGCCCTTCGCCATCATGAGCCCGAGCCTGAAGGAGATCGAGGAATACGCCCTGATCTCCGGGCGTGAGAGAGGGCTCCTCACCTCCCTAGCGAGGCCGATAGTGGCTCTCAGAAAGCTGGAGCCCTTCCCGCTCTCTCCTTACATCTCCCCCGATCTCAACACGGTCGGGGCTATGCTGCCCTACTCGGGGATGCACCACGTTTTATTCCGCTACAGCGAGGAGCCGGCGCTGGTCATGACCTCCGCGAATTTCCCTGGAGAGCCCATGGCGGTCTCGAACCGCGAGGCGTTCGAGAGGCTGGGAGACATTGCCGACTACCTCCTCCTCCACGACCGCGAGATATGCGCGAGGTGCGACGACTCCGTCATCAGGGTGGTCGACGGGAACCCATTATTCCTCAGAAGGTCCAGGGGCTACGTCCCCCTTCCCGTGCACCTCCCATTTACCTCGATAAGGAATGTCGTGGCTGTGGGCCCCGAGCTCGCATCCACTGCATGCGTCCTCAAGGAGGACAAGTGCTACCCGACCCAGCACCTGGGCGACGTCGAGAGCCCTGGGGCCCTTGCCTTCCTGAGGGAGGCCATCGACCACATGACGAAGCTCCTGAGGCTTGAGAAGCCGGACGCCGTGGCCTGCGATCTCCACCCAAACTTCCTTTCAAGGACGGTGGCCGCCGAGATCGCGGAGGAGCACGGTGTCCCCCTTGTCGAGGTCCAGCACCACCACGCCCACCTCGCCGCGGTCATGGCGGAGAACGGCCTCGAGCCGGGGAAGGAGATCGTTGGCGCGATGTGCGACGGGTACGGTTATGGGAGCGACGGCTCCGCATGGGGCGGCGAGATTCTGGTCGGTGGTTACAGGGGCTTTAGGCGAGCTGGGCATCTAGAACCTCAGCCCATGCCGGGCGGGGACCTCAGTGCCATCAGGTACGGTAGGATGCTTCAGGGTATCCTGTATAGCGAGCTGCCAAGGGATGAGCTGAGGGAGTTCCTCTCGCAGAGCTGCCTAGAGGGCTACAAGCATGGCGAGAGGGAGATCGACGCCGTCTTCGCCCAGCTCGACAAGGGGCTCAACACCCCAATGACCACTAGCGTGGGCAGGATCCTAGATGCCGCAGCCTGCCTCCTTGGCGTCTCTTATGGGAGGACTTACGAGGGGGAGGGCGCAATGAAGCTCGAGGCAGTAGCGGCTGCATCATCAAATGGAGTCGATCTCCCCGTCGAGGTGATTGATGAGAAGGGCGTGTTGGTTCTGAAGACATCCCAGATGTTCAGGAGGCTGTTTGAGCTCAGGGAAAGGCATGATGAAGGAGTACTAGCTAGCGCCCTGCATTTGGCAGTCGCCGAGGGCTTGTCTAAAATGGCGATTTCAGCCGCAGAGAAGTACGGTCTGGGGACGGTCGGCTTCTCTGGTGGCGTTGCCTACAACGAGATGCTGAACAGTGTGATCAGGAAGAGGGTGGAGGGTATGGGCCTAAGGTTCATCCGTCACAGGCAGGTCCCTCCGGGGGATGGCGGGACCTCCCTCGGTCAGGCCGTTGTGGCGTCCCTGAAGGATCTATGACCCTTCTTCGTACGCCCAGATCCTGCAGGTCCCCTCGCTGCTGACCATGCAGGCCCCCTTCGGCCTCTCGGGAGTGCAAGCTTTCATGAACAGGGGGCACTTGTCCGGCTCGATCTTCCCGACGATGACGAGGTGGCAGCTGCAGCCCGGAATTATGTCCCTGCCCGGGCCAACATCTATCTCGTATCTCTTCCTCGCGTCCTTTCGAGAGAACTCCTCTTTCAGCTTCAGGCTCGAGGAGGGGATCGCACCAATTCCCCTCCATGCGCCGTCGGAAATGTCGAACACGTCTGACATCGCCTTCTGCGCCTTGATGTTCCCCCCGTACGTCACGACCCTGGAGTACTCGTTCTCAAGCCTTGGTCTGCCTTCCCGTATCTGTTTGAGGAGCATGTAGACGGCCATGAGCACGTCCAGCGGCTCGAATCCGGCGATGACCGTGGGCATCCCGTATTTTTCCGGGAACATCCTGTAGGGCCTCTCGCCGATGATCGTGGAGACGTGCCCCGGGGCGATAAAGCCGTCTATGTTCAGGCCGGGCATCTCGGCGAGGAACTCCATCGCCGGCGGTATCAGCCTGTGGCTCGTCAGGAAGCTCAAGTTCTCTGGGCAACCTGGGATCTCGACGGCGTTCATCGGGGTGGTGGTCTCGAAGCCTATCGCGAAGAAGACAAACTCCCTTCCCGGCTCTCTCCTTGCCATCGCTACGGCATCTCTTACGCTGTAGACCACCCTCACCTTTGCACCCCGCCCGCAGGCGTTGCTGAGGGAAAGATCGGACCCGGGTGCGCGGAACATGTCGCCGAAGGTCGCAACTGTTAACCCGTTTTGAGCCAGCCAGACGGCCTCGTCGATCTCGCGGGCTGGGACGATGCACACCGGGCACCCTGGCCCTGCTATTAGGGAGACATTATCCGGAAGGAGGTCCCTCAGCCCCGAGTGGGTAATCGTCCACTCGTGGGTTCCGCAGACGTGGCAGATCTTCACCTTCTCAGGGGAGGCGAGCTCACCGATCCTCACTCGCAGCAGCTCGGCTACGTTCCGGTCCTTGAAACCCGAGAACTCTTTCATGCGTCCTCACCCCAAAATAAGTTCTACGCCGGCTCCGTGTACTCCAGCATCTCCTTCCAGAGCCGGAGGGTCTCCAGGGCGTCCTCCTCGTCCAGCACTTGGATTGCGTAGCCCGTGTGGACCAGCACGTACTGGCCGACTCTCACATCGACGAGAGTGATGTCCACCTCACGAGTAGCACCGTATCCGAAGTCGACCCTCGCAGTCCTGCCGTCTATCTTCAGGACCTTTCCTGGTATCGCGAGGCACATCCCCTTTGAATTCACATGGCAATTTTTAAAGGATACCCCAGGCAAAATTCAGTGTAAATAAGATGCGAAATAATTATCGAGGTTTGCTCAAAATAGATGTAAATAATGATGACAGTTATTCCGGAGATTAGCACCTTTTAGTTCTCATCGATTTTGAATATCGAGAGCCCATGGTACTGTCTATATGCCTCGTAGAAGAATGCTAGGGTGCTGAAGAAGCAGACTGCGAGTGTTACGAGGTCCCTGAAATCGCCCCTCCAGGGCCACAGGATAGTATATGATAGGAAGATTCCGGAGAGGAGGGCACCGTAGATCACCATCCTGGGGATAAGCATCCCCCTGAGCATGAGGAAACTCCTGAGAGCCTCGAGCTTCTCCTCTTCGTTGACCTTGTACTTCCCCTCAACGGGCTCTATAAGCTTCAGGTCTAGGAGCTTGTTCACGTGGTACTGTGCGAGGCTCGGGCTGGAGAGGTCCAGGGCCCTCCAGATCTCCCTCACGCCGACGGGCCCGTTCGATGTGAGGATGCAGAGGTAGACGTCCCAGGTCTTCCCGTAGATCCTCTTCGAGCCCGTCGCCCCAAGCCCCCTTTAACCTCTTCCCTCCAGTATATGACTAGCCTTTAGGATATTTCGACCTTGCCCAGCTCCGAAAGATCTGCAAGGCTGTTCATCTTGATCATCCTGCCGGAGAGGGTGTAGAGCACCTCCTCGATGTATAGGCTCCTCTCGACGGTGTATTCCGAATCGAACCAGTAGCCGCTCTTCAGCAGGTCCTCCGAGCCCTCGAGGTGTGTGATCCTCCCCCTGATCGTGATCCCGGACTCCAGGGATATATCGAAGACGTAGGCACCCTGGAAGACGTATTCGCCGTACATGTCCGGCGGGATGGGGCCAGAATAGCGGCTCTCGTCTATCTCGGCGACAAGGATGGGCACGACGAGGAGGTTCCTGGCCCGGCTGAAGAGGAAGGCCTTGTGGTCGCTGAGCGCCGGGGAGTCGGACCCCCTGTCGCCTATAACGATCTTAGCCTGCTCGACAGGCGCCGAGACGTTCGTGACATCGAAGAGGGAGATCTTGATGCCCTGGTACCAGGCGAAGTTGCCCCCCTCAGCCTCGACCGTCTCCTTGCCTAGCCCTATCAGGTGGTTCTCGTCGTATGGGTGCAGATAGTCGGAGTAGCCCGGGATCTTCAGCTTGCCCAGCACCCTCGGCTCTTCAGGATCGGAGAGGTCGATGGCGAACAGGGGGTCGACCTTCTTGAACGTGACGAGGTAGCCCCTATCGCCCATGAACCTGGCCGAGTAGATCTCCTCTCCTGGCGCGAGGCCCTCAAGACTGCCAACGATTCCTAGGGTCTCGTTGAGGACGTAGATATTGTTGCTCGGTTGGCCTCCGAATCTCCGCACATGCCCGTTGGTCGTGGCTATCCTGAAGTAGCCCTCGTGCTCGTCCATGGAGAACTGGTTCAGCACCCACCCTGGAACTGAGCCATCGGCTGCGTAGGTGACACTACCCCCGTCGATGGCGATCTTATAGATCGTTGTTACTCCATGCGACCTCCTCGCCGTGATGTAGATGTTGCCCATGGAGACATACAGGTTGGCTGCTTCTCCGAGGAGGAATGTCTCCAGCGTAACTGACTCTTCGGGGTCCTGTGCGTTGATCGCGAGGAGGTTGGTGTAGCAGAACCCGGTGTCCGTTTGGTTTATGTAGTAGACATCGGTGGGCTCGACCTTCCGCCACAGCCTCTCAGTCACGAGGCCGAGAGGCATTCTCCGGATGCTCTCGGAGGAGAGGCACGGGAGCAGCACCTCGTCCTTGTATATTCTGGCGGCCTCTATCACTATGGCGTAGACATAATCGCCGATCATCCTGGAGTCGAAGTAGAATCCATCAACAGTTACCTCTCGTTCCTTCTGCGGGGACCCCCTGTCGGAGATGTCGTACACGAGTATGTCCGTTCTCAACTCGAACTCGGGGGACGGCTCCGGGCCCAGCAGCTCGCTGTAAACCTCCTGGTACAATGGGATGAACGCCACAAGTTTGTCCGCCGACACAAACAGGTCCTGCACCGAGTGGTAGAGCCTGATCCTGGCGACGACCTCGGCGTCCTCCGGAGGATAGGCCTTCACAATCACGACCGTGTCGTTCACGGCGAGGTATATGTACTCACCGTCCGTCTTCACCACGTCAGCCTCATCCACGCCCTCGACCTGAATGTTCGTTCCTGAAAAGTCGTTCATGCCTGATATTTCCCCTTTGGCGGCGTCTGCAGCTGCTTTGGCCGATTGTGCTGCAGTCAGTGCAGAAAATGGCGAGGTGACTGAGTCGAAATAAACACGACCCCAAACATTTGAGGTCTGCGTCCTCAGGAAAATCCTCAATTCATCGTAGGATGTGAATCGGTTTAGAGATCCAAACTCAAACGAGGTCGCGGTAGGGCGCTTTGGCACGTATACGCCGCCGAAGTTCCACATCGCGCCCCCGAGCATGCCTCCCAGGACGAACGCGAGGATCGTATATGTGGCCAGCTTCCTAGTGTTCAGGTAGATTGCGAAGGCAGGTAGCCTCAATTCATCACCGCCATATAGGTACTTTCAATGATACTTAATCCTAGGTTTTCGAACACCCGTTCGAAAGTATGGAACACCATCCGAAAACCGTGCTGAAAAGGTTAAGACAACAACGAAATATTAATCCGTGAAGGAGAAAGCACCAATGCACCTGCTGCTCGTCGCACATTCGGATTTGAAGGTGGTAAAGGAGACGATCATAGGCCTCTCCAGCGCCGCCAGGGAAAGGGGGCACGACGTCACTGTTTTCCTTGACGGGGATTCTGTTCAGCTCGTAAGGTCGGGAAGGGCCAACAAGGATATCGAGCGCCTCACGCCAGGGGGGGTGCGGCTTCTCGTATGCAGGACAAGCGCCGCTATGAGAGGGCTGGAGTACCTGAGGGATCTGGTGAGAGGTGCGGGGCTGAGCAGCCTCGCCGAACTGGTTGAGCTCATCGAGGGGAGCGAAAAGACGATCTTTCTGGGGTAGTGAACGTGGATGGTCGATGTGATGGTCATTATTAGGAGCGGACCAGAGGACGTGCGGAGGGTCGCCGACGGCCTCCGGCTCTGCGCTGCAATGCTGGGGATGGACAGAGCGCCACGCATCGTCCACCTGGACGAGGGAGTCAAATGCCTGCTCCCTGGGGCCCTCCAGGACTCCACAAATAGGGACTACCTCCGCACCTCGGCTGATCTAGCTGGGATACAAGTTCTCGTGGAGTCGCTTGAAGAAAATTGCCTGAGGATTGAGGATCTCGACCCAGACCTCAATATCACAACGATCGACATTCGAGGGCTGGCCGAGATGATGGCAGAATGTAGTTCGACAGTCACATTCTGAGGCATGATGAGATGAACGTCCTCTTCTTAATAGGTCGGATGCAGGAAGGATCTACCGCCTTCAAAGTGGCCAAGGAGATTGCGAAGAAGGACCGATTGCTTTTCGTGTTCGAATACGACGGTTGCCGCCACGCAACAGACCACGGGCTTGTCAGGTCTCTCGGATACGCCAAAGGAGTATTCTACCTAGAGCCTCACTTCAGGTCGGAGGGCTCTTGGGATAAGGTGGCCGAAGGCGTAGAGCCCATAGATTACAAGAGATGGGTCAGTCTTATAGAGACCGCCGATAAGATCGTTTCCTGGTTTTAGTCCTCCACCCACCAGACCCAGCCTCGCTTCTCCTTGGAGCGCTCGCCCTTTATCACTCCCTTGTTCCTGAGTCTGTTCAGGAAGACCACGGTCGAGTCTGGGCACCTGACCAGTCTCTTCTCCGTCTCCGCTTGGATCTCCCTAGTGGTCATAGGCCTACCCGCATCCCTAAGGACCAGAAGGATCAGCTCGACCGCCTCGTCTCCCTCGAGACGCCTGTATTCCATCCCTGACTCTATCCCCCCTCGTTTTTACTTCCGTCATCGTTCGTGTGTCCAATCGCCGCAAGTCAGAGCCTGATCGTGAATGTCTTCAAGTCTCCTGTAGTCGGCTCCCTTCGAATATCAAGACCCCTTACCATGGCGAGTGGCGGCCCCCTTCGGCACCATCCTATGAGCCTCTCCACCTGTTCCTCCTCCCCCTCGGCGACGACCTCGACCCTGCCGTCTGGGAGGTTCCTCACCCACCCTGCAAGGCCGAGCCTCAGGGCCTCTTGCCTGACAAAGTAGCGGAAATTGACACCCTGGACCCGACCCGAGATATACAGGTGAGTGCGCGTTACGGTCATAACCGTGCATCAACACCAATAGATGTCGGATCCATAAAAGGAATATATTATGTGGCTTAGATTCAAAAACGCTTATCAGATTCTGTAGCGAAAGATAAACGAGGGTTCTTCACAGCCGAGTGCGATGGAACGATGTTCTGCGATGTATGCGGCTCGTACATGCGGAGGACGGTAAAGGGCCTCTTATGCCCTAGATGCGGAAGAGAGGTTCACCAGGATGTGATCGAGGTTAGGAGGTCGGAAAGGCCCACTGCAGAGCCGGTCTACGTCGTCGAGAACACAGGCGAAGGGTCTCTGAGGGTGATGCAGAGGTGTCCAAATTGCGGGCACAACGAGGCCTACCGTAAGGTGATAACGACCATGGGAGAGCACGCCGGCGTCAAACAGGATAGGGCCGTGGAACGCTTCACCTGTGCAAAGTGCCACCACACTTGGATAAAGAGTTAAATGCGCTCCGTGTGGAAGGGACGCACCGAATATTAGAATGAGTATGTGAGCTTTCCAGACGCGATCGTGTCCCGTGTAGTTGGGTTAGTAATCAGGTTAAAAAGCTATAAGAGGCTCGGGACCATAATCGCCTAGTAATGGCGCCTCCCGAGGGGTTTAATTGATTCCCAAATGGCTGAGGGTCAGCATCGGCACGGCCTCAGTTCTGGGGCTTACAGAGTGCTGGCTCGACGCGAAGCCCACGACCGCCTACACAATGACCTACACGGAGGGCAGTTGCACGGCGAACTGCGCGTTCTGCCCCCAGGCCCGAGGGAGCATCTCGAAGAAGTCCCTTTTGTCGAGGGTCATCTGGCCAGCCTTCCCCACGGAGAAATTTATTCACGGGCTTATGCGACCCGCTGAGAAAATCATCGAAAGGGTATGCATCCAAGCGATCAACTACCCCGGGTTCATCGATGACGTACTCGCGCTGCTGAGAGAGATCAGGGATGCAACTGGGCTCCCGGTCTCGCTCGACACTCCCCCATTGGGCAGGAGCAACATGGAGAGGCTGAAGAAGGCCGGCCTTGATCGGATCAGCATACCGCTGGATGCTGCGACGCCGAAACTCTTCGACGAGGTAAAGGGGAGGTCCGCTGGTGGGCCCTACAGCTGGGAGGAGCACATGAAGGCGTTAAGGACCGCTGTCGAGGTTTTCGGCGAGGGAAAGGTCTATTCCAACCTCATCGTCGGCCTAGGGGAGACGGAGGAGGAGGCCGTTAGGCTTATTCAACAGTTGTTGGACATGAAGATCCGGACTGCTTTATACGCCTTCACACCCGTGCCGGGCACCACCCTCGTCGATCGCCCCCAGCCTCCCTTGGAGGCCTATCGTCGCGTCCAACTCGCAAGGTACCTTGTGACGCAAGGGCTGACCCGATTCGAGGACATGGAGTTCGACGAGGGTGGGAAGCTGAAGGACCCAGGAGCGGACGCAGAGACCATTCGAATGGCCCTGATTGAGGGGGAGGCTTTCCGGACCAGCGGCTGCCCGGGCTGCAATCGGCCCTACTATAACGAACGACCGTCGGGTCCGTTCTACAACTACCCGTGGGGCCTGACCCTGGAGGAGGCGCAAAGGGAGGCCGCACTGATAGGGTTGAATGAAAATGAGTGAGAAATGGCGCTTGATCGATATGAGGGTCGAGGACGCCTATACCCAGATGGGCATAGACGAATCCATAGCCTACGCTAGGAGGATGGGGGAGACGCCCAACACCGTCAGGTTTTACAGGTGGAACCCCTCCGCGGTGTCTGTGGGATACTTCCAGAGCATGAGGGACGAGGTTGACCTCGAGTCCTGCCGCCGCCTCGGAGTAGACGTGATCCGCCGCATAACTGGCGGGGGGGCCGTCTTCCACGACTACGACGGGGAGATCACCTACAGCCTCATCGCCCCTGACGACGACCCTAAGATTCCTAAGGACATCGTCTCATCCTACAGACTGATATGCGGATGCTTGATCAGGGGGCTGAGGGCGCTTGGACTGGAGGCCGAGTTCAAGCCGATAAACGATATAGTCTCGGGGGGCAGGAAGATCTCGGGCAACGCCCAGACCCGCCGCTATGGCTCCGTCCTGCAGCACGGCACGGTCCTAGTTGACTGTGACGTCAAGAAGATCTTCACCGTGCTAAAGGTCTCAGACACGAAGATCAGCGACAAGATGATCAAGGCAGCGGAGGAGAGGGTGACTAGCATCCGCCGTGAGCTGGGGCGCGACATCTCCTTCGACGAGGTGCGCAGGGCCCTCGTAACGGGTTTCGAGGAGACCCTCGACGTCCGCCTCGAGCCCGGGGAACTCACCCCCTACGAGGAGGGGCTGATGGAGAAGTTCAGGGAGAGGTATCGCTCCCACGATTGGATATTCAGGAGGTAGGTCCTTGGGGCGTTTCGAGTTCAAGGTACCCGGTGGGAAGCTGATCGTTGCGGAGACGAGGGTCGAGCGAGGCCGCCTGGCCAGGGTCAAGATCACAGGCGACTTCTTCATGCACCCTGAGGAGTCGATAGAGGAGCTCGAGGGCGCCCTCGCAGGCCTCCCAGCCGAGAGGGGGTCGCTGGAGAAAGCCGTTAAGGTCTTCTTCGGGAGCCGCTCAGTAGACCTAATAGGCGTCTCGCCCGGGGACTTCATTCACGTTCTGGAGATGAGCCTGGGAGCCACCAAGCCTTAGCGCTCGGCCCTCGAGGCTCTTGGGAATCGCACAGCATCCGTCCAAATGCCTGACGCTGAAACCCGCAATCCCCGCCCTTTCGACCGTTGATCTTGAGGGAAGGACGATCCTGTCGACCCCCGCCTCTAACGCCAGTTCTTCTACCCTGTCCTTGCCAGTTCTGGGGCGCATGCAGCCCAGGGCGATGCCGGCCCCAGGGCACATCAGCCTCGCCGCAGCCACGACCATCGCCATTTCCTCGGCTGAGGGCGGCTTCACAGCCTCCATCGCCGTCCCCTGAGTCGGCATAAGCTCTAGGAGTACGACCAGCTCTGGGTCTATCTTCTTGGCTATCTCCAAGGCAGCCACCTCCCCCCCGATCTCCCCGAAGTCGAGGCCGACACATATGTGAGGGATGACGTGGGGGACTTCCGCATTCTTCAGCGATTCCAGGGTTCCCGAGTAGTCCTCCTTCGTAGCCTTCAGGCCGTAGACTCGCCTGATGGTCTCGTCGCTGCCCACGACGTCAACGGACGCAATGTCGATGCCAGTCGAGGCGATCCCATCCGCCTGCCCAGGGTCCAGCAGCCCGGTGTGGACGTTGACGATGAGGCCCGTGTTCTCCTTCACCCACCTAAACGCGTTGTAGAACCGGTCGAGGGGGACCCTCCCTTTCCTGTCGGAGCCTCCGCTGATTAGGAGGCCGACTCCCCCATCCGCCTCCAGCTTGGTGCAGAACTTCTTCAACTTGGAGGGAGTCTCGACGCTCGTCATCCCCCGCAGATAGTATCCGCCGCAGTGCTTGCACCTCAACGAGCACCTGTCCCCCGTCACGGAGACGTTCGGGAACCGTGGGAGGGGGTAGTAGAACCGGAGTTCCCTGCCGAGGCGGCTGTCCCGTACTGCCCCAGCCAATTCCAGAAGACCGGATGGGATCTTTTTTAGCGATAGTATGACCTCAGCCGCATCTCGGGTGATCGGAACATTTTGTATGGCCTCGTTCAAGCTAAGCTCCGAGGACATCAGCCTCTGTCCTCCGGGATTGGAGGCACGCAGCCCCTCAGCCTCCGTATGGCCCTGAGCTTTTCCTCGCGCCCCAATCTAGTCTCCTCGACGCCGGCCCTCAGAAGTTCCACTGCCCCGTCCATCCCCCCTTTGTCAACGGAAAAGGGGACGCCATCCTTGCCCCCGAAAGCGAAGCTGAAGCGGACCGGGTCCCGCCAGCTGGGGGGTTGCCCGTATACCAGTTCAGCGACCAGAGCAAGGCCGCGAATGGTTGAGGAGCCCACGCCCCGGAGGGAGACCAGCTCCTCATAGCTCCGCGGCTGGAACTCGTAGACCTCTTTCATCGCCTCCCAGTTTATTCGCCTCGGCATTATAAGAACCTCGTTGTGGCTGCCCCCAGTCATCCACTCTCCCAGCGATCTCTGGTGGATTGGCCTCGCGGCGACCAGCATTCGTCTCAGAAGCCGAGGGTCCTCCCTGGCTAGGTCCACGCAGGCTCTGCGGCTGTCGGTGCTCTTGGCGGAGGTCATGTCTAGTACTGCCGGGATGCGGCTGTCGCAGAGGATGGCGTTTTGAGGCTCCTCGATGAAGTCCCTGTGCTCCGGTGGCCAGTGATAGCGCCTGGCGTTTCCCTCTGCCTCGTTGATACCCTGCTGTATGACTATCCACCGGCCCACCTCGTCGAAGACGAATGTGTGGTGGTAGATGTCGTAGCCGTCTTGGACGAGGTTGTTGTCCACCTTCGCGGCCATCCTGCTCGCGTACTGGAGCTCCTGGATCCTGCCAGTGCTTAGTCCGAAGCCCAGGCCCTGCTCCTCTATCTCGGCCGGCGCTTTACGTGAGGCCCTGCCCTTACCCCCGGCGACAGCCACGCCCATCTCCCCAGGATTGATTGCTTCCTTCAAGGCCCCGCAAGTAACCGTGGTGGTTCCGCTGGAGTGCCAGTCGTAGCCGAGGACGCAGCTGAGGGACTGGAAGAACCATGGGTCCGAGAGGCGCTCGAGGAGGCCTCTGACCCCGTGCTCGCGGACGATGATCTCGACGATGCACTCCGCAAGCTTCACCATCCTGCTGAAGAGCCACCTGGGCGCGCGGCCGTGGTGAAGGGGAAGAAGAGCCGTCCCTATCACACGGATTATCCTCGAATTCAAAGCAGGAAGCCGAATGTAAAACGTTTACCAACTTTTTTGAGGCGGGGAGACGGGTGAAACTGCATTAAAACGGCGAAGCCTTTAAGGCGTTTCCCGGATAGGGTATCGGATACTTTATGGTTAATCTAGGCGCCGAAAAGAGCGAGATAGACACGCCAGCCCTCCTCATAGATCTCGACGTGATGGAGGGGAACATAGAAGAGATGGCGAGGTTCTTCCGTTCCGTTACAGCTGGGCTGAGACCCCACGAGAAGACCCACAAGTGCCCCATCATAGCCCACAAGCAGATCGAGGCCGGGGCCATCGGCATAACCTGTGCCAAGCTGGGAGAGGCAGAGGCGATGGTCGAGGCCGGAATCAGGGATGTCCTCGTCGCCAACCAGGTCGTTGGCGAGCCGAAGGTCACACGCCTCGTGAACCTCGCCAAGCACAGCGACATCATCGTCGCAGTAGACAACGCCGGCAACGTCAGGCACCTTGCAGACTCAGCCAGGGAGAAGGGTGTTAGGCTGAACGTCCTAATCGAGGTGGATGTTGGTAACAACCGGTGCGGGACCGCGCCTGGGAAGCCCACGCTCGACCTCGCAAGGGAAGTGGCAAGCCACCCAAGCCTGAACCTCGGGGGGCTCCTCGGATACGAGGGCTTCTGCCAGAACATCCGAAGCCTTGAAGAGCGACGGGAGAAGGCCCATGGGGCGATGGCCAAGCTCATCTCGGCAAAGGACACTCTCGAGGATGCGGGCTTCGGAATTGAGATCGTGAGCGCAGGCGGCACGGGGACCCACATGATCACGGGAAAATATCCAGGCGTGACGGAGGTAGAGGCCGGCTCCTACGTGTTCATGGACGCCACATACAGCAAGGTCGAGGGTCTTGAAGGCTTTGGGAAGGCCATGACGGTCCTCACAACCGTAATCAGCCTTCCCCGGCCTGGTGTGGCGATATGCGATGCCGGTCTGAAGGCGGTCACAACAGAGTTTGGCCTGCCGCCCGTAGTGGAGATCAGGGGCGTTGATTACGAGCGCGCTTCAGAGGAGCATGGCAGGCTGAAGGTCGAACCGGACTCTAAGATTAAGGCGGGAGATAAAATTGAGCTACTAGTTACGCACTGCTGCACAAACTCGAACCTCTACGACAGTTTCCATTGCGTTAGGGATGGCTCTCTTGAAGCTGTCTGGAAGATCTCAGCCCGGGGTAAAAGCCAATAGTGAACATCAAGGCTGTCTTTGGGAGTCGAGACATCTTTATGGGTTGATAGAATTTGTTACTACTGGAAGAATGACGGTTAGCCTTCCTTTACAAAAATTTTTAATCCTGTATTGTAAACGGATTTGAGTGTCATACATTGAAGACTGATTCTAAGGCCGAGAAACTCTCGAAGGAGATCAAGGAGGTTGCGCTGAGTTCGGGCGCCGACCTTGTCGGGATCGTCTCCGCAAATACAATCGATGCCCTTCCCAAAGTCTGGGTCGGGTGGATGATTCAGGATTACAACAAAAGGACCACCGACGTCATGCCGGACTCGAAGTCCATCGTCGTCATAGGCAATCACGTCTGGGACGAAATGCTCGAACTCGCGATCAGGAAGGGGGAGCGCTGGGTCTACCCGGGCTACTTCTCATTAGACGCTCCGAGGCGGGCGGTGACCCATCGCTTGGAGGGCATGGGCTACAAGGCGGTTACCTTCCACTCAGTATCGCATAAACGTTTGGCCCAGCTGGCTGGATTAGGGAACTATGGTAAGAACGCCCTGATCGTCAATCCGGACTTCGGCCCATGGGTTCGTCTGGCCGTGGTCGTGACGAACGCCGAGATGAGGGCTGATCAGCCATTCGAGCGCGATCTCTGCGGAGACTGCGAAGAATGCATCAGGGCTTGCCCGGTTGGGGCTCTAACGCCGTACAAAGTCGACGACACTAAATGTCTCGTCGGTGTTCACATCGCGGGTGGAGACGTTTCCAGATACGAGGAAGTGCTGGGAAGACACGAGCCCTCGTTCACCAAAAACTCTCACCTGATGTGCGTTGAATGCCAAAGGGCGTGTAAATACGGAAAGGAAAAACGATAATGCCTTAGAAATGCAGACAGCTCGCTACAGGGCGGTGCACGAGCGAAGCCAGTAAGCATTAGGCTGCCAGCCTGTATGCAAGAGCGCAGTAACCCCTCGCCGCTGCAACTACGTCGGACAAAGCTATATGCTCGTTTGGCTGGTGGGCTAGGGATGGGTCTCCTGGCCCAAAGCCGACTGTCGGTATGTCCATCTCACCAGCAGTCGCCACGCCGTCGGTGCTGAACCTCCACCCGGTCACCCCGGGCTTCCTCCCCATGCCCTCCTCTAAAGCCTTTAGGCTTTCCCGGACTGTCCAGTGTTTACGGTCGGTGATCCATCCCTGGAAATATTGTCTTGCCTTCTCCCTGTAGCCCGTGTAGCACACGAACTCGTCCTCGAGCAACTCAACCTCCGCCCCGGGGGCGAGGGCTCTCAGCTCTGCCAGCACGCCTTCGAGGGTCTCCTGCGGAACGAGCCTTCTGTCGACCTGGATCTCGCAGTAGTCGGGGATGATGGGGCCGGCTCCCGGTCTACAGGCGATGGAGGTGACTGCCATCGTGCCTGAACCGAGGAATGGGTGCCTTGGTAGATGCTCGTTCGCTTCTCGGATCCTCTCGATTATTGGGGCCATCTCGTATAGGGCGTTCTTCCCCAGCTCTGGCATGCTCGCGTGGCTAGTGGCGCCCCTCGCAATTAACCTGAGAACGCACCTTCCCCGCTGGCCGACGCTGAGCAGGAGGTCTGTCGGCTCTCCAAGAACGCAGGCGGCTGGCTTTAACCCCCTTTCTTTGATGACGTTCCTCGTGGCCACCCCCTCGTTGGTCTCCTCGTGGACGACGCACGAGAGGATTATCTCCCCTCGTAGTTCGGGAGCTGCGCAGCCGTAGACCATTGACGCGAGGGCTCCCTTCATATCGACGGTTGCCCTGCCATAAATCAAGCCGTCCACAACACCTGCCGCGTAAGGGTCGTGGCTCCAGTTCTCAGGATCTCCGGGTTGGATGTGGTCCAGGTGGCCGTCGAAAAGTATGGTCCTCCCGCGCCCGGCACCGCGTCTAGCGATGACGTTTCCCATCTTATCCATTTCGACCTCGTAGCCGAGACCCTTCGCCTCATCGGCAACTAGTTCGGCAACTGCCCTTTCTTCGCCGGATAGGCTAGGGGTCATTACGATCTTCCTTAGAAACTCGATCATCCTTGGCGCGTTATCTTCTATGACCTCGAGATGCTGGTCGATGGTTACCATTTCATTCAGCTCGTTCTAGCCCACGAGCCTGCCGTAGCGGTCAACTTCTTGCCTGCGGATGCGGGTGCTGGAGATGGGCTTCCCGTCCTCAGCAAGCACCATGCTCACCACGATTATCAGCAGGGGCTTCTTTCCCTCCTTCACCCTGATCCTGTTGATCTCCTCGGCCCCGGGCTCGGTCTCCTCGCTCACTATTACGCCCTCTATCTCGCCGCTACACTCGCGAGAGCCTATGGTCGGCCCGTAGAGGTCTTCTATGGGCAAGATGTCAGCCCTCTCAGAGAAGCCCTTCTCCTTCAGGAACTTCTTGAGGTCCCTCCGCCTCTTCTCGTAGCGGTCGATCTTGTGGGGCTTCTTCAGTCTCCGGGCGAAATCGTCCGTCGTGAGGCCGATGATGACCCTCTCGGAGACGTTGAACGCCTCCTCGAGCAGGAACCAGTGGCCCTTATGGAGGACATCGAAGGTTCCGCCGACCGTGACAAGCGGAATGAGCTTTTCCAGGCAGGCCAGCCCCCCGATTCTCCTTAACCCATGCGTACCAAGCATTTAGCTTTTAGCATGTCCCCTCGGCTTCATCGGGAGGAAGCAATAGCCCTATTTAAATTTGCGCGTTGACATGATGACTCACGCCTGGCCGAAGAGCATCTCCAACACGTTCCAAGGCTTAGGCTTTCCCTCCTATCGAACCCGGCTTTTGAGCCACCATAACGGTTATATAAAGTGGCCCACCCGTAGAGACCAAATCAGGGGATTCTGATCTTGGCTTCTGACAAAGGCTCTAGCCGTATCTCAGGCTTCTATAAGATGCCGATGGAGGAAAGGATCGAGGCCATCGCTGAGAAGGTTGGGCTGACACCTGAGGAAGTAGACCTCCTCCACTCCGGCGGTGGTCTAAGCCTAGAAGCGGCTGACAAGATGATAGAGAACACCGTCGGGGCCATAGCCTACCCCCTTGGCATCGCAGTCAACTTTCGCATCAATGGCCGCGACCGCCTCGTCCCCATGGCTATCGAAGAGCCATCCGTCGTGGCCGCTGCGAGCAACATGGCGAGGCTGATGCGGGACGGCGACGGCATCAAGGCGAGTTGCACAGATCCGATCATGATAGGCCAGATCCAAGTCCTCGACGTACCAGACTTAAACAGGGCTAAAAAAACCCTGACCGACGCCAAGAAAGGGCTCCTGAAATTGGCGAATAAGCAGGATCCTACGCTCGTGCGGTTTGGGGGAGGAGCCAAGGACGTCCAGATGAGGGTGATAGAGACCGATGCCGGTAAAATGCTGGTCCTTCACCTCCTCGTTGACTGCCGGGATGCAATGGGGGCCAACGCGGTGAACACCATGTGCGAGGCACTCGCCCCCGTCGTGGAGGAAATTACGGGTGGCCGTGTCCTGCTCCGCATCATCTCCAACCTCGCCGACAACCGCCTCGCCCGCGCGGAAGCTGTGATCCGAAAGGAGGACATCGGCGGGGAGGAGGCGATAGACAACATCGTCGCAGCGTGGGCCTTCGCGGACGCCGATCCCTATAGGGCCACCACCCACAACAAGGGGATAATGAACGGAGTCGTCGCCGTGGCGCTGGCCGTCGCCCAGGACCACAGGGCACTCGAATCTGGGGCCCATGCATACGCGGCGCGTAAGGGACGATATAGCTCCCTTAGCAAATGGTCAAAGAACGAGAACGGCGACCTCGTCGGGGTCTTGGAGATGCCGATGGCCGTTGGGATAATAGGCGGCGCCACAAAGACCCATCCAATGGCCCGTCTGGCGCTGAAGGTGATGGGGGTCTCAAGGGCGACCGAGCTGGCCGAGGTGATGGTGGCAGTGGGCCTTGCGCAGAACCTCGGCGCCCTCAGGGCGCTCACCCAGGAGGGGATCCAGCGAGGCCATATGCGCCTTCACGCCCGCAACCTGGTGGTGATGGCCGGGGCAGAGGGGGGCCTCGTCGACAAGGCGGTGGAGGCTCTCGTGGAGTCCGGGGAGATTAGATTCGATAAGGCCCAGGAGATCGTGAAGCGGCTGAAACGTCCAACAAGCCCGTGATTTTTAGATGACTATCCAGATCGACGACGCAGGATACGGCGACCTCCTGTTCGGAGCCGTCATAGGCGCGTACCGTCCAGAGACAGACCAGTTCGTCTACGACATCATCGACGTGAGGTACTTCAAAGAGCCCCTGTTCGAAAAGAGGGAATATCTGAATGAAGCTCGACGCATAGCCCTGAGACTCGTGGAAAAGCTGAGACCTGCGGATGGTGAGGCGATGGAGCTCTGCCGCGGCGACATCCTCGACATGGCCGCAGAAGCCCTAATCAAGGCTTTCGGGCAGGGTCGGATCGTCAGGGTTAAGGTGGAGGGGAGGGCCCAGCACCTTGTTGAGGAGGCCTATCTTGACGAGATCCGGAACCTAGGCTATGAACCACTGCCCGAAAGGACGGAGAAGTGGGGTAAGAGCTTCTGGCACATGTACGGGTGGCTGAAGGCTAATCCTAGGATGATCAGGTACGCGAAGTCGGGCTGGCCCCGCCTGCAGCGCTTCAGGCTCTTCAGGAGAGGAAGCGGTTGATACATTTTTATCGTGTTGTAATCACTCTAGATCTGTAAGCCTATGAAGCCTTGGTTACTCAACATCCTCGCCTGCCCAATAGACAAGCATCACCCCCTCGAGGCCTACATCTTCAGCTGGGAGACCTCTGAGGAGGAGATGAGGAAGATAGCCTCCGAGGCGGGGCTCCCCTCCCCCCACTTCAAGAAGAACTACGAGCACCTCGCGAAGCAGCTCGTCGACGGGACGATAAGCCCGGCCTCCATCAGGAACGTCAAGGACGTCTCGGACTCCATCATGTCGAAGGGATTATTGGCCGTCACCGTGGACTCAATCGCCCGCCTAGACCAGGTACTTGACAAGTGCGAAGAGGATCTCCTGAAAGAATACCAAGAGGACATAGATGCCCTCTACAGGTACTTGAACCTGATAGAGGTAGACACGGGGCTGCTGGTCTGCCCGAAGTGCGGCCGCTGGTTTCCCATCGGGAGCGCCGTTGAGACGATCCCCGAGATGCTGCCAGACGATCTCAGGGAGAAGGAAAGAGATCTCAAATGGTTGGATAGGTGGCAGAAGAGGGTGCCAACCCAGGTGCTGGAGAAGGGGAAGCCATACAATCTGGTAAAATAAGCGTAATAAAGACCCAATATCGAATATTCTGTTACTAATCCATTGGCGAAATTCTAGGAAGCTTATTCAAATTAGTTTTTTAGAGGTATAGATATTGTTGGTTTTCTCTCTTTTTCCCCAGACGAGTTAGTAACTATTTCCATCTCATAAATTAAGTATTGGATATATGGAAGGTTTTACTATGGATTATTGTTATGATTACATATGTCCAATCGCATGAATCTCATAGGGGGTCCTAAAACATGTTGAAATGAATCAATTCTGGGTTACTGTTTTAATTAATGGATGATTTATTAAAGAATGAATATGAATTGCAACTCCACAATCTAGATACATAGTAAATTCTTGCGTATTTTTACGCGATCATAGGTTGATCATGACCAGACTGGTTCCTTTTCATTCGGAAAGAGGGATTGAAAACGAAACTCAGAGATTGTATTAGGTCAACGATAGCAATATTAGGTATAACAGTAGGGCTATTCACATTCCTATCAATTATTGTTTTGGGCACAAGACTTGGCGTTATTGAGGTATCGAGCGACGAGTAACGAAAAGGAAAAATGAATATTTTTAGTCATTATATA
>CAZPMB010000001.1:0-85620 GCA_964587735.1 uncultured Candidatus Bathyarchaeia archaeon | reverse complement strand
CAGCACGTGGCCCTCCAGGTCATCCTCATCCTCAGAGGCACCACCACCATGAAGCCAGAGCAGAACCCCGTCCACCGGAAGCGCCTTTTCTATCCCTTCGAGAATAGGGTTTAGCATCGAATAATATGATTCATTGAGCACCCTGCCCTTGGAGTCGGGGGAGCCGTAGACTGTTGGGATCAGTTCCACGCCTTCACTCTCGCAGACGTGTATCATCGCAGAGAGGTTGGTTCTCCGCGGCCTGTGGAAATCTATGGCCTCTTTTCCTATCCATTTCCTCCCCTTTATTAATCGGGTTATGAACGTACAAGACTCATGAGATATTCCGCCACCAACGAGTTTGATTCTTTCTGTCATCGTCATCACAAGTCCAGTTTTTAATGTCAATATAGAGATATTAAATCTGTCGTTGAAAAAAAATACTAACAATAAGTATCTACTCAAATAGAAGTATTTATTTTCTTGAATATGTCTTATAAAAACGATGTTAATTTTAGGTATCAAAATAATATGATATATTCATTAGAAAAAATAGATAAATGAAGAGTATCTTTGAAAAACAGTTGATAGTATCTAAGGTTACCAGTAATGTTAAATATATTTTCTTTTATATTGACTTTGGAAAAAAAATGATAGTTTATGCTGGTAAAATAATTGGATTCGTGCTAGGGTTGGGTTTCTTTGCGGCGCTTCTATATGGAACGAAGTACTTAAGAAACAGAGAGATCAGGCCCATTCCCGGCTTGATTGCTATAGAGGAGGCTGTCGGCAGAGCTGTAGAGATGGGCAGGCCGGTCCATGATTGCCCAGGCGGCGGTGGACTGACTGATTACACGGCTCAACAGACTATCGCAGCGATCGCAATCATAGGCTACGTCGCCAAGCTTTGTGCTGAAAAGGGTGCTCAATACAGGGTCTCCATCAACGTTGCTCATACACTTCCTGCTGTTGAGGAGATCATCCGAACCAACTATAGGAAGGCAGGGAAGATCGAACAATACTCCCCGGACATTGTGCGCTTCCTCCCAGACCAGGTTTCTCTTTTCTCTTACGACATGGGCATGTTCGAAAGGGAGAAGATAGCTGCTAACATCTTGGTGGGAGCATATTTCTGGGAGGCTATCGTTCTCGCCGAGTACGGTGGCTCCGTTGGAGCGTTGCAGATAGGAGGCACTGCCAGGCAGTCACAGCTTCCAGCCTTCGTTGCTTCATGTGACTATCTGATCATTGGCGACGAGATGTTCGCCGCAGCTGCGAAGGTTTCGGAAGACAGGGCACAGATCGGAAGCATTGCGGGTCAAGACATATGCAGGGCTATTCTCGTAGGATTAATGGTCATTGGCTTGATCGCTGCATTAGCTGGAACAAAGGTCATCGCAGACTTCCTTAAGATATGAGGTGAATGCAAGATGTCTGTCTTTGCGAGGACTCATCTGCCTCTTATAATATTCGTCGTCTGCACCTTCTGGGTGTTCTTCGAGTTCTTCATACCGATCCCTGGAGGACCTGCGATCACAAGCATGCTAGGAAAGTGGGTATCGGCCGTCTCTAACTTTGCTCTGCTACTCGGCGCATTAAACATCCTGCGGTTCCACGGAAGGAACATTGTTCAGCGAAGGGAAAATGAGTGGCTCCATGGTATCATCATCATAGCCTCCATGTTCACGATGTTCATCGCGGGTCTGGCCTTCAAGCCGTACTTCAAGCTGCTCTACGACAACATCTACATGGGTCTAAACACTGCGCTGATGTGCTACGTTGGATTCTACTTCTACTCTGCCATGTACCGGACCTTCAAGGTAAGAAGCCTTGAGGCCCTCATAACTCTGTTCGCCTGCATCTCGATGCTGCTTTCGAACGCTCCCATCAGCGGTGCCATTTGGGGCCCTCTACCTCAGATAGGCATATGGATCGCAAACGTCCCAGGCATGGGAGCATGGCGTGGGTTCATAATGTCAGCCGCCCTCGGCATGTTCGCCATGGCCATCAGGGCCGCTTTAGGTCTTGAGCGTGCCTACTTAGGAGGATCCGAATAAGAGGGAATATGCATGAGCACACTAGAGAAAATCGATAAGCTCGACAGGAGATACATATTTCTGGGGCTATTAGTCCTTTCCTTCCTCCCCGTTTTGATGCCAATGGGTCTTCCTGTACCAATAGGCCCCGCCACAACAGGCTCATATGAAGCCTTGGATGCTCTTAACCCAGGAGACATCATCTGCATGACATTTGACTACGCTGGTGGCTCTGCTGCGGAGCTGTATCCTCAAAACGTTGTGATCCTGAAGCATGCTCTGAAGAAGGACCTGAGGGTCGTCGTTGTGGCGTTCTCCGTCGGTGGGCCAGAGATGGGGGAGATGGCCCTTGAGGAATCAGGCTATAAAACAGCAAAGGCGAAGGGAGTGGACTACGTCAACTTGGGATTCATCTCTGGCTTCGAGACAGCAATGTCCTCCTACGCGAAAGATGTCCACGCGATAGTCTCAACCGATTTCTTCGGGACGCCCTTGAGCCAAATACCGCTGATGAATGAGGTTAGAGACATCGAGAGCTTTAAGTACCTCGCGTTCACAACCTCGACAAGCCAGGACCACTATATCCGGCAGTTCACAGGTAAGAGCACCAAGATCGTCGGATGCATACAGTCGCTTTACTTCTCTGTTATGCAGGTCTACATGGGGACAGGCCAATTAGTTGGCTTCCTCAACGGGCTGAGGGGATCCGCCGAATATGAGATTCTTACCAACGAGTTGGGCGTTGGCGCGATAACGATGGACCAGGCTTCGATAACACATCTATACGGGGTTGGTCTGCTGATAATTGGCAACATTGCTTTCTTCTTAAAGGGTAGAAAGAGCGGGGGTAGTTAGATTGGCATACGAGATCTTTACTGCTCTTATCATGGGGGCCCTCGGAGTGATGGCTTGGAGCATTATGTACAAGATTAATGTAGGTTATCGTATTGCCGAGGACCTGACCGTCGGAGTAATGGGAGGATATGTTCTATACTCGATCACAGACAACACGATGTCGAACTTCATAACGCCACTAATCAAAGGGGACTTGATGAATATTGTACCGGTATTCTTGGGTGTACTGCTTTGGGGCCAGCTCTTGAAGCCATCGAGTCGATGGATTGCCAGACCATCTTTGGCTTTCATAACGGGCATCGGTGCGGCCATCGCGTTGAAGGGAGCCGTGTATGGGAACATACTTGTCCCTATACAGGCGATGTCAACTCCGCCGGGCACCGACCCATGGACGGTCATCAACCACGTAATAGCGGCTATAGCAACTATAACCTCCATGACATACTTCTTCTTCACTGTACAGCACAAAGGCGCTCTCAAGCCGGTGGCATCGATAGGACGCATCATAATGATGGTGGGCTTTGGCTCAATTGCCGGATCATCTGTGCTCTCGAATACAACATTCCTCTACAACAGAGCCCAGTGGTTTATTAAAACCCCATACGCCTGGATACCCTTAACACTGGCCGGGATGGCCATAATCGTCGACATCGTCAGAACCAAGTCGAGCAAGCAACCCTAACTCTCCACTTTCAATCCTTTTTTAGTGGTATGAGCTATAATAGAAAGTGTAATAAGCATTATACAAAAATGGCTATTCACAGCCACAATGGTTACGATTCTGCTTCCCTCCGTCCTCTCAAAAGTGACAGGGGAAAAAAAAGTTGTTCTTAAGGCGAAAACGCTGGGAGAGGCGCTTGACATGCTCGTTGAGGTTTATGGGGCTCCGCTAAAGGAGAAGATGTTCGAAGATTCGGGGCACCTGAACAGATTTCTGAATTTCTACCTGGAGGGCAGGGCGATACCTCCTATTGAGTTTGCAAAAACACCTCTGAAGGAAGACGATGAGGTCGCTGTACTTGTCGTTATCGGTGGAGGGTAGGATCAGACCTAGGACATTTTCTTTAGATCTTTGATCTTTTTCGGGTCTATCTTCTTCGTTGCGATGACATGGTCGACGTAGTCGACTTGCCCAACTAGGCCCTTCGGTAGATCATAAAGATCCCACAAAGCGCCCTTTGCTGTTACAAAGAGATGCAGCATCTCCCTCGTAGATTTTCTCTCCATCCCGTGTGGCTCTCCACCGTACCCCGAGTCAACGGACTCCTTGAATAACCTCGCCAGCTCCTCCCTGAATGGGTTCTTTTTCGCCATTCCCTGAATCAGAGCGTCCTTAGGGGCGTAGCTACCCGCATAGTGCAGAGGGTTCTCCACATGGACAAGAGCCCACTTTTCGGTTTCCTTCTCCGACTCCCTCTCAACGGGTTTTGCTAGATCGAAATCGCACATGGTCAGGCGATCGTCGCCGACCAGATAGTTGCCTGTGTATGAATTGGAGTGAATGTCAAGCAGGCCAAGGCTCGTGAGCTTTGGGCCAACCCATGTGCCGTGGAGCGCCCCCGAGTCGTGGAACTGTCTGAGGAGCAGGCCACAGGTCGTCCCTAGCCAAATGACATATTCACTTATGAGCTGGGGATCGATAAGCTTTGTAACTTCTGGGAACATTAGGGCGAAGAAGAGCTCCCCTACCCGGATGTCCGTTGGCACCTTGTAATAGGCGCTATATGCGGATGTACTCTCGTTTTTCCTCGAAAGTAGATCGATCCTCTCTTTTGTATCAGTCCCTTGGAGCCTTTTGAAGAGCTCCATCCGATCCTTCATTGAGATGTAGCGAACGTCTCTGAAAGTTGATGTTCCGATGATCTCGATATCCTGTCCGAGCTCCCTCGCGCTCTCTGAGCCAAAAAGCTCGCATTGGTACTCCTCCTTCTTCATGAAGCCCCAAAGGATGAACTTGTGACACATGCCAGGGTCGTCATGAAGCTGATATGTGAAGATCCTTCGACCACGGAATATGGGTCTGCTGACGCCGACAGGTATGCCTATCCCCTTTGCCTTGTACCACACACCATCGTGCTTGAACAGGATCGAGCGATTGCCACTCTCATAGGCTTCGATGGTCTGGATGGGCTCATCCTCTACGAACTCGCCCATGACAGGGACCAAGCCTTTGCCGAATGGATTCGAGTGTTTCCCAAAAAACCTACTCTCGTTATTCAAGAGCCATACTCTTGTCTTCTGCCTTAGCCGGTCGATGTATTTGTCGCTATTAAAATCCATCAGTTTAAGACCACCAAGGTATTAAAATAAGATTTTCTTCTTGTTCCCTGAAAGTTTTTTTGGGGAAAGAGATCGCTTCTATTGCTTCCTTCTGAAAACCTTCCAAGGATATTTCCCAGGTGTTAGCTGTTTTCAATGGCGACAACATAGTAAACGACGACACATATGAGATTGGCCGAAATATTTTCCTGTCTAAAAAAATATGCAAGAGAAATTGCTCAAAACCCTGAAAAACCCATTTTAACTGCAACAGTAAGTGAATAGATGATATGAAGGTGAAGTTAAAGGATGGAAGGGAGGTGAACATCCGCCCAGTGACCCCGGAAGACAAGGAAGGGTTATTCGCTCTGTTCTCCTCGATGTCCGAGGACGCACTCAGGTGGAGCATGGCGCCTTATACACCGGACCAGATCCAGAGGTGGATCGATAACCTCCCGAACCTAATATTCTACGCCGCGGTGCATAAGGGTAGGATAGTCGGTCAGGCCATGGTCAACAAGTTCACCCACCCGAGGCGGAAGGGAGTCGCGGAGTTCGGTATCTACCTGCATCAGGACTACCACAACGTGGGCCTTGGGACCGCTATGATGAAGATCCTTCTAGAACTAGCGAGAGAGCAGGGGATCCACAAGGTCAATGTAGAGACGGTGGCGGATAACGAGCCGGCCCGTTGCCTCTTTCGAAAGCTTGGTTTCGCTGAGGGAAGGGAGGATTAAGGCCTCGTACCTTGGGGAAGATGGAAGGTTCCACGACACCATCTTTATGGGGAAGATCATCGAGAAAACTCCACTATAACAATAAACGGATTCTGGACCATGGTAATCCACCTCCCGCTACTCCGACCTTAACCCCTCTCCTAATTTCCCCATGTCTCATACCCAGAAGCAGCATAGGGTCACCTAACCCAGCCAATGCGAGCCCAATACTGGCTAGGAAAGTGGAAATATCCATATTCGAGTTCCCTAATCCTGGGAAAGATAGGCTGTTCATTATTTTCCAGAATGGTTAGGTGTTCCAGATTCCGGTCTTATCAAGGTACTCATTGACCTCCCACTCCCTCACAGAGACCTTGTCGACATCAACCGCGAAGATTGAGTGGAGCCTAGCGTTCCTGATCTCCTCAACGGAGACCGGCGGGCTCGTGTAATAGAGGTCGCAGAGCCCCTTAATCTCTGAGATCTCCTCCTGTGTTCTGAACCGGGGGGGCTTCGTCAAGGCCAGGGGGATCTTCATTACGTAATAGGGGGGTGTGGCTAGAATGAATTTGTTTGCGAAGCCGCTGTACCTGATCATCTTGCTTGCGTTCCGTGCATTGAGGTAGTTAAGCGGGTCGACAGCGTGCTCAGGGGGCACAAACCCAGTCTCGACCTCTACAATGACTGAACCGTACCCCTTCACTGCGTAGATGTCGCACGAGACTCCGTTGAGGCTGTGCTCGAGCTCCACATCGAAACCATTTTGAATCAGGTGCTTCGCAGCGACGAGCTCCATGACCGAATGGTTGATCTTCACAAGGTTCTGGCTGTTGAGCTTGAGGAGCCTCTCCTTGAGGGCGAGCATCTTGGCGTACCCGTTGTCATCCATCTCTTTCCTCATCTTCCTCACAATCGTGTCAACGTCGCCCCTGAACCTGTCCACCACGCAAACGCCTCGTCGAGTTCTTTACTCCATTGATAGAAACACGGTATTTAACCTATAAGGTGCAATTCGAGCCAACGACATGATATCAATCAACGACCACAATCGGCTTCTCAGGCATTGAACAACCGAATACCCTTGTAATCTACATATATCCCAACGTGATCAGACCTTCTTTAGGCGATCCAATGAGCGAGAAGAGCGCGTGGGAGATATTCAGTGAAGAATGCCCCGAGGGTATCAAGGTCATTCCAGGAGCTATCAAGAGAGGCTAACGTCCAAGGAGCCCTAAACGAGAAAACACGGCTCCTCGTCCTCGTCGGCATCTATTCAGCTACTAGGGACCCAGGAGCCCTTAAACACTTCGTGGCAGAAGCCTTCAGGGCTGGGGCCTCAAAGCACGAGATAGAGGCGGCCTCGCTGCTACCATTCAGCGTCGGTGTCTCGTCTGCCGAGATGAGCATACCGATAATCGTTGACATGGCGAAGAAGATGGCAAAACCCTAAATCCCCTTTTTTTAAGTCCTCTCGATGCATTGAAGGGCGGCTCAAGCGAATCCCAAAAAGACAAGGCTTCGATAAATCACGAGTGAGATAAAATTGATAAATAAAAAATAGCTTGCTCGTAATTATATTTTAGATGGTCATCAAGGCGGTCATACTGGACTTCGGCGGAACCCTCGCCTCTGGTCGAATAGAATGGAACGAGTTCCACAGCGCGATTCACAGTATGCTAAGGGGGTTGGGAAACTCGGTTGAACTAGATAGGTTGAAAAAGGCAATCAAGGGTTCGCTTGAGGAGCTTGAGAGGGTGAGGGCAAAAGGTGAGGAGATGACCCTTGAAGAGGTTTATAGGTCAGCCCTCACGACCGCTGGCGTGCCACCTGAAAGAAGAACCCTTGAGATGATCCATGACATATTCAGAGAACATTATAAGCAGAACCTCTTCCCATGCACCGAAGACGTACTGCGAAACGTCTCAGAACATTATTCGATAGCCCTCTTGTCAAACACCATGAGCGACCAGCCGAGGTTCGTGCTTAAACGGGCTGGAATGGCTAAATACTTCAAGGTCATCCTTTGTTCCCGAGACATCGGTATCAGGAAGCCAAACCCAGAAATCTTCAGATACGTCTTGGAGAGGCTCGGCGTTGAGTCTAGCGAGGCTGTTCATGTTGGGGACAGCATCGAGACCGACATGAAGGGTGCCATTAATGCAGGGATAATTCCTGTATGGATAAGAAACGCAGAGTCTCAACCATGGACGGGATATGCAATCTCCAGCATATGCGAGTTACCGGAATTTCTGGCCGGCCTAGAGAACGGATAGATGCCATTATCGCAGACAGTGGTTACTTGTTAAAACGATTGAGGGTTTTGGTTCAATATGGCTCAGTTGCATGTAGTTAGGCTTTTCGATTCCACTCGTACAGATATATGTTGTGGGTCCTGTATCCTTCGTTGAACTTGAAGTTCGTAGAGTTCTCCCAGCCTGGGATGTAGAAGTCGTGGGACACGATCCTTGCGCCTAGCTTTAGCTCCTTCTCGAGCTTTGGCCTCACCTTCTCGTTCGCTCCCGTTGTGAGGTACATTGTGACTACATCGGCAGGGCTCAGGTCTACACTGAATATGTTGCCGTGAATGAATCTGACCCTATCGCTGAGTCCTAGCTCCTGCATCTTCTCAATGGCCTCGTCGATAAGCCTTCTGTTCATCTCCACGCCGACACCACGTGCGCCAAATTCCTGTGCCGCCATGATGACTATCCTGCCGTCTCCGCTGCCTAGGTCGTAGAGCGTCTCTCCGGGTTTTAGCTCTGCACACTCCAGCATCTTCCTCACGACAGGGATTGGCGAGGCGACGAAAGGCGCTATAGAGTCCCTTCCCATGAACAAACCTTAGTTCCTTCCTAAGTCGTTCTCTTCGTCCTTTGTATTCCCACAAACCGCCGTAATAAAAAGGATATGCTAGAGTCATTTCATGTTCAGCGTTAATGTCATTACGTAATCCAGTGTTAAACTATTTGAAAATTGTCTCCTTCAGACATTCTTGTCCAGAAGTCATACGTAAAAATATTGTTGATGCAACAATATTTTTGACTTCGTATGTTTACCTGTATTGCAGTGAACGCTTCCGTTCCTCATCCGTATTTCCCCTTATCTCCGAGCAGTCTGCCTTCTTCATTCCCAACTGTCGAGCCAGTTCAGCATAACTTGTGGACAGCTCATACTCTGGGACCATTGAGATGCCCGTCGGGTAATGGCCTGTGCCATTCTGTTCAAGCCCGTGGGCAAGCCTACCGATCTGCGTCTTAGGTACTGAGAAAATCATCTCATCATCATATGCGCCAGCTCGACCCCTGTCACCCCTACATGGGACAGCCACTTGACACTTCCCATTCAATATTGCCGGGACGACCGCATAAACACAAGCCGCGTGACCGCTGAGAACAGTGTCAACGTCCCTTCCATCCTCGTATGCAATACCCAACAGTAGCCGCAGGAGCTGGGCAGAGTTGCAATAGATCACGGCAACATCAGGCTCGAAGGTTGCCATCCTGAGGGGCGCGGAGACCAAGCCGATATGCCTCCCTGCCTCGAGCCTTGGAAACCCTTTAGCCCAATTGGCCCCAGCCTCCAACGAAACTACCCCTCCGGGATACCGATTATGTCCTTGTACGAAGTACTTTGATGGCGCACGAAAACCAAAGCCTATGACTGGTTCTGGACACCACATATCCTCAAAGACCTGTGCGACGGTTTCACCGTACTTCCGCGAAAGGGCGAAGCACTGGCACGTCGCCATGCAAGCACCGTAATCCCTCCTGGGCATCTTGGCGTCTTTGGGAATGTCCTGATCGCTATCAATCAGCTTCACGGCGATGGGATAGCTGGAGGGCCTAATCTGCTCCTCGATTCGTCTTCCATATTCGTTATAGATGGTCAAATACCTACACCGTTCAAACTTGATATTTACACAATAAAGAATGTGACTGTCCTGGGAGACTTTCAACTACAATTTTAAACCAAAGGGCTGCGTGACGACATGTTTCAACGAAAGGAAAGTCGACAAATACGCCGTGATACAGATATGATTGAGAAAGCTAATTCAAGCCTGAGGTATCGAAATTACTTGTCACAATCGGTAGATTGACAGTTGGACATAGACAGGGTCGTTTATAGCTGGTGAATCAGAAATACGTCAAGATTAAATTGGTGTATGAAATTGAGGATGGCTGAGAAGAAACAAGGTGGACAAGCGATTGGGGAGGTTTCAATGGTCACATTGGTTGATAGTCGGTGTAGTGCTCCTGGCGCTGATTTTCGGTGGGTGGTATATCTTTCAGCCAAAGGGAGAGCAATTGGACTTTTCACTTTCAGACATCGATGATGGGGTTTTCCATCTAAACGATTTCAGGGGCAGTGTTGTCCTCCTAGACTTCATGGCAACATGGTGTAGCTTTTGTAGAGCCTCTATGCCGGAGTTAATTAAACTGCATGAAGAGTTCGGTGAGAAGGTCGTGTTGATCACCATCAGTGTTGATCCATCCTATGATAACGAGGATAAGTTGAGGGATTGGAAGAACACATGGGACGTAGATTGGATTCACGCCAGAGATTTAGCCGATCCTCCTGTGAGTCAGCTCCTCAGCGTGAAGTCCGTGCCTACGTTTGTGCTCCTGGACATGCAGGGTAGGATAGCGTTCAGGCACGAGGGGCTGACGCCTGAGACAACGCTCGAGAGGGAGATCCTAACACTGATCCACTAGGAAGGATGTGAGATGAGTATCCAATTATCTGGGCTTGCTTTCGCGTTCACAGCCGGCATATTCTCCATTTTCTCGCCATGCGGCTACGCTTTACTCCCTGGCTACATCTCATTCTACCTAGGCCCAGGTTTATCTGTTGGAAAAGCCATCTCGGGCGCTATCGCCTGTACACTCGGTCTAATTACGGTATTTTCTTCCGTGGGGCTGCTTGCCTCCGGCTTCGGGGTGCTTCTACCACAGCTGATACCGATGATGAACCTGTTTACCGGAGTTATACTGATCGTATTAGGATTAGCGACGACGATGCAGGTCAATCTGCCTTATATCAGTGTCCCCTTCGTAGCCCCTGATACGAAGGGTCACATCGGCTTCTATCTGTTCGGATTTATGTATGGGTTAGCGAGCGCAGGCTGCTCGGCACCAATATTCCTTTCCCTCCTGTTCTATGCCATTTCAAAAGGCCTAGCTAACGGGGTGCTGACCTTCGCAGCTTACGCCATGGGTATGGGCGCCCCTTTGATGTTGACAAGCATCCTCGTTGCAGAAGCGAAAGAGGTCTTAATCAAGAGAGTTCATCGGTTCACCCCATGGTTTCAGAGGGCGAGTGGGTTAACCCTTATCGTTGTAGGCGTATACCTTATTTTCACCCATTACGTAACTTGAGTTGCTGAATCGTGTGAAAACTTCCATTATTATTGTCTATCATCATGCTTAGCGTTCATCGATTCGTTTAACATATTGAGAGAATGTTTGTTTCGAAATTATGTGTGTTCGACGAGAATACAACAATACTTGAAATTTACCAGAATGTTCTTTGAATTGCTTAAGATTGTTGAAATATGGATAGGAGAATAAAAAAAAATTTGAAAAGTAAAAAGACCAGATAGCTATTGATGCGTAATTCTTTGTCCAGCGTATATAAAGTTGCCCACGAAATCAATTGTTTGGGGGGAACCTCAATTCTAAAATCCAATGCGTCCAATTGGTCTATTGTCACACTGTCGCCAGATATAGGCCCAATGTATTTTAACTTAAAATCCACGCGCGCGTTTGTGGAGTTCATTGCAAATAAAAAAGGGTTAGATTTTTTCTCATATCAGAAGGGGTTGTTTAACTTATACGTGTAAAGTTCCGTATATTAAAGTAATGTCTCTAATTTTTGCGACATATAACGCAATTAAATTGTTTAAAGAAATAAATATTATTTGAAAATATTATTTGAATTTTAACAAATTAAATGCAATAAAAGGGGAATTTGTACAAAAAAAGAAATAGACTCCTGCACGTATGGATCTAACAATTCATTGTACATATATGTTAACTGGATAAAAGCTATTAAGACTTTTTAAAGTCAATTTGTAACAATACAGAATAGCCATCGTTTGAGACACCGGAAATGGCATAGGTCGAATTTGTCAGACTTCGAATCATGATGAAAAGAACACCACTCGCCTTTGTTCTAATGGTCTTGGCAATCTATATAATTATTCCCACTCCTGATGAGTTGTTCATACCCTTTCTAGGCTACTTTTTGGCTCGAGTTTTTAATATTGGAGTACAGACTGGCGTGGTATGGTCTGTTGTCGCATACCTCAGTCTTGGTTTCATCTTGTTAGCATCATCCATCTTAATAGGTGGAGGCGTAATACTGAAAGAGTTAAAAAAGAGGTTTAATGAACGTAGATCACACTATATTAAATGGTTTTCTTAATATCCTGCCATTTTACCTTTATTTCATATAGTAAAATTCAATTATAGCTTTATTGGACATAGAAACTATAACTTAGTGAGAGCTAAAAAGAGTTATGTCTTCTTTTCCCCTCTCAGGTTTCATTCTATTCATTTCAAGCTCGGTTTAGTGCGACACTGGCGAGGCCAAGGCAACTAATTCTATTCTCTGTTAGTTCTCACAACAATCCAACGGCGTTGTCAGTCGAATCAGATGATGGTTGAGGTCGATGCAGATATGACCATAGTCATCCATAGAGTTATGAAGCGAGTTCTTGTTGGGTCAATGGGGACAAAGCTCCTAAAAAAAATTGTAAATGGGTTATAGGATAGAAGCCTGCTGGCGCGAAAAATTGCTATGGTTCTATAAATCTGACAACGTCACAGTCACTAGTTGGTCGTTGATTTTTTATCCTAAGGTTTTCCAATGGTGGAATATGCAGGGTGTAGTCGGCGTATACTCCAAGGACAACGCGATCCAGAAGGCCCTCAACGTACTCTATGGCGTCCAGCACAGGGGTCAGGAGAGCTCTGGCATGTCGGCTGCCGGCGACCATTCCATCAGGACATGGAAGGGTGAAGGCCTCGTCTCGAACGTCTTCAGGGATCAATTCAAATCCTTCATGCACCCGAACGACTACGTCGCGATTGGATGCGCTTCTGGCGAGAACGCCAACAAGGGCAGGCTTCCTCCTTTAGAACTGGAATCAGAACGCTTCAAAATCGCCATTGCTTTGGACGGGCATGTGCAAGAGCGTGTGTCGGGGCTCAACGAGGAGGTCTTGGGAAGCTTGATCCTGAAGAAAATGGATGCCGGTGCTGAGATCGATGCGGCAATTGCTGAGACGATGTTGGAGTTACCCAATACGTATTTTTCGATGGTGATGGCCTTGCTTGACAAGGACAATGAAAGGAGCGAACTCATCGCAACGAGGGATAAGAGAGGCATCAGGCCATTATATCTCGGGTCGAACGACGAAGAGCTCTTTATAACCTCGGAATCTGCTCCAATCGACGTTACAGAGACCATGGGTCAGAAAATCGACAAGAGGAGGGATGTAATTCCCGGTTCTTTGATCAGGAGGAACGAAAATGGACTGATGGAGTTACAACTCATAGAGCCAAAGTACGCTCATTGCGCTTTCGAGTGGGTCTATTTTGGCAGGCCTGACTCAGTCATTGAGGGGAGGAACGTCCACTCCGTTAGAAAGAGGCTTGGCCATGCACTTGTTGAGACCCATTCGCTCAAGAAATTCTATAGCAACCTCTACGAACCCGTTGATAATTTGGTAGTGATCCCTATCCCAGATTCTGGCCGTTCCGTCTGTGTCGGCGTCGCTGAGGCGCTTGGCGTCACAGCAGACGAGGGCGTCATAAAAAACGCCTACCTAGGGAGGACGTACATCATCGACGATCCAGAGTACAGGAAGATAGCCTCGGACCTAAAGCATAACATAATAAGAGAGACTATTAAGGAAAGAAGGGTCATCATAACAGATGATAGCATCGTCCGTGGAACCGTGAGCGAATCCGTCGCCAAGAACCTAATCAAAGCTGGGGCAAAGGGTGTGGATTACCTCGTCAGCTACGCTCCAATCATCCACTCATGTTTCTCAGACCCGCCAGACAAGGTCCTTGCGGCAGCACCCTACGAAGGTCATAGCCTCCCCGAGATCGGCGATCTGGTTGCCTCAAACTTACCATCGATAAACAAGGTGAGGTATAACTCACCTGAAAACGTCATCAGGGCCATTGGGCTTCCAGAAGGTAAACTTTGCACATACTGCATCACGGGGAAAGACCCATTCAAAAAAGATAAACATACGAAAGTGGTTCAAGGAAATAGATTTTCGAGAGCATACGAATAGCCCAAATACCTCTAAACCGGTTAAAATCATATATGAGGAAAAGGAATTTGAAGAACCACTTATCAAACCATATAGATTCCGATGAGGAAAGGGCTGAAGAAAAGATCATTGGTATCCTTGGTGGTATGGGGCCAGAGGCCACAGCCGACCTGTTTTACAGAATCATCAAAGCCACCAAAGTAAAGAGAGATCAGGACCACCCCAGGACGATCATATATAGCAATTCAAAAGTTCCGGACAGGACGCCTGCTGTACTCGGAGATGGACCAAATCCCCTGCCGGAGATGGTGAAGGCGGCGAGGGCTCTTGAGACCGCGGGTGCAGACTTCATAATAATCCCATGCAACACGGCACACCACTTCATCGGGGAGCTGAGAGATAACGTCGGTATACCGATACTCCACATGATCGAGTTAACCGCGAAAAAGGTTAGTAGAGAACTCCCTGGGTTGAAGTGCGCTGGTCTCATCGCCACAGTTGGAACAGTTCAGAGCGGCATCTATGATGGGGTATTCCACGAACAAGGGATTGAGATAATCGTCCCTCAAGAGGACCTTCAAAAGGCGTCCATGGAAGCCATCTACGAGCACATAAAGGCAGGGGATCCAGAGGGAGGGAGGAGGATAGTTCTGAAGGTGGCGAAAAACCTCGTTAGCCGTGGTGCGAAGGCGGTGATATGCGGCTGCACGGAGGTTTCCCTCGTGCTCAAGGACGGGGATTTGGCTGTACCAGTCATTGATCCCCTACAGATATTAGCCGAGACCGCCGTCGGTGTGGCCTTAGGAAGGATTAGGTTAGAATGATTTCACCATGAACTCTAAATGAAATAGGCTGAAGCTCTTTACATTTGATCTACTAGCGAGGAATTATTGGTTCGAAATTAATGAGCCATGCTATTTAAAGTATTTAAATAGCGGTTTGGGTATTAATATGCGGAAGGCTATGAAATTTGTCCAGCTCAAGTCGCTGAGGGACTTGGTCATGCTAGTCGCCTCGTCCCCTACAATGAACGTTATACAACACCTCTGCAACGGGGACTCTCATCTATACTTCATCATCGGCGGAACCCTTAGCGAGGTCTTCCTCTACTTCGTAAAGCAGGCTAAGGCAATCGACGGGGGATTCATAACTTACAACGCTTACTCAGGCGAGGTGAGTTCGAGCGACAAGATGATGCACGAGCCGAGCTTGAACTCTTTCCCCGTGGTCGAGATCGAGAATCAAGACCTCCTTCCCAAGGAGCTATTGAACCGGGTGAACAGCCTCTAGGAGCTGCTGCTCAAGCCTTCGCATCGTGTGGTGTATCGAATGTCCGAGAAGAAAGTGGATATAAGCATCGAGAACGTAGTAGCCTCTGCTTCTCTAGACCAGAAGATCGACCTACTCGCGATAATGAAGGTCTTCAGGAACGTGGAGTATCGCCCCAAGCAGTTCCCCGGGCTCGTCTTCAGGCTCAAGCGTCCCAAGACCGCAACCCTGATTTTCGGCTCGGGGAAGATGGTTTGTACCGGGTCAAAGTCGGAGAAGATGGCGAGGAGCGCGGTGAACAAGGTTGTGAGGGAGCTTAAGAACAACGGAATCATCATCCTCGGGAAGCCTAAGATTGTGATCCAGAACATCGTCGCCTCCGCCAACCTCCACGGCAAGATCGACCTTGAGACAGCCGCTGACATCTTGGAGAACGTGATGTACGAGCCGGAGCAGTTCCCAGGCCTCATCTACAGGATGGGTTCGCCGAAGGTGGTGATGCTCCTGTTCGCGAGTGGCAAGCTCGTTTGCACGGGGGCCAAGCACGAGGACATGGTCAAGGAGGCCGTGCACAAGCTGCACGGAATCTTAGAAGAGGATGAACTCATCTACTATGAGTAGCAGACTACCCGAGGTCAGACCTTGCCAAGGAATAACGATTTAGAAAGAAAGGCGTTGCAGCTGATCTTGGATGCAGAGAGCGGTGGCGTACTCCAGAGCGAGATGTGGAAGAAGCTTGGTGTAACGAGTCGAGAGGGTTCGAGGCTTTCCCTTAAGTTCGAGGAGAAGGGCGTTGTGGAGAGGAGGAAGGTGCTCCATGGGGGGAGGTGGACCTACAAGCTCTTCTCCCAAACGAAGCCCGTCACAATCGACTCAATAAAGGATTGCCCATGCATCACCTGTGAAGAGCTGGACAAGTGCTTCACCGGTGGCCAGATGTCGCCCATAAACTGCCCTCTGCTGACAGCTTGGGTGGACTCGAATAAGAGTTCGTAGATTCACAGACTGAGGGAAGATCCAGGTATGGGCGACGGCTTGATCGAGTACGCGAAGTACTTCACCTTCTTTGTGGTCCTTGCCGTCGCCCTCTTTGGGGGCGTTCATGTGCTGAAATTGACCTTGAAGACACAATACCCCATCATGGTTGTTGTCTCCGGGAGCATGGTCCCGACTCTCGAGGTCGGGGACTTCATCCTCGTTGACCACATAGATGAGTTCGGGGATGTGGTGGCTGCGCCACAGCCCGAGGGCGACATCATAGTCTTCTTGAGGTCTACCTCCTCTGACGAGTACATCGTCCACAGGGCCGTGGAAAAATTCAACAGGAGCGGAACGTGGTGGTTCGTGACCAAGGGGGACCATAACCCTGTTGAGGACGCCCAACCAGTCAGGGAGGGGAATGTAATGGGGAAGGTGATTTATAGAGTCCCCGTACTGGGCTATTTTCCCCTGCTCATCAAGACGTCGAGAGGCTTCTTCCTCGTCGCCGGTCTTATGGCTATCATCTTCTTCGCGGATTATTTGATGCCAGATAAGAGGGATGCAAGGTCTGGGGGTAGGTTCCCCTGGTTAATTCTTACCCCGTTCATTATGGGCCCCATAGTTTTCCTCGCCTTCTGGTTCGTATCAGATTACCACAAGGAGTTGGAGTTCTTAACTTTGATATCCTGGTATGTAGGGTGCCTCCTCGCACCTTTCGCGTTCGATGACGACGATGCCGGATTAATGTTCTGGCTTTATCACTTTGTCCTCGTCATGATCCCGCTAGGCTGCGATCTGGTCCGGTGGATTACCTGGATCACGCCGAGCTTGTGGTGGGAGGGAGAAGCGAGCACGATGCCCATCACATGGCTGCTACAGAAAGAGACTCCATTGTTCTATAGGGCCTTTAATCAGCTGGCTTTATTACTCCTCCCTGGTTGTGCTCTCTTTTTGCTTATAACGATGGCAAAGAGGAGGGGTGTTCACCCCATGATTGAGATGAGCCGAAGAATCCGTTCGGCCTTGTAACAAGCGTATAAATATATCCTCTAGACATCTGAAAAGGAGCTGTTTCAACATGGAATCGATACTGGCTAATGAGGAAAATGCAGCGAAACTAAAAGATATTATTGCCAAACACAGGGGTAAACCGGAGTCCCTTATCGAGGTTTTACATCAGACTCAAGAGGTTTTTGGTTATCTTCCCAAGGATGTACAAGCTGAGATTGCGAAGGTGCTCAACGTGCCCCTCACAAGAGTATACGGGGTTGTGACCTTTTACAATCTCTTTACTATGGTGCCCAAGGGCAGGCATTCTATCAGCGTGTGTCTGGGTACATCGTGCTACGTCCGAGGGGGCAAGAGGATAATGATGCATGTAAAGGATATATTGCAGATCGAGGAAGGGGAGACGACAGAAGACATGAGGTTTTCACTCGAATCCATCCGTTGCATGGGGGCATGCGCCCTAGCGCCTGTCGTCAGGCTTGACAAGGACCTGTACAGCCATGTAACCGTTACCAAAATTCCTGAGATACTATCCAGATACAGCTAGCCGAGGAAGATGATCATTGGATCACTTAAACTCGCCCTCTGATCTAGAAAGACTCAGAAAGGAAATAATTGCCCAGAGCGATCCCAACGAACCGTTCATCGCCGTGTGTTTGGGAACGGGCTGCCTGTCTCAAGGCGCCGATAAAATCGTTGCCACACTTAGAGAGGAGCTTGAGGAACGGGGTTTAAACATGCTAGTCTCGGGAATCAAGGAGACAGGATGCGCTGGTTTCTGCGAAAATGGGCCGAGGGTCACGATCTACCCCCAAGGATTCTGCTATTTTCACGTGAAACCGGATGATGTCCCTGAAATTGTCTCAAAGACGATAGTCAATAAGGAGGTTGTTGGGCGCCTTCTCTACGTAGACCCTGTAAGTAAAGATGCATTTACAACAATGGACGATATCCCCTTCTTCAAACACCAGACAAAAAACATCCTTAGAAACTGCGGCAACATAGATCCGACGAGGATAGAGGAATACATTAAAAAAGATGGTTACCAGGCGTTGTCAAGGGTTCTTACCTCGATGACGCCTGAGGATGTCATTAAAGAGGTTAGGGCTGCGCTGCTCAGGGGACGTGGTGGCGCAGGTTTCCCAACCGGCTTCAAATGGCACCTGACGCGAATAGCTGGCGGGAATACCAAATACATAGTGGCTAATTGTGATGAGGGCGATCCGGGGGCTTTCATGAATAGGAGCCTCATAGAGGGTGACCCGCACAGCGTCATCGAGGGTATGGCAATCGCAGGCTACGCCATAGGCGCCAACAAAGGATATGTGTACATCAGAGCGGAGTATCCCCTCGCTGTTAGCAGGTTAAAGCTGGCCATCGAGCGGGCGAGGGAATGTGGCTTGCTTGGAAAAGACATCTTTAGATCAGGATTCGATTTCGACATCGAAATGAGGATGGGGGCAGGCGCCTTCGTCTGTGGAGAGGAGACCGCTCTGCTTGCCTCAATTGAGGGTAAGAGGGCAGTCCCGAGACCGAGACCGCCTTTCCCATCCGAGAAGGGGCTTTGGGGTAAGCCGACCGCTCTGAACAACGTGGAGACCCTAGCAAACGTTCCGTTGATCATTCGGAAAGGAGCAGAAGCGTATAGAATAATAGGGACAGAACGGAGCGCAGGGACGAAGGTTTACTCTCTTGTCGGCGATATAAATAACACCGGATTGATCGAGGTGCCCATCGGGACGGAGATGGGTAAGATCATCTACGACATCGGCGGGGGATGCAAGGGAGGAAAGAGGTTCAAGGCGGTACAGAGCGGAGGCCCTTCGGGGGGCTGTATACCGAAGGAACAGCTTAGCGTTCCTGCGGATTACGAGACACTGGACCAACTAGGGGCTATTATGGGCTCTGGTGGTCTTGTTGTCATGGATGAGGACACCTGCATGGTCGACATCGCCCGGTACTTCCTAGAGTTCTGCCTGAGCGAGTCCTGTGGGAAGTGCACCCCTTGTCGAGAGGGCTTCCAGAGAATGCTGGATATCTTGGAGAGGATTGTGACGGGTGAGGGGAGGGAGGGAGACATCGAGCATCTCGAGGAATTGGCTCATATCATAGTCGACACAGCTCTCTGTGGCCTGGGGCGCACGGGCCCTAACCCGGTCCTTTCCACCATCAGGTACTTCAGGGACGAGTACGAGGCCCACATTAAGTACAAGAAGTGCCCTGCAGGGGTCTGCGAAGCCCTGTTCGATTCCCCCTGCCAGAACGCCTGCCCCGCAGGCCTGGATACCCATGGGTACGTGGCTCTGATCTCAGAGGGCCGGTTCGGGGAGGCCCTATCGCTGATCAGGGAGAGGAACCCCTTCCCCTCTGTCTGTGGACGCATCTGCAACCACCCATGCGAGTTCAAGTGCAGGCGAGGTGAAACCGATGACCCAGTAGCCCTGCGGCTGCTCAAGAGATTCGTCTCGGACTACGTGAGTGCCGCTCCGAAGCTCTATCAAAGGAGTACGAGGGGTGTGAAGGTGGCCGTCGTGGGCTCGGGACCATCTGGGCTGACTGCCGCCTACCACCTGGCCATGATGGGCTACGAAGCCACTGTCTTCGAGGCGTTGCCGGTGGCCGGGGGAATGATGGCCGTTTGCATACCCAATTATCGGCTTCCCAAGAACATCCTAAATGCCGAGATCGATGCCATACGCGAACTTGATGTCGAGATCAAGACAAACCAGCGTCTGGGGGAGGACTTCACTTTCAACGACCTTTTTGGACAGGGGTTCAAGGTTGTCTATCTGGCCGTAGGTGCACAGAGTGGCAGGGCTCTTGGGATTCAGGGCGAAGGCCTTGAGGGAGTCCACGAGGGTGTGCGGTTCTTGATGGATATCAACCTCGGGAAGAAGGTCGAGCTTGGCGAAAAAGTTGCAGTCATCGGTGGAGGCAGCACTGCCATCGATTCCGCCAGGTCGGCGATTCGGCTCGGGGGAAAAGAAGTCACCGTGTACTATCGAAGAGAGAGGGAGGACATGACAGCTACCGACGAGGAGGTCACCGAGGCTGAGAATGAAGGCGTCAGGTTCAGATTCATGGCCGTGCCGACGAAAATCCTAGGTGAAGGTGGGAAAGTAGCACAGATGTTGTGCTCTCAGCTCAGGCCAGGTGAATTTGACAGCAGCGGTCGAAGAAGGCCCGTGCCTGTCGAAGGTCAAGAGTTTACGGTGGACGTCGACTCGGTCATTGTCGCAGTTGGTCAGACTACTGATCTCTCCTTCTTTACCGGCGAGGGAGAGATCTCTACGACCAGATTAGGAACCCTCATCGTGGACGAGGACACCATGGAGACCAGTAAGGCGGGCGTCTTCGCCGGAGGAGATGTTGTTAGGGGACCTGCGACGGTTATCGAGGCAATAGCCGATGGAATAAAGGCTGCTTTGGCCATCGACAAGTTCTTGGGCGGTAACGGGAAGCTGGTCGAGGTGGCTAGGAAACAGGCAAGGATCGACGAAATTCCATTCGATTTAGAAGCGGAAATAGTTGAGCAGAGAAGAGTAGAAGCCCTCCTCCTCCCTCCAGAGGAGAGGGCCCTGGGCTTCAGGGAGGTCGAGCAAGGTTATAACCTGAATGACGTCATCGAGGAGGCGAAAAGGTGCCTCCACTGTGACAGGAAGCTGAATGAATAGGTGGTTTCAATGAGCGAAATTGAATTGACAATCGACGGGAGAAGGGTCTCAGGTAAGTCCGGTCAGACCATACTTGAGGCTGCCAAGGAGAATGGCGTACACATCCCAACACTCTGCCACCACCCCCGACTTCCTATAACGGGGGCCTGCCGCGTCTGCGTCGTCGAGATAGAGGGAGCCCCGCGATTGGAGGCATCGTGCGCTACACCCATCAGGAAAGGCATGATCGTTCGTACCGACAGCGAAAGGGTCAGACAGGCCCGCAAGATGGTGGTGGAACTGCTTCTCACGAGGCACAAGATCCACTGCCTCACGTGTGAGAGCAACGGTAACTGCGATCTCCAGGACCTAGCATACGATATGGAGATCGATATGGACAGTCTGAGCTTCGAGATCGTTGAACCCAATGATCCTGCTGACAGTTCAAGCCCGGCTATCATACGCGACCCCAGTAAATGCATTCTCTGTGGCAGGTGTGTTTCTGCCTGCCAAGATGAGAGGGTTGAGCATATCCTGGGTTTCGTGGAGCGCGGGAGCGATGTCCGGATCGCGTCCGGTATGAGCCAGCCGCTAATCAATACAGACTGCACCTACTGCGGAGAGTGCCTGCAGGTGTGCCCCACTGGCGCCTTGATAGAGAAGCAGTCTAGATTCATGGGGAGGTGGTGGGAGCTGAAGCGAGTGGATACCACTTGCCCTTACTGCGGCGTGGGCTGCACTGTGGAGCTGTATGTCAAAGACGGGCGGATAGTCAAGGTGAGGGGCGCAGAAGGCGGTGTGGAGAATAGGGGGAGCCTATGCGTCAAGGGACGTTTCGGCTACGACTGGGTTAACTCCCAGGACCGGCTTACTACCCCTCTGATAAAAAGAGAAGGCAAGCTCGAGCCAGCCACATGGGATGAGGCATTGGATCTGGTCGCCTCAAAATTCCAGGAACTGAAAAGAGTATATGGCAACAGCGCTCTTGCGGGCCTCGCATCGGCCAAGTGTACTAACGAGGATAACTACATCTTTCAGAAATTTGTGCGTATGTGTTTTGGCAATAATAACGTAGACCACTGCGCCAGGCTCTGTCACGCGCCCACGGTCGCCGGGTTGTCGAAGGCCTTCGGTTCAGGCGCCATGACGAACTCCATCAGGGAACTGCTGGGCGCAGATGTCATCTTCGTCACAGGCTCCAATACCACCGAGAACCACCCGGTCATCGCCATGTACATAAAACAGGCCATCATCGAGAGGGGAGCGAAGCTTATCGTCGCAGATCCCCGGAAGATAGACCTCGTCGACCACTCCACTATTTGGCTGAGGCAGAGGGGCGGCACTGATGTAGCACTTTTGAACGGCCTGATGAATGTCATCATTGATGAAGGCCTGCACGACGAGGAGTTTATACGAAGTCGTTGCGAGAACTTCGAGGAATTCAAAAGAACGGTTGAGAGATACACGCCAGACCTAGTCGAGGAGATCACTGGGGTACCCGAGGATGCGATCAAGGAGGCGGCGATCCTCTTCGGAGGCGCTGAAAAGGCCTCCATAGTCTTCAGCATGGGCATCACGCAGCACATAACGGGTACGGACAACGTGCTTTCGATGGCGAACCTCGCCATGCTCACGGGGAATGTGGGCCGGGAGTCTACAGGGGTCAACCCGCTGCGAGGGCAGAACAACGTTCAGGGAGCCTGTGACATGGGCGCGCTCCCTAACATATATCCTGGTTATCAGTCGATTGACAACGAGGCTACAAGGATCAAGTTTGAGGAGGCTTGGGGTGTTTCCCTCAGCGGTGAGCCAGGCCTTACCGTTGTGGAGATGATCAATGCTGCTTACAATGGCGGCCTGAAGGGGCTCTATGTGATAGGGGAGAACCCTTTGATGAGCGACCCCGATCTGAACCATGTCAGGGAGGCGCTCGGTAAACTGGAGTTCCTCGTTGTCCAAGACATCTTCCTTTCAGAGACTGCACAGATAGCTGATGTCGTGCTGCCAGCCACATCATTCGCAGAGAAAGGCGGGACATTCACGAATACGGCACGTCGCATTCAGATCGTCAGGAAGGCAATAGAGCCCATAGGCACAAGCTTACCCGACTGGGAGATCGTCTGTAAACTCGCTGGCCGGATGGGCTACAAGATGAGTTATGGCTCCTCATCTGATATAATGGATGAAATCGCAGCTTTGACTCCTATATACGGAGGGGTTCACCACCACAGGCTCGAGACTAGTGGCCTTCAATGGCCTTGCCTTAACATGAATCACCCTGGAACGGCGTTCATGTACAGGGATCAGTTCGCCCGCGGGAAGGGGCGTTTTCACGCCGTTGAGTATATCTCACCGGCGGAGTACCCCGACGAAGATTACCCCCTCTTGCTCACGACAGGGAGACTGCTCCAGCACTTTCACACAGGGACAATGACCAGAAGGTCCGAGGTCCTTGACACTTTAATCCCGGAGTGCTTGGTTGAGATTAACCCTAACGACGCGAAGCGTTTAGGCGTGGAGGACGGGGAAGAGGTAAGGGTCGAGTCTAGAAGGGGCGTGATTGTGGCTAAGGCCAATATTACGGAGCGCTCACCAGAGGGCTCAATCTTCATACCGTTCCATTTCTCGGAGGCCGCCGCCAACCTGTTAACCAATGCTGCGCTTGACCCCGTATCTAAGATACCCGAGTTCAAGGTGTGTGCAGTTCGGGTGGAGAAGACAGTAAGAGTTTCTTAATCCCACACCTTCAGATTACATCAATTCATGGACGGTTTTATTCCAAAAAAAAAGCTGAGTTGCACAGAGGCTTAATCGGTCCACTGACGTCAATGATCATCAAACATCAAAAAGACTTCCCATTGAAATTAATAAAATTGAACCCCTTATGACCATTCAACGACGCGGGGTAACATGATAGGGTTCTGCTATAGCCTTGTTGAATTTATGTTGCCCCAGAAGCCTCCTGTCCCTCTCGGTGAAGACCGTTCTCATGCGGAAAACTCCTTATTCCTTCTAGAAGGTATAAAGGATTTCACCGGTCCCCTGGCCCCTTGAAGTGAAAGTCTAATTGCCTCCAAAGCCTTAGCGCTCCGTCTCAAAGGCAATCCGAGGGACTTCCTCTCGTGTCGGCCCGCGCTGACCCTGTTTCTCGCAATGCCTTGGAGCAGTGTTAATGCAGATGTTGGAATATAATATTTGAAATGGAATGATTCTACACTGTTAACCCTAAAATCATTTCGTACTAATTACCTAACCGTCTGCACACGTACGATAAATGGATTTTATTAGAACTTCATTTTTGAGACGTTTAAACTTCAGGGAAGGCATCGCTGAGCTTTTAGGTGATCTTGACGACATGACCCACAAACGCAGCCCCATATTTATTTTACCTTGTGAATCTTAATGGAGTGGACCGAGCATGAGATGCAGGGGTCGTACGCCCGTATGAGCATCTGGCACCTGTGAGCGATCTCATCGTCCTGTAGGTCTAGGATGGTGGGAACGAGCTCTATGAGGTCCATCTCCATGTTCCTGTAGTTCTGGCAGGTTGGTGGCGCAATGTCCGCCTTTGTTACGATGCCACCCCTATTCAGTGAATAATGGTGGTAATTGATGCCCCTAGGCGCCTCCGTGATGGCATAGCCGTCACCTGCCCTCAACTTGATCAGGCTGGGCTCCTCGCTATATGGCATGGTTTCAAGGATCTCTGCGCATTCGTCGATGCAGTGGACGACCTCTACAGCCCTGGCGATAGGCGATTTGAATGGGCTGTAGTTCGGGACATTAAGCCCCACGCTCTTAGCCGCTCTTCTCGCATCCGGGGACAGCTGATCTAAGTTGATGTTGACCCTTGCGAGTGGCCCAACGAGATAGGATGTTCGACCCTTCACGTTTGAGTGCTTGGCGTTCGAGTGTTGTACCTGGTTTTCCTCGACAAACTGTCGGTACTCCCTCTGAGGAACTTTGATCCCTTCCGTGGAGGCGAGCATTCCCTCGTTGATGGCATATTCCTCGGGACTGCTGATTGCCATATGCTCGCATTTCCTCGTGAACTTCGGTATCTCCAGCCCCTTGAAGAGGTCAACAGTCTCCAGAGCATCACTTTTAGCCTCGATAAAGCGCTTCCTCATCGTTTCAGCATCCCGCTTCTTTATCGCGTTGGTGAACCTGCCGACGACCGCAGTGACGGGGTGGACGGATCTACCACCGATCAGCTCTGTCAGGTCATTGCCTAGTTTCTTAAGTTCAAAGCCCCGTTTCAAGAGTTCAGGGTTCTCCTTCGCCACCTCGATGAGGTCGTTATATCCGAAGTAATCAGGTAGGGTGAGGAAATAGATGCTGAGTACGTGGCTGCTGATGAAGGCGCTCATCGCCATTAGCTTTCTTAGTCTCTTGGTAGCCTCGCTTACCTCTAGGCCAATGGCCTCCTCAACGGCCCGAAGAGCCGTTATCTCGTGGGAGACAGGGCAGATGCCGCAGATCCTAGCTGCAAGCTCCATGAGTTCGTCGTATTTTCTCCCAACCATAAGAGCCTCGAAGAAGCGAGTGGGCTCATAAACGCGGACCTTGGCGTCTATGAGCTCCCCATCCTTTGAGACGAAAAGGTCAACTGCTCCTTGACCTTCGACCCTGGACACGTACTCGACTCTTATCTCGCGCTCTTTCATTCTACATCGCCTCCCTAATGAAATCTGGAGTCCAACCGGCATACTTCCGGAACTTCCTCTTCACGTCCTCCTCTGTGATACCCGTCTCCAGAAGGATCTTTGCTAGGGATTCAGCGTTTGGGGCGCTCATTGGACCATAACACCCCTCGCACTCGCGATTATAGCTTGGACAGATTGCCCCGCAACCAGCGTTTGTCACAGGTCCCATGCACGGTCGTTTCTCCTCGGTGAGGAGGCAGCCGTTGTCCTTTAGCTTGCACTCGATGCAGACAGCGTGGCGCCTGAGGTAGGGCCTCCTTTTGAGTGCGGCCCCCTTTACAACCTCTAGGATGGTGTCTCTGTGGGGCGGGCACCCGGGCAGGCTGACCTCCACATCAACGTACTCATAGATGCCCCTCAATCCGATCGATTCAATCCAAGAAGGATGCAGATAGACTGCCTTCTCAGCCTCTCTCTGGGTCATGAAGTTCCTGATCGAGGGGATGCAGCCCGTGACCGCGCAATCGCCAAAGGCAACTAAGACCTTGGTTCGCTCACGGATCTCTTTGATCTCCCTAATTTCCCTTGGCGTCGAGACAGAGCCCTCTATGAAGGCAACGTCTAGATCCACCTCCCAGCCCTTGCTGGTCACCATGGGCCAATAAGCTATCTCAACGTGCTCTAGCATCTGAGGAAGGACATCCTCTGCCCTAAGGACTTCCATCTGGCAGCCCGCGCAGCCCGTGAACTTGAAGAAACCACACTTCAGCTTCGACATATCAGCTCCCCCTTATAATGTGATCCGGGAGCTCCTGCAGCTCCGCATATGAAAAGACCGGTCCATCCTTGCAGACGTATTTTGAACCAAGCTGGCAGTGGCCGCAGAGCCCTAAGCCGCACCTCATCCTCCTCTCCATGGAGCAGTAGATCTGGTCCTCGGAGAATCCCATTTTCAACATGTCGAGGGCGGTGAACTTCATCATGACCTCTGGCCCGCACATGAAGGCCAGTGTGTCCTCAGGTGTGGACTTCATATCCTTTAACAGCGATAAGACGAAGCCGACCTTGTGTTTCCACGTCTGTCCCGGTGGCACCGTGTCGGATGATAGCAGCACGTTGCAGTTAGGGATTTTAGGCCAGATCTCCTCGTAGTGTTTCCTGTAGATGATGTCGTTGGGGGTCCTCGCGCCATGGAGGACCTCCACGAACTTGAACCTAGACTGGTCGTTCCTGTGAGCCAGGATGATGGGCGTGATGGTGCCGCATCCGCAACCACCGCTGATCAATAGTATTCGTTTTCCTACAGCGTCATCTATTGGCCAGCCGTTGCCGTAAGGCCCCCTTATGCCGACCAGATCCCCGACCTTCATGCGGGACAGGGCGTCAGTAACGCTCCCAACGTTCCTAATCGTCAGGTCGAGCCCTGACTTGTCATCGGGGTCATGGGCTATGGATATTGCAGCCTCTCCATACCCTAATATGGATAACATAACGAACTGACCGGGGTTGAAATCCAATCCCTTCGGGCCTCCGTCTTCGAACTCGAACGTGTAAGTCTTGGAGTCGTAGGTCTCTATCTCGATCTTCTTGATGATAGCCTTCCTCGGCATCAACGGATTCTCCATATCACTCCCCCCAGAGGCTCCTTGCCACCTCGGTCAGGTCGATGTGGGAGGGACAAGACCTGATGCACCTGCCACATCCCACACAGCTCGTGTTCTGCTGTCCGCCAGCACCACCGAATTTACAAGTCATCCAATGGCGTGTACGGTACCTCCTATCAGGCCTGAAGTTCTGGCCGAGGGCCACCAGGGCATACTCTAGGAGCTGGCAAGAGTCGAGCTCCCTTTTCCTGATCCCCTCTTTCAGTGAGACATCGGGGATTTCTGCGACCTCGTAGCAGTAGCACGTTGGACAGACCATGCTGCAGTTACCGCAGGACAGACACGCGAAACAGCCGGCGAGACCTCCTCTGTCGCCAATGAGTGCCCAGGCCTCGTGGTTAGGATTCTCGGCTGCTTGTTTTGCCAGTCCCTCCATCCGGATTTGTTTTTTAAACTTTTTACTTGCCTCTCTAAGTCGCCTTGCCTTCTCGTGGAAATGGGTCTGAGAGGCGTTCTTGAGTCCTAGCTTTGCGACCATGGTTTTGCCCTTTGAGGTCCCAACCTCCACAAGGTAAGCCTCTCCTAGATCCGTCAAGAGTAGGTCGAACCCCTCTTTTACGTCGGGGCCAGTTCCTAGGGAGGCGCAGAAGCACTTGTCATCTGGTACTCCACAGTTGAGGGCAACTATTGCCGACCTTTCCCGTCGTCTACAATAGTATGAGTCAATGTAGTCCTTCGAGAAGAACTTGTCCATCCTTTGGATGGCATTGAGGTCGCATGGGTGTACGCCAAACAGCAGGACATGTTGATCTGATTCTAACTTTGGGGCAGAGAAATCTTCTTTATGGTAATGTAATAATGTCTCAGCGTGGTGGAAGAGCTTCTTAGGGGGCAATGTGGTAGTAGTATATTCGAGATTGAGCCCTTCTCCATTGGGTATTTCTTGGAACGACACATAAGATCTCCGGGTGACAGGGCCGAAGACCTTGTATTCCTTTGACAGGTTTGCCACCGCCCAGGGGATCCTAACCTTTTCCAATAACATCGCGTTCAATTATCTTCACCGATTTGTGGATAAAACCGATTCATCTATTCGTCAGACCTCTATAACGAACCAAACTGTGTCTATAAAAAAGTTAGTGATGCCCATTCGGCCGTCGCCGTTGATTGAGGGAGAACACCTTAGTTGCGAGTTATGGTCTGCGCGACGACGCTGAGCGGTACTTGTAGAACGCTTGCCTCAAGTTGTTTGAGCTCCTGTCGCGCCTTTTGGGTGATCTCGAACATCGGAGACCTGCTCGGGGACCAGTCGCTGCTAGGGCATCGACGGCAGTAACCCTCGCTCTCCAACGCCTCCATCATCTTGAGAGGCTCAACTATGTTCGTGTGGAGAGAGATGTACCCCAAAGGACACGGAGACGAGGCCACATCAAGCGTCTGCAAGATTCTAAGCATTTTACCTTCCATTTTCTCACCTCCCTTCCTCAATCAAAGACCTTAGAGCCACTGCGTTGGCGCATGGCTCTGGAGACGCGGTCCATCGCGATCTTCATCGCTATTGCCCTCGGCAGTGTTATATTCCCGCTGTTTATCGCGGTTTCGAGCACTTCCTTGGTGTTCTTACCGATCTTTGATTCTATCATGGAGAACGCCTCATCTGCGCTCTTTCCAAGGTACTCCACATACGAGCCAATTACTCCTCCGGCGTTTACAAGCATGTCGGGCATCACAAGGACGCCTCGTTTGAATAGTATCTCCTCGGCTTCCGGAGTTGTCGGTATGTTCGCCGCCTCAACAACTAGTTTTGCCTTGATCCGGCTCGCGTTTTGGGCCGTGATTACCTTAGAGATGGCGGCGGGAACAAGGATGTCGCAATCGACGTAGAGAAGGTCGTCCCTCGGGATTTCAGTCGCCCCCTTGCAATACTTGACAGAATGAGCTTCATCGGTTGCGTAGGAGTGCTTCAGCAGCTTTGAGATGTCTATCCCGTCGCTGTTATAGACCGCTGCCCAGTAGTCGCTAACGCCTACGATCTTCGCGCCGTTGTTTGCAAGGTACTTTGCGAGCTCAGATCCTACGTTGCCAAATCCCTGTATCGCTACCTTCAGGCCTGCGAGTGAATCCTTTATGGGGACAACCTGAGAAAGGACCTCTAGGGCTGTTTCGATGGAGACGCCGACGCCGAACCCGGTCGTGCCGAGTTCATGAGGGATGCCCCCAAGTTTCTCCGGCTTTCCGGTGGCTGCCTTTAGGTCGCCGATCTCCTCGACGAAGGCTTCTATCTCTTTCTCGCCCACGTTCATGTCCGGCGCCGAGACCCACTGATTTGGGCAGAACACGGCGATTGACCTGGCGAAGGACTTCATGTACTTTATCTTGTCGATTGTGTACGGGTCAGCGTTTATCCCCCCCTTGGCCCCACCAAATGGGAGATCGGCCAATGCACACTTCCAGGTCATCGTACGGGCGAGATTGAACACCTCCACAGGGGTGACACCGGCTCGAATTCTCATGCCACCCTTACCTGGTCCCAGTGCGGTGTTGTCGATGCATAGGATGCCCTCCATTCCTATGTCAGAGTCGTAAACCCTGATGACCTTCTCCGGCCCCCACCTGTCCTCTAAAGCCGTGATGTTTATATTCTCTAGTATCTCTTCAAGGACTGCTATTTGGTGTATTTGCAGATCGACTGACACATTTTCCATCAGAAGACCCTCCAGCTTCTCATTTCATCATTCTTCAAGCAAATGTTAATCAAAGGGGAGCAATTAAATTACAATTACAAAATATATAAGAAAAAGACGATTTTTAATCATTTATTCAATTTGTATTACAGCATATTTGCCAATTAATTTATATTTTTTGGATATAAATAGTATCTTAATATAGATTTATTTATATAGCATTTATTGCACTTCGTAACAGAAAAAATATAAATATTGTCAAATGCAAATCTATTGCATGTCGGATCTGTTCGAAGACAAGGAAAACCTCATTCTACTCGAGAGCCTCGTCTCAGGGGAATCCGTGAGCGTGAATTTCAACGCCCTTTCCAAATTACTAGACAAGCACAGAAACACCATAAAGAAGAAGGTTGACCTCATTTTTGACCGAAAAATTCTTGATCGTCCTATATGTCCTTTTCTCGGACTTTACAAGGTTTATCCCCTTTTAGTTGTTGTTCGCATGAATCTGCCGGAGGATGAGAGGTTCATCAAGTGGGTGAAAGAGGATCCCCATATCTTCGCTGCATTCAGGTCGCGGCAAGGCGAGTACAACATGGTGCTGTTCATCTACCATGAAAGCATCACGAGCTACCAGATATGGATGGACTCCATACCCTCAGTTCTAAAAATAAGGTATAACGTGCCCGACAAAGACACGAGATTTGTTTCCAGCACCGCCTATTTTTCGAATCAGCTCATGATAAAATACAGCCCCAGCTCAGGGATATCCCTTATTGAGAAGGATTTCAGAGACGAGGGCGAACTGACTATAAATGGGCATTCTCTTGACGAGACCGATATAAAAATAATGAAATGCCTTGTTTCGGGAGAGGGAATGAAGACAAATCAGTCGCTGCTCTGCCAAAAGACCGGTTTACACAGGAAGACTATAGAGAAGAGAATAGGGTTGCTACTCAAAGAAGAGTTGATCTCCGAGCCGATGTGCCGTTTCCCAAGTTTCTTCGTTCCTCCCAATTACATTATGACTTACTCGCTGCTTGAGATCAAAGACTCCAGAGACAAGGTGATGGAGGAGATAAGAAAGGACCCGCACATTCCGATTGCGATTAAGGTCATTCACGAGAGATACAATTTGTTATTGTTTGGTAATCATCGTGATATAAGCGATCATCTGAGATGGGAAGAAGGTTACAGGAAGAGATTTCCAGATTCATTTGGAAGCGCCAACATAACATATCTCTCCCCCGAGATGACGATCTCCTTCGACCAGCAGATCGTTTCACTTAGTATATTCAAGGCAAGGCTTGAACGCTCTAGAGGGAGGGAGTTGAGGAAAAAGATACAGGATGTCGTGCATTAACTCTGACCTGATAATTTGAATCGAATTATTTCTGGTATGGAACACTTACGCTGCATTCAGTTAATGGAGAAAAAAGGACGATTATATGCTGAATTGAAAAAAGATGAGAGATAAAAAGGATTAAAAAGGTATGGCTCCTTCGTAAGAGGGATTAAAGGGCATGGGTGTAAAGAGGGATTCATCACATCGTTCACGTAAGATCGTCATCATAGGCCTAGGAACAGGGGGACTATACGCCTCGAGGGCAGCGACAAGAGTTGATAGGGACGCGGAGATCACTATCATCGAGAAACGCGACTACGATATGTTCTCCCCCTGCGGTCTCCCCTACGCCATCGAGGGCAAGGTCTCGAGCTTCGAGGACCTGAAGCATACAGTCCCTGTTACAAGGCAGCTGCATAAGCTTCTAAAGCATGAAGCTTTGTCGATAGACACAGAGGGCAGGCGTGTCGAGGTAAAGAACCTCGAATCAGGGGAGGTTTTTTGGCTCGACTATGACTCACTAATCATCGCCACTGGTAGTAAACCTACCATCCTTCCGATCCCAGGGGCTAAAGAGTTCATGGGACGAGGAGTTTACGTCGTGACGAACCCTGAGAACGCCAAGGAGCTCAGGGATGCGGCATTGAGGAGCAAGAGGGCCGTGGTGGTTGGGGGCGGCGCAATCGGGCTTGAAATCGCCGTGGCCCTGAAAGAACTAGGGCTGGATGTATCGGTGACAAAGAGAAGCCCACCGCCGTTCCCAAGGAACTTGGACCCCGACATGGGCGAGCTCGTACGCAGTTATCTAGAATCCAAAGGCCTTCGCATCCTCTTCGGCAAGGGGTTCGACAAGATAAATGGCAGGGATAGGGTTGAGTTGGTTGAGATCGCAGGGGAGAAGATCCCTACTGACATAGTGGTAATGGCCGTTGGTGTTGATCCGGAGTCTGAGCTAGCAGTCAAGGCTGGTCTGGCACATGATCATGGGGCGATAATAGCCGATGAGAGGATGGAGACGAGCGTTAAAGGCGTCTATGTGGTCGGCGACTGCGTAATGTCCTTTAGCGGGGTAGATAAAAAGCCGACGAATATAGCCCTCGCGACAACTGCCTTTAGGCAGGCTATCGTTGCAGGAATAAACGCGGCTGGCGGCGACATGAAATACGACGGGGGGCTGGGCACCTTCGTATCCTTCGTGGGCGAGCTCGAGATCGCCTCTGCGGGATACAACTCAGAGATCGCAGAAAACAACGGTTTTAAGGTCATCACAGGCAGGGCGAACATGCAGGTCAAACCGAACTGGATGCCTGATACAAAGAATATCTCCGTTAAGGTTGTAGTCGACGCAGAGACAGGACGGATCCTCGGAGGGCAGGCGGTTGGAGAGGAAGGGGCCGCCTGGCGAGTCAACGTCATCGCACTGGCCATTAAAAAGGGCATGGACATCGAGGAGTTCAGCACGATAGAGCTCGCTTACTGTCCTGCCGTGTCGGAGCTGTACGACCCGCTGTTGGTCGCGGCCGACGCCGCCCTTAGGCGTTACAAGCGTGGTCAGTAGATTTTTTATCCCATAAAAAGCCTTCTTTATCTCTACATTTTGAGACAATCTAGAGCGCATTTGATATTGTTCTGATTGCATAGTTCCTGATACGATTGTACTAAGTATCTATAGAGCTCAATAGGTCATGGAAATCCTCAAAAAGGGTAATGGATTTGATTGATACATAAAAATACAATTTTGTGCGCCACCGCTATTAACGCATTGAAGTTTATCGAATATGCCATCCATATACTAATTCAATTGATGTTCGTGTTATTCTACTTCTTCGTCGCGCAAGGTTTAAAGTCCCGAGATGACTGATAGTCCAGATTAACATTGGAAAAGGTAAAGGCAGTTTCTTATGGAATAGGCGTCATCGGCCGTCGCCTCGCCACCCACCTTCTCTCCAAAGAGGGAATAGAGATTGTTGGTGCAATCGACATAAACCCCCAGATCGTCGGGAAGGATCTGGGAGAGGTTCTAGGGCTCAAGAAATTGGGGGTAAAAATCTCATGCGACACGGACGAGGTGTTGTCGACAACAAAGCCAGACATAGTATGTCACACGACCATGTCTTACCTGAAGCAGACATACGACCAGTTAGTTCAGATCCTGAACCAAAGCGTTAACTGCGTATCGACCTGTGAGGAGCTGTCCTACCCATACGCGACCAGGGAAGGGGCTGAGTACGCGAAGAAGCTCGACAAGCTCGCATACGAGAAGGGCGCTGCTCTCCTAGGAACAGGGATCAACCCGGGTTTCCTAATGGACACCCTCCCCATTGTCCTGACAGGCGTCTGCACAAGGGTCGACGACATATACGTTACCAGACAGATGAACGCAGCGACTCGTAGGATACCGTTCCAGCAGAAGATAGGCGCGGGCCTGACCCTGAAGGAGTTCAACGAGAAGATCAGGAAGCACGAGATCACAGGCCACGTCGGCCTTGAGCAGTCGATAAAGATGATCGCCGACGCCCTCTGCTGGGAGCTCAGCGAGATAAGAGTAGATCCAGTTCAACCGGTTGTCCTCGACCACGACGCCGCCAGCGACGCCATTGAGGTTCCGAAGGGATACAACGCCGGCACGATGCAGAAGGCCTTCGGCGTCAAAGGCGGTAAGACGTTGATAACCCTCGACTTCAAGGCTTACATAGGCGCCCCAGATGAGTTCGACAGCGTCGTCATAAACGGCGAGCCCCCGATAAGAGAAAGGATCTCCCCATGCGTTCACGGCGACTTCGGCACCATAGCGATTACGGCCAACATGATACCCCACGTGATAAACGCCGAGCCCGGCTTCAAAACAATGAAAGACCTACCCCTTCCTCACGCTACACCGGTGCACATGAGAAAATACCTATACTGACTCAACACGAGCATTCCCACATTCTTTTAACCCTCATTTTTCAAAAAATGACTATAACTTGAACTAAAGGTATTTTTTACGCGTATCACTTAGGATCCCTAGGCACGTTTCTAGGTATTCAATAGAAAAACATGTTTTGTTCCATGTTTTTTGACGAATTGAAACAACCTTTTACCCCTCTTTCGGCTGTAGGACCTGATTATTAGCTGTTCAAAAGTTAGAATGGATTGTTCTAAAACATGGTATAAAATATTAGTTTCAATAATTAATAATTATAACGTGTAAAATATGGGGTTGCAGCTATGATCAGATCTGGGATCCATCTTGCACGGCCGTCAAAGAAAGCGGTCCTCGTCTTCGGTATTCTGTTCTTGACGATGATCTCGGCATATACCTTGGGATCGACGTTCAGGCAGAGAGGGGGAATTCAGGCTAAGACCCAGTTTATATTGTCAACACCTGGTTTTGAGGATGTTAGCGAAGAAGAGGCGGCAGCAGTCGCGGCAAAAACAGCCGCAGATGCAGCGAGGACATCAGACTCGGCTAAATCGGCAGCCTCAGGGCTCTCGGGATGGAGTTGGGTTTTCAGCGTGTGGCCAGAGACTGGAGAGGAGAGCCCAGGGGAACTTGTAGAGGCGTTTACCGAGAGGATGGTTGTCTTCACCGCCAGAATAGAGGTGAGGGTTGACGACATCGATCCTACGGTGGACGATATCATGCTCATAACCGAGAAGTACGGGGGCTTTATCTCCGCAATCACTACAAGGAGCGAGGGTGGGTCAATTACTGTTCGAGTCCCTCAGAAAAAATTCTACGAGGTCGTCTCAGAGATCGAGGGGCTCGGGGAAGTCGTCAACAGGGACCTGAAGGGGGAGGACGTCACTGAGAATTACGTTGACCTGCAGGCCCAACTTAGCAACCTACAGAAGCAGGAGGGTAGGTTTGTAGAGATACTCAGCATGTGCGCCACCGTCGAGGACGTTCTCAAGGTGGAGAGCGAGTTGAAGAGGATCAGGGGGGAAATTGAGGGCATCACCGGGAAGATCAAATATCTCGAGAACCGGGTTGAGCTGGCGACAATAACAGTACTTCTCAGCAAGTCTGTTGGTGAACTGGTTATGGGGCTCCCTCAGGTCGACTGGTGGGCCCCCGTGAACTCCGGGCTACAAGCCTTGTTCACGATAATTCAGGGTTTGTTGGCGATAGTTATTGTTTTGGGTCCGTTCGTCGCAGTTGGACTTCCAGTATATTATCTTTACAAGCGCTTGAACTTGAAAAAGGAAGCCAAGTGATAGGAATTGATAGCGATCCGCAAGAAGCTTGAAGTGTTTCTGTCTTTTTCGAATGGTTACAATCGCCGTTATGATGGCCTTTCCAGTATGGCTCCCCTGTCCGCCGACGAGACCATTGAGGCGTAGCGGGCGAGGTAGCCGTGCCTGACTCTTGGCTCCGGTGGCCTCCAGGCGCCCTTCCTTCTTCCCATTTCGATTTTTGGCACGTCGAGTTCTATCCTGCGATCCGGTATGTCAATTAGTATCCTGTCGCCATTTTTAACCAGGGCTATAGGGCCTCCCCCCGAGGCCTCCGGTGATACGTGCCCTATGCATGGGCCTCGTGTTGCCCCTGAGAACCTGCCGTCCGTGATCAGTGCGACGCTCTCCTCGAGGCCGTGGCCGACTATCGCGCTTGTCGCCGTGAGCATCTCCCTCATCCCAGGGCCACCCTTGGGCCCCTCGTAGCGTATTATAACGGCGTCCCCGGGCCCGACAACACCCCCGTGGATGGCGTCGACTGCGTCCTCCTCCCTCTCGAAAACCACGGCTCTACCCCTGAATCTCATCATCTTTGGGCTCATCGCCGAGACCTTGGCGACACACGAATCAGGCGCCAGGCTCCCTCTTAGGACTGCTATACCGCCCTCTTTATGGATAGGGTCAGAGACCGGCCGAATCACCAGACGATCGACAACCTCGACACCTGAGATGGCCTCGCCGAGGGTCTTCCCCGAGACCGTGAGTACGCCGGTGTCGATGCGGTCCCCGAGCTCCCTCATCACGGCTGGTACTCCGCCTGATCTGTGTAGGTCTTTAATCTTGTAGGACCCCGCCGGGGCCATGTTGCAGATGTGTGGCGTTCTCCTGCTCAATTCGTCGAAGAGGGCAAGGTCGAGATCTAGCCCCATCTCCAACGCGATCGCCTTGAGGTGGAGGACGGTGTTCGTGGAGCCCCCGAGGGCCATGTCCACCGTTATAGCGTTCCTAAAGGCCTTCTCCGTCATTATCTCGCCTGGTGTCAGACCCGCCTGTAATAGTTTCATTACCTGCTGCCCTGTCTTGTAGGCCAGGCGCATCCTCTGCGCCCCCATCGACGGAGCCGTCGCCATCTGCGGGAGGGCCATTCCGATGGCCTCTATCAGGCACTGCATCGAGTTAGCGGTGAACATCCCGCCACAGGCCCCTGCCCCCGAGCAGCAGACTTCCTCCAGATACTCAGCCTCCTCCTCGCTCATCTCTCCCGATTTCACGAGGCTCGGGACCATGAAAAGCTCCTGAACGGTGATGGGCGTGTCCTTGAACCTCCCCCAGGCAGGGCAACCCGGCTCCATCGGCCCGCCAAGGCAGAAGATGGTGGGGATATCGAGGCGTGCCGCAGCCATCATCATCCCAGGGTCTATCTTGTCGCAGGTTGTGAGGCAGACCATCGCGTCGAACCCGTGGGACTCAACCATGATCTCGACCGAGTCCGCTATTAGCTCGCGACTTGGCAGGCTCATCCTCATTCCCTCGTGGCCCATGGCGATTCCGTCGCACACCCCTATAGTGTTGAACTCCAACGGCGTCCCGCCGGCCTCGACGATCCCCTTCTTTACTTGAAAAGCGAGCCTGTCGAGATGAATGTGACCGGGGACTATCTCGTTCCAGGAATTTGCTATTGCGACTAGGGGCTTCCTCAGATCTTGATCTGTAAGACCCACACCCTTCAGCAGGGAGCGGTGGACCACCCTTTCGACCCCATCCAGAACCTTTGAGCTTCTGCGTCGAGCATTAGAATCACTCACATAAGTTTGTTGGTGCCCTTCCTTCGAGCAGAATGAGTCCATGAAGATGATGGGTTTAGGGTCTTCTAAAAAAGATTTCGAGACGTTAACAGCTCGAAGAGAAATTGTAGCTATCTTTTTTTGCAGGAAGCATTATTGCCACTCAACTTGTGCAAACAAAGAGGTCATTCATGGTTTTGCGAAGGGGGATAGAGTGCTCAAGGCACGGATCATGAGCGAAGAGGAATAAATAGCAGAATATTATCATTTTTATTGGTTTAGAAATCAGATTAGTCTCGACAACATGAGACAAAAAGGGGGATCAAACACCTTTCACGGTAAGAATGCAACGGCGGGGAAGGGTAAAAGGAGCGTTCTCAGGTCCTATGATTCGCTGGGTGGGCAAATCTATGACATCAGGTACGCTGAGGAACAGGAAGCTAAGTACAACTTGATCCTAGAAAAGATCAAACCTCTTCTAGATGACTTGGTCTTAGACGATGGGTGCGGAACCGGGCTCCTCCTTCAGAGGCTGAACTCGCACTGCATCGGCGTTGATATATCGCACAGGCTGCTCTCGACGGCTCTGTCGGGGTTGAAAGGCAAGATAAATACGCATCTCATCCAGGCCGACGCTGATAATCTCCCCTTCAGATCCAAGGTCTTTCATATCGTCTTCGCGGTCACCCTTATTCAGAACTTGCCATCGCCATGCCAAACCCTAATAGAGATTAGGAGGGTGAGTCGACCAGATTCCATCATAATTGTATCGGCTCTCAAAAAGGCATTCTCTGAGGATCTGTTCATGAAGGTTGTCAAAGACTCGGGGTTGACTAGTATCCCTTTCGCTCAAGATGAGGATCTGAAGGACTGGTTGGTATTTGCGAAGATCAAGAAAAACTGAAAATATCGCGTTTTATCTCAGTCTCAGAAACCTTTTATATCGAAGTGGGGGGGTAGATAGTTGAATCTTACATAAGGTGTACAGTTTGGAGCCGAGAAAGAAGCCGCTTAATGTCCTCATCAAAAGTGTGGGTAACAACGTGACTGTCACACTCAAGAGCAGAGGTGAGTATTGGGGTAGGATGACGAGGGCTGACGGTTACATGAACCTCATGCTGAAGGGCGCCAAGGAGTACGACGAGAACGGTCTTATAGCAAGCTACGGCGACGTCTTCATCAGGGGCAATAACATACTATACATCTGCATCGACCCTGTGCATCCGCCCCAGCCTAAGGGCGAAGAAGACAAGGAAGAAGAAGAGGAAGAAGGCGAGTACTAGGCATCATTTGGCTAGAGAAACATTCACAGACGGTGCTTAGGTGGATACTTTGGATACGATATCCTACTGTGTCTTAGGCCCAGTTTTACTGCCATCTCCGCCATCTTAAGCGAGGCCTCTGCTCCATCGATTATCGGGACCCCGATTTGTTCCCTTAGCCTCCTGCCGATCCCCCATAACGCTAGGCATCCTAGGAAGAATACATCCCCTTCACCCTTTTCTACCTTTGACACGACCATCGATTTGACGGCCTCAACTGTTCTGCCCAGATTGCCCCTCATCTCCAGAACGGGTATCTCGGGAGTGATGTTGCAGGGCTTTTTACCAAGGATAGAAGCAATTGCCCTCATGGACTCGCCTGGCCCGATCACAGGGATGTCTACAAGCGCACGGGCAGCTTCCAGCGCTGGATCACTTCCACACCAGATGATCGCAGCGTCGCATCCTTCGGCCTCTGCCTCCCTCACAAGGCGTAAAACGTCGGGCCCGGCATGTATCTCGTCGACCTCGGACTCGATCGCCGGCGGCCCAACAGCGATCTGAACGGCATCTACCTCGGTCCCAGGATCGGCAATCTCCCTCAGGAACTCGAGTCGCTCCACGATGGCATCAGCAGATAAACCAGTTATCGGTATCACAAGCCTGATCCTCAAGATGAAACCACGTATCTGACTCGGTGAAACCCTCAAAAAGCTTTATGATGGGTATCTAGAATGAGTTCTAGAGGAACACCAGATATGGAGCTGATAGTCGCCGTGACCGGGGCGAGCGGTGCCGTGTATAGTAAAAGGTTACTCGAGTTCTTCAGAGAGAGGCACATCAAAGTCCATCTCGTCATCAGCGACTCCGCCAGGCTTATCATCGAACACGAGTTGGGTAGTCAAGGTGCACTTGATGACCTATCTAGTATTCAATACAAACCCACGGACCTCACAGCCCCTATTTCAAGCGGCTCGTACAAGGTTGATGGGATGATCATAGTTCCTGCCTCCATGAAGACAATAGGTGGGATAGCTTCTGGATACTGCGAGGATCTGATCACGAGGGCTGCCGATGTTCAGTTGAAGCAGCGGAGGACCCTTGTCATTGTACCCCGTGAGACTCCGCTCCACGCCGTACACCTTGAAAACATGGCCAAGCTGAGTTACCTCGGAGCCACGGTACTGCCGGCGATGCCGGCATTCTATCACGAGCCTAGGACCATCGGGGACTTAGTCGACTTTGTCGTTGGGAGGATCCTCGACCAACTGGGAATCGACCACGAGCTGTACAGGCGATGGGGCGTAGCCTAAATCAAACCTGAGAATCGAGCGATAGCTCCTTGCCTAGCTGCTCCAAGAAAGACAGCATGAATCTATGTTTGGAATCAGCGATACGTTTTGCCTCGTCTGTGTATAGCTTCTCCTTGAGCTTCAGCAGCTTCTCATAGAAGTGGGCGGTAAATTCCTCTATTGGCCTGCCCTTCTCCCCGCTATACATGGCGGCCCTGTAAACGCCCAGGGCGCCCATTGCGTCGAGCTTGTCGGCGTCTGAGAGGATCTCCGCCTCGAGAGAATCTGGCGTTAGCCTGCCTGAGAAGCTGTGAGTGGAGATTGCCCTGGCCACCAATTCCATCTTTTCACGAGGATAGTTTAGGGACATGAGGATCTCACGAGCCTTCACGGAGCTTGCGTTGTTGTGTTCGGCCTCTTCCCTGGCGACATCATGGAGTAGGGCTGCCGGCAGGAGGACTGAGAGGTCGGCTCCGGTTGAGAAGCCGATCCTCATGCAAGTTTTGTAGACTCTCAACGTGTGATCGAAGCCGTGTGTACCATTGTGGGGCGTTAGTCTTTTTACTTCAAGCCGGATCTCATCCAAAATACGATCCTCCATCACGCTCTCTCCTCGGGTTTTTCTATCTTTGAGTCCCGTCCAACATTCACGCTAAGGACTCCTCTAAATGAGGTTATGAAGCAGTTCTTCAGGTCCACTCTGCTACCCGCGTCTACATTCTTCAGTTGTTCGATTAACTCGTTCCAGACGGTGAGCCCCAGCCTACCTGTCTCGTCCTCGACCTCACCCTCAACCAGAACATGGGTGACGCCTTTGTTCGTCTTCACGCGCCTGGGCTCTTTTAGCTTTAAGACCTTGACTCTAAGGTCTACATTCTCCATGCCCGGCCGCAACTCGCTAAGCTTCATGGATTTATTTCCCGGTATTCAAGCCCTCCATGTGGAATTGGGAATAAAAGGATGACGGATACGCTTAACACTTAAACAGTTGCTTTCCAATAGTTATACGAGAGATGCCCTCCCCATTTCAATTAAAGTGCCCTCTGTGCGGTTTGAAATCTGTAGATGATGGAAAATCGTTCTTCTGCTCAAATTGTGGAGGGATGCTAGAGTATTCGCTCGAAACGGACTACTTAAGATCCGTTAAGTTTACGGGGCCTCTCGCTTTCTGGAGGTATCGTCTCGTGATGCCTCGGGTCCACAAACCTGTCAGCATGGGCGAGGGAGGGACGCCGCTCTGGGAGGCGAAGAGGCTCGAGGAAAATCTCAACCTCAAGACATTGATCCTGAAGGATGAAACAAGGAATCCGACAAGCTCTTACAAGGATCGTTCCGCCTCGCTGATCCTCTCTGATGCCGTCGGGAAAGGGTTTGACTCTATAATCTGTGCCACCAATGGTAATCACGGCGCGTCTCTCGCCGCCTACTCTGCAAAAGAGGATGTCGCATGCCACCTCATAGTCCCAAGCGATGTGGATATCGGTAAACTCGCACAGATGATCGCGTATGACGCCTCTGTAGACGAGGAGAGTGAAAACATCGAAGAGGCGATTACGAGGGCGATCGACCTGGCCCTTGAGACGGGTTGGTACCAAGCAACGACAGAGCTCAACCCACTATCGATGGAAGCTCTCAAGACAATCTCATACGAGATATCGGAGCAGGGTGAAGTCCCTGACTGGGTGGTCGTGGCGATGGGCAGCGGCGTCACCATCCACTCCATTTGGAAGGGTTTCAAAGAGCTCGAAGAGATGGGGCGCATCGAGAAGAAACCCCGGTTGATCGGGGTTCAGGCGGCTGGTTGCTCCCCCATAACGGAGGCGTTCAGGCTCGGAGCTGGAGAGCCCCTGGAGCTAGAAAATGTGAATACTGTAGCGATGGCGATAAAGGTCTCTGAGCCAAAATATGGGGTCGCCGCTCTGAAAGATATAAGGGAATCTGATGGCATCTCTGTGTCCGTAAAGGACGATGAGATGCTGTTCTTCGAGAAGGAGATCGCCAGATCTGAGGGCATGTTCGTGGAGCCGGCGAGCGCCGCGACCGTTGCTTGCCTTCCTAAGCTGATGGAGATGGGTTCGATGGACCGAACCGATTCGGTCGTCAGCATTATCACTAGCAGTGGGTTGAAGACCAACGACATCCTAAAAAGCCTCAGCCGGAAGAGGAGGTCTCCGGGTCTTGGCTTGAGGCTGGCGACGAAGGAGCGCCTTTTGAAGGCAATTTCGCGCAGGAATACCTATGGCTATGCCCTTTGGAAGGGCTTGGGGCGTGAGATGACCTTAGGAGCCGTCTACCAGCACCTGTCGGATCTCGAGGAGAAGGGTTTGGTAACCCCTCAAGCGGAGGGTAAGCGCCGGCTGCTGAAGATAACTGAGAAAGGTCGCCGCGTCCTTGATGCCCTTGACGATTTGAGGGTATTGCTTTAGCGTATCTCGTTCGAAGCTAATTCTCGCCTCAGTGAGAATGAAGTTCTGATTTTTAAAAGGTAAGACCTTCTGCCTTCCCAAATGAATACGCAGATGACATTACAAACCATCAGGCTTTAAATATATTAGTTATAACTATAGTAGTAATATGCCTGAGACAGATTCTGAGCTTGCTGTGGCTGGAGGTATCGCGTTTAGTTATATCGCAGTCGATGCGTGTTCGGCACACACATACGTCTTAGGCAAGTGGCACATCGGAAAGCGCCATAGCTGTTTCAGCAAAGATTTAGAATATGTAATGAAGGTGATTGGTGAGTTTTATGACGGAGATTAGTCGTTTCGGGACCCGGGAAATCGCGGCCATTGCGGTGATGGGCGCGTTAACAACCATAGGAACAATGATCTTCACGATACCCTTTCCTGCGACTGGAGGGTATTTCAATTTAGGAGACGCTGTTGTCGTCACGACGGCTCTTATCTTTGGACCAGTTATTGGCGCAATCGCCGGAGGCCTTGGGTCCGGCCTTGCGGATCTACTCGGCGGTTGGATGATATTCGTCATTCCCACCACGATAATTAAAGGCGCTGAGGGGTATGTTGTAGGATACTTGGCGGGGAAGTCAGAAAAACGCACAATATATAGAACCGTAATTGCTTGGTTTGCGGGTGGCGTCGTCTTGATATTAGGATATTTTATCGCCGAGGCTTTCTTCCTAGGCATGGGGGTAGAGGCTGCCGCAGCTGAAATAATAATAAACATTCCACAGGCGATAGGCTCTGGGATAGGTGTGGTTATCTCTATCGCCATTAAAAATCGTTTAAAAATTTAAAAACAAGTTATCAGACGCTGCTAGGCCTCCAATATTTTTTTTGGGGTTCACCTGCCAAGAGGGATAACCAAATATTTTGGATGGTTGCATGGCAACATTTGAATCATACATCAAATGTTTTCCAATGTTTGCTACCGATGTAGGAAAAACCTTTTTTTCAATCGCGTCTGGGAGAATCGCATAGACTTCAGGTGTCACTCGTCAGCCGCTTCTTTCCTTCCCATCAGCTCATCGATATTGGCTAAGGGTGTGAGCTTGGAGGCGTCCAGAGGTTGTGCGAATTTCTTCTCGATATTCTTCCTGTGCAATGTGTTCATTGTGCAGAATGGGATGATCTTGCCATCCGGCGTCGCATAATGTATGACGCACCTGTTTACCCTCTCAAGGTCGAAGTTGTAGGGGTCCATGAAATGCATAGAGCCGATCATTATCACCCTGTGGTGCAGTTCGCTGAGGCTCTCGTAGTCACCGCGGGTAATAACTGGAAGGATGTACTTTCGGAACATGCCCATGTCTATCTTTTTCAGGGCGGCCGACGCCATAGTCATCTTCGCCCTTGTTTTTTGCCCCTTCTTCAATCTCTTGTTCGCGATCTCAAGGGCCTCTATGAATCCATCGACATCGAAGTATTGGGTGATTGGTTTTACTTTATCACCTTCTACTATTAGGTATGTCGCCATGCCGCAGTGGGGATGGGCCATGAAGCTCACGTAATTTCGGTTCTTCAGATTGCTCATGAACTCGACAAAGGGGACAACCGATGGGACTGGATACCAATCGGAGCGTTTGATGAGCCCGTCCGTCTGCTCCTCAGCCAAGCGAATAAGGTCGGGGATGGTAATTCGCATTTTCTCCCTATCCTCTTTGTTTATCCGGCCCGTGAATGCCACCGGTTGGAAGTTAACGCACCTCACGACGTCGTTGTGCTCGATTGCAAAGCGTATGATGTCTCCTACCTGGTCGTCGTTTACCCCTCTGACGAGCACGGGCACGAGCACGACGCTCCGGAAGCCGGCTTCCTTGAGGTTCTCAAGGGCCTTCAGCTTTATTGGTAGAAGGTTGTGCCCCCTTGCAACGATGTACGGCTCAGCGGTAACGCAGTCAAACTGTAGGTAGACCGTGCTGACCCCTGCGTCCTTGAGTGCCTTACAGTAGTCGACGCTCTCCGCCATCCTTATTCCATTCGAGTTGACTTCGATGTGGAAGAAGCCCATTTCCCTTGCCATTCTCACGAGGTTCGGGAGGTCATCCCGCACGGTGGGCTCGCCGCCACTGAACTGAAGGGCCGGAGGGGGGACCGGATCATTCGCCATCAGATTCCCTAGCATGCCCCTTATCTCTTCGACTGTTGGCTCGTAAAGGTAACCAGCGGCCCCTGCATGAGCAAAGCATATTGGGCACCTGAGATTGCACCTGTTGGTGACGTCCACGATGGCTAGGACCGTGTGGGACTTGTGCTCGGGGCATATGCCGCAGTCGAAGGGGCAGCCCTTCTTCACCTTGGTCCTCGGATTGTTGAGCTTCGTACCAAGGTGATCGAAACGTAGCGCCCTTTCGTAGTCCTCGTAGCTGTCCCAATAAAGATCGGTGTACTCCCCGTGCTCGAGGCACACCTTACGCATGTATACCCTTCCATTGTCCTCGAATATCGTGGCTGATAGTACTTTCAGACATTCAGGGCACAGGCTTTCCGTTTGCTTGATCTCCCTCAACCGATCACCTCGAGGCCAACTTGTAAAATGTTCATCTGATCGGGAATTATTTAAGCTTCTTTCAATTATCCCCCCTTGTTTGGTGAACATCGGTCTGTAACAGCAGATAGAGGTAAATTTGTCTAAGGGTGTTACTAAGCTGAGGGGTACGGGTTGCCCGAACCGCCGTTGAGCACGAAGGTGGAAAGGTCCCTAAAGGAGATCGGGCTCACGGAGTACGAGGGCTTGGCTTATGTTGCCTTAGTTAAGTCCGGGGAGCTCACAGCCGGCCAGGTGAGCGAGCAGACTTCCATACCATATTCCAAGGTCTACAGTGTTCTCGACAGCCTCGATCAGAAAGGGTGGGTCGAGATTAGGGGTGGGCGTCCAAGGCTGTATTATCCCAGGCCACCAGTTGAGGCCCTTGAGTCAGAGAGATTGCGAAAAGAGAATCGGTTCGAGCAGTTCAGGGAGGTTGTTGTATCAGAGCTGCAGCCCCTTTATGAGAGGAGGGGTGTCAAGGAGAAGCCCGAGATCTGGATTATAAGGGGCATGGAGAATATAGCCTCAACCCTCAAGGAGATCTCCCAGAAGGTGCAGAGGGAGCTCATGGTGGCCCTCCCAGAGATCCCACCTGAGCTCACGCCTATGATGCTACCATCTCTTGAACTCCTGCGTGATAAAAGGGTCTATATCCGTCTTCTAACGACAAAGGATCTCATCGTCTCTTTGGAGAGATATATCGCCCAATTTGCGGAGATAAGGGTAAGGCAGGAGATGTTCGGAGGAGGAGTTGTGGTCGATGGCAAGGAGTCTCTCCTATTTCTAGGAAGGAGCGTGGCTGAGGAGCAGAGCATTGCGATCTGGTCGGACCATGTGGGTTTGACTATGATAGCTAAGATCTACTTCGAACAACTGTGGAACACCGCCGAGCCGTACAAAATAGTTTAGAATAAGGTTTTTTTCAGTCTTGTGGCAATCTCACATGGCAGGCCCAAGGTGATATAGGATAAACTACGTCTATCGAATGTTTCGGCAGCCAGCTGATTGACCTCATCAAGGGTAACCTTCTCCATGTTTTCAATGATTTCTTCGAATGTTTGAGGCTTCCCGAGCCTTAAAGTGGACATTCCAAGGTGGTACATCCTCGTCCTTACGCTCTCGAAGCTGAGGCCGAGCATTCCCCTCATCTTCTGTTTGTTTTTTTCCAATTCCTTGGCCGTGAGTCCCTCATTCTGGAGCCGCTCTAACTCCTTTAGTATGATGTCGAAGACCTTCTCCACATTCGATACGTTAGTCCCGGCGAATATTCTGTAGAGACCGCAGTCCTCCATGGATTTATCGTCTGTATAGATGGAATAAACAAGGCCTTCCTTCTCTCTGACCTTCAGGAAAAGCTGCGAGCTGGAGCCAACTCCAAGATAGGAGTTCAGCAACGAGAGGGCATAACGCTTCCGATCTTTAAAGGCTAATCCCTCAGAGGCTATGCTCAATTGGACTTGGCTAGAATCCCTTTCATGGAACTTTGCGGTTCTTTTGAACACCGGTTTTTTACGAGTTGATACATGCCCGGTTTTCTCGTCTATGAAATAATTATCCAGTGTATCGAATAATTTGCCGGGCTCTATGCCACCTGCGGCTGTGACGACAATGTTATTTGGGGTGTAAAAGTTGTTATGGTATGCTACAAGCTGATTTCTGAATACTTTATTGATCGATTCTTTTGTTCCTAGGATTGAATGGGCCTCTTGACTACCTTTCCAAACAGCTTCGTTCGACAGATCCTCGATGAGGTGCTCAGGGTTGTCGTCCTTCCTGCTTATCTCTTCCAACACCACCTGTTTCTCCCTTTTAAGGTCCTCCTCTTGGAAGAGGGGCGCCTGAATCATGTCTGACAGTACATCGATCGCGAGCTCCGCGTCCTCTTGGAGGGTTTGAGCCGTGAAGCAGGTTAAGTCTCTATCCGTGAAGGCGTTCAGGTACCCTCCCCTCTCTTCTATCGCAGTGGAGATCTGCTCAGCCGACCTCTTCTCTGTTCCTTTAAACACCATGTGCTCGATGAGGTGCGAGCAGCCTTGGATATTTTCTTGCTCGTCCCTAGATCCTGCCCTCACCCATAGACCCAACGACAATACTCTCCTGGTGGGCATGGGCTCCACTACGACCCTGATACCATTCGAAAGTTTATCCTCGACGATCACGTGCTCCATCGTCAAACCAAAGTACCCTAAGAACAGGAGAACTTCGCCAATATAAGCCCCATCCCGATTGAATCGAAACCTGTTTTCGCCACAGAGATGGTACAATCAATATACTTGGTTGGAAATAATGTCCCAAAATTCGAAGGTATGTATATCATAAGGTGTCGAAGATAGGCAGAGAAAATTGCACCATTTTTATCAAATATTTACCTCTTTATCGTCCTAATTAATAGGTATCAAATACTAATCCCGTGTCATATTAAAGAATCGCAAATGCATTGGATGTAAATTCTGTCTATTTTTGAGGAGAGAGCCCATTGCCTCTTTACATTCGGATAAATTTGCTACCATTATTAACGAAATTAGGGCTCCTATGTTTTTGACCATAATTGTTCCGTCAGAAGCCTTCCTTTTTCTGTGAGATGATATCTAAGTTCTCTCTTCTGAGAACTGCCTATGAAATGTAATAATCTCGAGAACAGGCCATTAGCCTTAGGTATATCAACCTCTACGAATAAGCCCTGCCTTAAGGAGTTCAAGAAGGCTCCCTCAAATATTGTGGCTTGAGGCATCAGGCTCCTCCTCAGATCGTTCATAGTTAGACCCCTATCGACTACGTGCAGGTTTCTAAGGCAAGTGAGTTGAATGTATAACTCATCTATTTTACTAAGAATATGCTGCTTTATTTTCTCGGCCTCGACAGCAATCTCCTCGATTTTCATTTCTGAGAGGAACGTAACGGGCTCGGTTTTTCCCTTTAAGAATTCTTCTATTCCTTCAGCAATTTCTTTCCCTTTTACGGTCAACGTCCACATGTCAAATGTGTACTTGTTATCATACGCCAATGTTGTTGGTTTCCCTCTGTCTTCTTCTTTGGCGATTAAACCTGCATCATAGAGTGAACGAAGCCATCCGTTGATCTCCTTTTTAGACAGTAATATTCCGAGCTCGTCAAGTTTTGTTTGAAGATCTAGTGTTGTTAGAAATTTTACATCTCTCGCATTGACAAATGTTTGAAAAATTGTTCTTGCATTCTTGCTTCTCAAAGGCCTAAGGTGGCTATCAAATAATTTATCTGTAGCATTTTTAGCGATATCCTGACCAGCATCAAGCGTGTTTTTCAATAAATTTGACCTCGATTTAATATTCAGAAATTTTCTGAATATTAAATTTTTCCCTTGAGCTTGTAAAAAATGTCTTTAATGATACTACCATAATTTCAAACCGGGAAAATAGCAGAGAAAACGAAGATATGATTCAGCTCCTAAGAGATTAAGAAATAAGAATTGAGTACTATCTGTAATGGTCTAAGAACTCTTTAAATCGTGATAAGCCTTCCTTGAGGACACCTGTGTTGTTGCCGAAGCCGATCCGTAGAAATCTCTCCATATCGAAGCAAGAGCCGGGCACAAGCAGAACACTTTTCTCTTCTAGAAGGCGTCTGCAGAGATCCTCGGATGGCATGTCTAACTTGTATTTCAGGAAGGCTAATGTACCCGCCCTCGGAGGGACCCACTCGATGAGCGGCTCGTCCTCTACCCATTCAGAAAGGATCCGGTAATTAGTGCGTATGATACCCAGGTTGCGCTTCAGTATCAGGTTCACGTTCTCGACCGCTATTGAAGCAATGGCATCGTCTATCATCCCGTTGCTGATCGTGGTGTAATCCCTTCTGTCCTCAAACTCCTTCATGATAGGCTTATCAGCTGCGATCCATCCAAGTCGAAGGCCCGTCAAGGAGAAAGTCTTTGAGAAGGACCCCGTAGCTATCCCCCTGTCGCTCAGCTCGACGACTGAGGGGACAGATTCATCAGGATCAACGTAGAGGCCACGATAGGACTCGTCATCCAAAAGATAGGCTCCTGAATCTTCCGCTATTTCTGCGATAGCATGTAGGGTCTCGGTTCCAATTAGGCTACCCGTGGGATTGTTTGGGTTGTTGATGACGATGAGCTTTGTCCTGTCGTCGACCAAGCCCGCGAGCTCGTCGATCCTTGGTAGCCAGCCGTCACGCATCCTCAACCTCAACAATTTCACGTTGGCATCGAATGACTTTGCAACGCTATACAACTGCTGGTAAGTGGGATGAACAGAGATCACAGAATCACCGGGCTCGACCAAGCTGTAAAACACCAGAAAGTTTGCACTAATTGCACCGCCCGCTACAAGTATGTTCTCGGGCCCCATGTTCCCATAGAGCCCAGCCAACCCCTCCCGTAGACTCGGTGATCCGGGTATGTGTCCATATGTAAGCTTGGTATTCGAGAAATCCTCGAAGAAGCCTTCTCTGTCTGTGAGGCTCAAGAACTCTCCGAGCGTGAATGGGTCGACGCAGGTCTCTGAGATGTTGATCTCGACATCAAGCTCATGCTTGTTCAACCATTTCTCGACTAGAAACGGATCTACCTTCATTTATACGACTCCATGAAGATCACAGGCGATACCGTATTTAATTTATGACCATTTCATTATTGATGAACGAAGAACTCAGTCAACGGTTTACCCCTAGTCTTTCTCAGTGTCTCAGCACATCTCTGTGGCGACAACGCTTTGAACTCCAGGCCCAAAGACGCCAGCAAACGCTGTGCTCCTCGAGCTAGATCTGGGGCGACTAGGATTCCCCTTACCTTCTGCTCGGAACCAGCTGTGAAGAAATCAACATACCTTCTGAGCTGTTTTACCGCCTCTTTCGTAGCTGCCTTTCTCTTGATCTCCACCACCATTAGTGTGTTTGCTCTGTCGAAGCCGAGGATGTCAATGAAGCCTGGCTCCACCGGCCTCTCAGCGGTCAACGGCCTAAATCCCTCCTCCAAAAGTGACGGCTCAGCTAAGATAGCTCGTTTCATATCCTCCTCGCTTGCATAGAGGTAGAATTCGCCCTTGTCTCTGAGATCCAACACGGCGACGAGGGTGATTTCCTCGAATCTCGCACTCAGAATCTCATTCTCTTTTCTCCTGAATACTCTGACCTGAAGCTGGCCCTCGTCTAACCTCGTCCTGAACAGGGAACCAGGCGGCTGCCAGTTGACCGGGGCATAGTCTCTTGGCCTGTGGACTAGGGCGGAGCCATCGGGCTTGAAAAGGACTATCCTCTCTCCAGACTCCAATCTTGAGCTTGCCCTCCCTTCGTAGTCCACGCTGCACTTGCCGATGATTACGACGGTCTTGTGCCCCGATATCCCTGCCTTTACGGCATGATATGCCTCATCGATGTTTGGTCTATCCAAGACGATCCTTGGCGAGTCCTTTTTTAACGCCATGGCCAGCAGACCACGCAAAGTATGAGGAACTGCTTCGCTTATATATGGTTCACAGGCGACGCGGAGCTATGAAGATGATCTAATAACCTGAATAAGGCGCCTCCTGAAAAATGTGAAATGTATCACTGATACATAACCACTATAAATATAATCACTCCATTTTCCGAAAGAGCCAGTTAGGTGGGGTCTCTACGGATCCGTTGCTACGTGGGGTGTGCGAGCAGTACATCGATTCGAAGTTGGAGGACTGCGAGATAGGGAAAATAAAGAGACTCGTTGATATGCTCGACCTGTCAGTGTCCTCAAAGGAAGACGCGTCGCTGGGATTTTTCATAGGCAGCATCTATTCCCAGTTCGACATCAACTACTTGAAGATGTATAACAAGCTCCCTGAGAAAGATGACGTCGAGGACTACCATCGGATACTGCGAAGGAGGTCACACGAAATTAGGGCGAGGTTCGATTCGCAAACGACGCCAAGGCTGATTATTGACGCGGAACTCGCTTTGACAAGTCCAAATAAGCCCGACAAGAGCCTCGAGGATTACCACCTTGTCCTCCAGAAAAGGACTGAGGAATTAAGGGCGGAGAGAGAAGAGCAAATGGCGATAAATGAAAAACCGGATCTCGATACGGCTGAGACTATGAGGAGCGACTCCGTAAAGGAGGTCAAGTTTAGCTACAACTCAAGCACCAAAAATGAGCCGGTCCGAAAAATATTCGGGATGCCGATAAAAAAGGAGACCGTAACCCCCACAGCGTAATGGTTTAACTTTATATTCTTGTATCTGTTGAATAGGTCTCCAGATTTATCTTCTAAATAAATACATTCAGCACATTAGATACAGCATATGTGAGAGCCAGGGAAATCGATCCTCCTATCAAAGCAAGGAGAGCCGAGAAGGACAGAGTTTTCCTTCCCATTTTACGGAGATCAGATATTTTAACCGATGATCCGGCCCCAGCCAAAGCTACAGAAAGAAGGAGGGGCAGGACTGCCTTTTGCAGCGAATCTTCAAACCCGCCCCATAAAGCTCCAAATCTTCCCAACTCGGTTGCGTAAACATCGATGAAGGCGTGAGCGAGGGCGCTAGTTAAAAACAATAAGCTATACAAGGGCAGATAGGATGCCACAGTCTGCCCCTTCGATTCTGCTCCTTTCTTCCGACCTAGAAAATGGACAATAAAATAACTGGCCGGTCCGAGCATCAATATTCTAAATATTTTTATCAATATTGCGAATCCAAACGCATTGGACCCAAGGATACTCGCGATGGCAATTACATTTTGTATCTCATGAGTGCTGGTACCGACCCACAGGGCATAAGCATCTGGGTCTCCGTTCAACCAGAGACTCAGTGGTGTGTATAAAAATAACAGGGCATAAACGATCGTGAGGATCAAGCCAAGGATGGTTGTACAACCAATGGCGACCCTTGTCTCTTCTTCGCTTGCGTCCATTTTTATGGAGGTAACGGCTATGGCAGAAGTGCCACAGATCGACGTTCCAACCCCGATCAGCGTCGCTAGGTTTTCGCTCAAGCCAATTTCCTTGCCAAGCCGATGTGAAAGAAATAGAGTCAGGAAGATGATTAATGCGGAGTTGAGAACCCCAAAGACGGTCAGGTCAAATCTTCTGAAGGTTACAACGAAGCCAAGGATGGCAACAACGCCCTCCATTAACTGATGGGCACAGAAGTTAATTCCAGGGGTAAGGCTTCGGGGGGCCCTCACAACGTTGGTGATAATTACCCCGTAAATGAAGGCTAAGAACACAGGGTTAAGGGCATTGAAGCAGAACCATGTGGCAAGCGAGAGCAGAGCTATAAATAAGCAGTGAAGGAATCCCATCAGATACTGTGAACCCTCAAAGCCAAATGAGGAATCCATTTGTAACTTATTACCACAATGAGCTCGGTGTTGACACATATATATTGGAGTCGGAGGAATGTTGCTTGATCATTGAGATTTTCGATGGCTGGCGTGTCAACCGACAGATGTCACTATGTTTATCCATGGGGCGTTCATCTTCTGGTCGAGAAGAGCAAGATCGTCGGTGGCCCCAGAGAGGACGAAGACGCCATGGCCCGGGAAAAGCCTCTCTGGCCTCAGGGCCAGCAGCTTCTTTATGGAGGTCTTCCAGTTCTTGAGGTCGCAGCCCAGCGCATTTATATATCCAAGCCTTCCCCTGGCAGATGCCGTATCGCCGGAGAACAGGTTGGTCGTTCCTAAATCCTTGAGCAGGAGAGAAATTCCACCCGGCGTATGCCCTGGAGTATGGATAATTTCGAATTCTAGTTCTTCGACTTTGAACCTCTGATTTCCATGAAGCGCAATATCTACTTCGGCGGGCTCGAAGCTCAGGCCCTCTTCTCGAGCCATCTCGTAGTGGGTGAGTCCGCCTAGGGTTTCTATCTCTTCCTTCTCAATTTCGTGGGCTGCGATTTTACATCCGGTTGACTCCTTAATGGCTTTGTTGCCCCCTATGTGGTCGTAGTGGCAGTGTGTCAAAAAGGCCACATCAAGGGACGCGGGGTCGAACCCCATTCTCCTGATATTTCCAAGTACCGATGGGATGCCGTTTCCACCACCGGTGTCGATAAGGGCCAGCGCACCACCGCAATCCACCATGTACACGTTGCAGTCGCCTGGCGCCGAATACCCATAGTCCGACCCTCCAACGAGGTATATCCTATCGATCAGCCTCATACAAACCACCTGACAAACAATATATTGACAAGAGTTTTTAATCGTTCATTTGGCATCCGCTCCCATGGTCCTATGAGGCTTGATTTTTTGGGACATAGTTTCTGACCATTATAGTTGTTCGAGGCATCGAACCCCCTCATAATAGGCGGAGGAAATTAACATTATTGTGTAATTCGTACTTGAACGCCGACGAATTTCGAAATTACTTCGTTTGAATTTCCCGAGGCCTTATAGAATACATACCTTCAGAATTTTGGACACGCCTAGCGTACATGAGCCCTGAAAATGGAATACAACCTTCTTTATGAGGTCACTACACAATGGCGATGGACAGCTTGAACCTTTCAATCATCTTCGAGTAATGCTTTTGGTTGAACTCATCGAACTTCTCGGGGTGCTCCAATTTGATGTGGAAACGCAGCCCCCCTGGGCTCGCGGACTGCTTTTCACAGTACGGGCATTGAAACTTCTCCACTTGGACAGACATGGGTGTCCCGGGAAAATATAGCTGATATTAACCTATTATAACGGTTTTTATTGAAATGTCGATTTAAAACAAAATTAAGAACTAATTATATAATATTTAATTCAATTAAAACTTAAAATAATTCCATGGGAAAATATTTGAAAAATTAATCGACATAAAAAATGGACTTTAGCTTGTTTATCGCTTATTTTGTCTCATGAATATGGGACAAAATCCTGCTTTTTCTCCTCTGAGACCAGACGAATATGCTCATGCTCACATTTTTAAGACGTTGGTCTCATCACTTATGCGTGGTGAGCCTGGTTGTCGGAGAGAGAGGATTCTAAGATCACGTGGATAACATGCCCCGAATGCGGGGCGAAGATAGGCGTTGTCCTGTCTGTGGGGAAGATCGCCCAAGGCTCGGTTGTGCCGCAACCTCAGGAGGCTGGGGCTTGGCCCCCCATGGGTATAGGCGAGAGGCTTGTGGCTGCGGGCATCGACCTAACGCTGATCGATATAAACGAGGGCGAGGAGGTCGTTACCGTGAGGCCGAAGAAGTTCCTTGGCGATCTCTGGGGGCCGGTGAACGATGCCGTCAAGTCACTCGGTGGAATGTGGATAAGGGACGGCAGGGAGAGCCGATGGGAGATCAGGAAGGAGGAAGAATCCTAGAATCGCGATGCAACCAATTGAACCGAGATCGTTTGAAAAAAGGATAAAATAACCGAAAATAACTTAAAATCCTTTGAGCGACGGAACAAGGGGTCTATTTGGATTTCTCGCCCAGGAGATAGACGGCTACCTCCTTCGCCCAAGGCCCCGTTCCCTCCATCCTAGAGACCTCTCCCAAAAACTCGTACCACCCAATGTCTGTCGCTTTCTTCCAAGCGCCGTATGCATTCTCAAGATTCCTGAGGGCCTTCAGGTGAAAAGGACAATATTCAGAATCTTTTCCCCGCCTTAACCAGCATAATCTACACCTGTCTTCCGTCATCCCCATTCTTCCCCTTGGTGGGACATCTAGGATTCAGACATAGATCCCAGGGGCGTCTGCCCCTTCTTATCACCCTAACGATGGGCGTATTACAGCTCATGCAGCGTCTCCCTGTCGGCTGAATTTTACCTCTCTGAGGTAGAGGATAGCTGACTGTGCAGAGGTCGGCGTAGAAGTTGCTACAGCCGGCGAACCTCTTCCCTGTCTCATTGTTCCTCACAATCCTGATCTCCCCATTCTTGCACGCGGGGCAAGGGCCGAGGAAACTGGCCTTCTGAGCTTCCCTCCTCAGCGCTTCGTCGATCTCGGCACCTATCAGCCTCTCCTTCTCTTTGAAATCGGACAGGACGGGTCCAAGGAGATCCTTAGCCCCTTCGACCACGGTATTCGCAGTAACTTCGCCTGATTGGATCGAGTCCAGCTCCCGCTCCAGGTTCCTTGTCATCTCCAACGAGAGGATCTGAGGGCTGTATCGACTCATGGTCTCAACGATGGCGAAGCCGAGGTCCGTCATCTCGATGTCCCCGCCATTGACATAGCCCCTTCTGAAAAGGGTGTCGATTATGTCTGCCCTGGTGGCCTTGGTCCCGATCATCTCGTCCTCCATCAGCTTGAGCAAGCTCGCTTGGTTGAACCTAGGTGGGGGCCTGGTGCATCTTTCGGACAAGTTGACACTCGTTATGGGAATCATTTGTCCCTCTTTGAGAGATAGGAGCTCAGTCTCCTTCTCCTTGATGTAAGGCTCGTAGAACATCATCCACCCCTTTTCGAGGATCCTGCTGCCTTTGAGGTGAAAGATCTGTCCACCTATATCCACGATGGCATCGATGTTGACCTTAATCGTGGGTCTATCAAAAGACGCCATGAATCGCCTGCATATCAGATCAAACACACGGCTATCAGTCCTTCCAAGGCTGTCTGGTAGTCTTCCTGTTGGATGAATCGCCGGGTGGGCAGGGTCGTCCTTCTCTCCCTGCATTGGTTTAAGCAATGTTTTCGCCAACAAGATCGTCGCAAGTTCACTGTATTCCCTTCGTCTTTGGAGGCCCTCTAGTATCTCCTTAAAGTCTATTGAGGGAGGCAGCCTCTGACTTGAGGTGCGGGGATAGCTGATGAGCGCTTCGATATAGAGCCTCTCCGCGGCCCTCAACGTCATGCTCGGTGAGAGTCGGAGCTTGTAGTATGCCTCCCTCTGTAAGTCACCGAGGTTGAATGGTGGAAATGGCCAATCCTCCTTTCTAGCCGACTGAATCGACTTAACGACCCCTTTTTTCCCCCGACAGTCGGATTCGACCTTCTCCGCCTCTTTTCGAACGTTGATTCGGGGCCTCTCATGCTCTAGTATGAACTTCTTTCCATCTATCCTCGCCTCGGCATTTACTGTCCAGAAGGGGATCGGTACGAAGGACCCGATCTCGACCTCTCTGTCGCTGATGAAGCTAAGGGTGGGGCCCTGAACCCTGCCGATGCTGAGAGTCTTGTAGAAGCCCGTGACGTTCTTCACCGAGATAGTCAAAGCCCTTGACAGGTTTATCCCGAAAAGCCAGTCCACCTCGTGGCGCGCTCGCCCAGCCTCAATCAACGGGAAGTCGAGAGCGTTGGACATCTCCTCCCATGACTTCTTCAGGTCCACATCAGTCAGTGTCGAATATCTCATCCTCCTGGCCCTATCCAGGCTTCCCTCTCCACAAGTTTTTAAGAGGACCATATAGCCGATGAGGCTGCCCTCCATGTCATAATCGCAGGCATTCACATAGCTATCCACCCCCAAGGCCAGTTTGGTGATTACCTCGATGAAACCTTTAGTCCTCGCCAGTTTCTTGTCCGCCTCGTACGCCGGCACCCATCTCATACCGAACACAGGATAAGTCCAGCCACCTCCGTTCTGGGCCACTGTGAAAAGGTGACCAAGGGCTGAGACTATGATGAGGTCTTCTTCACCCCTCCTCGCGATATAGTATGGAACGCCGCGCTCGCTGTATCCATCAGGGGCATTATCATCGTCGAGGGCCTGAGCAATACGCCTCGCAGCATCGGGCTTCTCGCACACAACCAGAGTACGCCTATTCAACCCAGGTTCAATATATTGAAGTAATCAAAAAATGTTAGCCAGTAAGGTTGTGGAGTTTTACGCACATTCACATTCTCTTAGTGGAGATTCACACCACAAGAATGAATTTCCAAGTCATAATTTCAGGGTCTAAAGTGGTGCCTTGCCTGTTCGCCGTGTTCTGAGAGACGAGAATTTTGATAACGCCTCGATCATAGGGTTAGACTTCAAACGTTGTCTTTGGGCCCGAAAAGTAATCTTCTGAACGACTGTTTGAACACATTTTGAGGCAAAAAGGATCGAGGTTATTTGCCTCAAGATGGCTTCGTAAAGACATATTTTTAATCCATAGATATATGATTCGCTTCCCCGATGCTCGTCGACCTTTCAGCGCATTTAGGTTTCAGGAAATAGGGTTTCGTTTTCTAGGGAACCAGAGGTCCAGTTCCCTCATGGCCTCCTTGATGTCGCCGGATGCGTGGATGAGGTTTTCGCATGCTCTGCCCTCCTTGGTACTCTTCAAGATGGAGTCTGCGGCGTAATCCCCCCTTATCGTTCCCTTTTCAGCGGTAGCTGGATCCGTGTAACCCGTTACCCTCCTGACAACTTGTATTGCGTCCTCGCCCCCTATCCTAATGGCGATGACCGGCCCCCTCGTAAAATATTTCCGAAGCCTCTCCAGAACCAACTTACCATGGGCCTCCGGGTCTATGATGCCCTTCATCGCCTTCTGCGCCTTCTCGCCAAGGCCTCGCGCCATCGATGTGGGATAATGCTGATTGATGAGGGATTCGCTCACGTTGGAGATAAAGCGTATATCTAAAACCTCGAGACCCACATCCTCGTACCTCTTGATTATGCTCCCGACCAGACGGCGCTCGAGGGCGTCGGGCTTAAGGATGACTAGGGTCTCCTCGTACAATCGGAAGCCTCCAAGAGATATCGTCGTATCTGATTTAAGGATTGGGTCTCAGCGCTTGACGTAGGCCTTTGTCCACTTGAACTTTCTCGGGTCCCTTTTCAGCTTGAGGGCGTTCTTCCTACATTTGCTCGAGCAGAACCTGAGGACCCTACCGTCCCGCCTGATGTAGTTGATGCCCGTACCCGGCGGGATGTCATAGCCGCAGAAGCTGCACTTGTATACCTGGGGCATCGATTTCCCTACCTGATCTTCCTTGCTTCCCTCTCAGTCTCCCTCAGGAGGAGGATGTCGTCGATCCTGACGGGGCCCTTCACGTTCCTCGTGATGATTCGTCCCTTGTCCGGCCCGTCCTCGATCCTGACCCTGACCTGCATGACCTCCCCGGTGAGCCCAGTCCTCTCCAGGATCTGGATAACGGTCGCCGGGGTCAGGACCTCGGACTCTCTGGACATCCTACCTTACGATCTCCTTTAGCTTTGAGACGATCTCATTGACCAAATCCGCCGCATCGCCAGGCTCCTCAATTGCGGCGGCAGCGGAGCCGACAAGAAGGCCGGCCGCCTGGCCCAATCGCTGCTTCTCGGGCACAAAGACATACGGCGCCTTCCTCTCATCGCACAAAAGAGGGATGTGGGCGACGATCTCCGGGGGCTCGACGTTCTCGGCGACGACGACGAGCTTCGCCTTGCCCCTCTCTATCGACTTCGTCGCCTCGTTCGTCCCCTTCCTAACCTTACCCGTCTCATGGGCTATCTTGAGGGCCTCGTAAGCCGCCTCCGCGACCTCTTTGGGGACCGCGAACCTGACGTAGAAGGATTTCGAAGGATCTACATCTTTTTTAGACATATCATTTCCTTCTGGTGTGCATACCCTTTAACCAGACATCTATTTTTAAACCTTGTGATGTATCTTAAAGGTTCGGATGGAATAGTACGCACTTTTCGTCGTTCCTATCGGTGGGCGAAATAGGCGATGAACGGAGAAATGCTGTCTACACGTACGAATCCGAAGCGCTCGAACTGGATCATGTCGTTCACCTTGAGCTTCAGGCAACCTTGTTCAGCACGTCCCTCTGCGGTCGACGCATCAGGCATGACAACTCGAGCCTCAACACCCTCCTTTTCTTGAAGCCAGTGGATGAAAGTCGCGTTGACATCTCGGGCCTCTTGGCGGCTCTTGGAGTGGTATTGGGCATGTATGACTTCAGATGTTTTTTTTGCGATCTTGATGTTGAATAGCCCCATCAGCCTTATGATGTTGTCACGAGTAAGATCCCTTGCGTCGTCGCTCGATATCTCGAACGAAGATTCTCCTTTCACTGGTTCAACGGTGTAATCTCTGGTTCCGCGTTCTGGATGGTCTGGGTGCAGTGGCAGCCTTGCTGTGTATTCGTGTTCAAGTCCGGAGACGCGCAGCTTTACGGGATCTTTAACGAAGAAATACCTGTTTGCTATGGGCTCGATGATCCCACGGTTCACGGATGCGATGTGATCCCAGCTTAAGGTTGCGTTGATCGGCTTCGGTCCTACCTGGATCATCAGCTCCCTGATTGCCTCCGGCTGGAGGCCACGCCGCCTGAGAGCTCTAAGGGTCCCCAGCCTAGGGTCGTCCCAGCTCTTGTAAATCCCTGCATCAAGCCCTGCACGGATCTTCGACTTGCTGAGGACGCCCACCTCGAGTCCGAGCCGGCCCACGTTGATAATCTCCGGTAACTCCCACCCCATGTATTTGTATATGTACCTCTGTCTGATTGTGTTGACCTCGTGTTCCTTCCCTCTAATGATGTGGGATATCGCCATCTCGTGGTCGTCGACGGCGCAGCTGAAGTTGTAGAGGGGCCAGACCCTGTACCTCCTCCCCTTCCTCGGGTGGGAACGAGTCGCTAGCCGCAGGGCCGGCCACTCCCTTATCGCGGGGTTCGGGTGATTCAGTTCCGTCTTGATCCTGACCACGGCGTCGCCCTTCCCGTATGTCCCGTCGAGCATCATTTTCCACCTATTTAGGTGGACCTCAGGGGGCTTATCCCTGCAGGGGCAGGCTTCGCTAGCTGTATAGTGTTTCTTGAAGTCCGAGGACTTGCAGGTACATACATAGGCCGCACCCATCTCCAGCAGCTTTTCGGCGTGTCTGTAGTAGATATCGAGCCTGTCCGACTGCATGTACACCTCGTGCACATCGACGCCGAGCCACTTCAGGTCCTCCATGATCCAGTCGTACATCTCAAGCATCGGTGCCTTCACATCGGGAGACGTGTCCTCGAACCTGAGGATGAACTTACCTTTGTACATACGCGCGTACTCGTCGCAGAAGATTATTGGCTCGGCGCTCCCCAGGTGAAGTGGGCCGTCTGGGTTTGGGGCGAACCTGGTGCGTACCTCCTCGAACCTATCTACGTTCTCTAGCGGTGGCAGGCCCTTCCTCCCCTCTTTTCTCCTAGCCTCAAGGAGTTCTGGCCATAATTCTCGCAGCATTTCTCTTTGACGCTCAATGGGCCATGAATTGACCAGCTGAACCACCTCATCGACAATGGTCATAACCTCTTCTGCCTTCTGCCTCAGATGGGGAGATTCCCCCAAGATCCTACCTATCACTGGACCTTTCTGCGCCCTGCCATCGTGTATGGCGGCGTTGTGAACTGCGTGTTTCAATGCGATGGCCCTGATCTCATCGTAGACCATGTTTTTGTCTCCTATTTCTGTGACAAAACCGTCTCAAAGGCACCGACTGATAAAGTCGGGGATTAGCTAATATCCTTTTCCAGAGGCAAAAGGTATACTCATTCATTTTTCTAGCCATTAATAAAAACTGTAAAAAGAATGAGATCAGACATTATCAGAATATGAGTTCTGTTGTCAGCACCTTCTTCGAGTTGTCCCTCGGTGGCCTGAAAGTCGTGAAGACGTCCAGCCTATCCTCCTCCTTCAGCTTCTTCCAGATGAGGACCCAGGCACAGTCGTTCTTGTAGCCGCCGACCTCGCACTTCCCGTCGACCTGGCCGCCGCATGGCCCATTGAGTATGGCCTTGGCGCAGCGTGTGATAGGGCAGACCCCCCCGGTCTCATCGAGGATGCACTCCCCGCATGCCCGGCACCTGTCGTAGAACTTGCCGATCCTCTCTATCTCTCCGATGAACAGGGTTTCAAGCGCAGGAAGGACTATCTTACCAGAGTATTCTCCAACGGTCTGTACACCTGAGCCGCACGACATGACCAGGATCGCGTTGGCTTTCTTAATGTCTGCTTTGTGATCTTTGAGTTCCTTCCTGTCGATTCTGATGTCGCATGGCTGCTCGACCATGGCAGAGCCGATGACCTTCTCCCCGAGCTTCTTCGCCATGTCCTTCACCTGCTCTTCGCCTCCTGTCTGACAGGTAGTCGAGCACGTTCCACAGCCGACTATGAACAGCTTCTTGTAGGGCTCGATCATCTCCTTGATCTCTTCGTCCGGCTTCTGCTTAGTTATGATCATCCCATCTCACCTCAAAGTCTCCTTGAGCAGAGGCTCGAATATCCGCTCGTACAGCACTGCCATCACGTGGATACCCGCCGCCTTCGTCGTCTTCCTGATCTCCTTGATGAACGGAGAGAAGAACTCCATGTTCACCTCGTCGTATAACACATTTCGCTTCTCCTTGTCGGGTTCATCCTTGCACTTCCTCATCGCTTCGAGTAGGTCCTTGGGCACGTGGACTCCTGGGATGTTCTTGTCGAAGAAATCGGCTATGCCGAATGACTTGAGGGGGAAGATGCCTATGAGGGTTGGGCATTTGAACTTCTCGACCTCCTTGAGGAACTCCTTGATGAGATCCATGTCGAACATGGTCTGGGTCTGGATGAAGTCGGCCCCGATCTTCACCTTCCTGCCGATCTTCAGGATCTCCGGCTCCAGGGGGTCAGCGTTCGGGTTGGCCGCGATGCCCACGTTTATCGGCACCTTGCCGTGGATCTCGTTTCCCACTAGGTCGACCCCCTCGTCGATCATCTTGTGCAGCATGTAGACGAACTGGGCCGAGTCGAGGTCGTAGACGGACTTGGCGCCCTTGTTGTCTCCCAGTACTGTGTGGTCACCGGAGATTGCGAGGATGTTCCTTATTCCAAGGTGGGCCGCTGCGAGGACATCGGAGACGAGAGCAAGCCTGTTCTTATCCCTGATGACCATCTGGTAGACGGTCTCAAGCCCAGTCTCCCTCTGGACGATATACGAGGGCACTAGGGAGTTCATATAAGCCATCGCCAGGGGGTTGTCCGTCACGTTTGCGGCGACGACGTAGGGCTTCATGGCCCTCGCGCTGGCCAGGATCTCATCGAGGCCGGTCGTCTTTTCGGGCTCCAGCTCCCCGGTAAGCACGAATTTACCCCTCTTGATGTCCTTCATGAGGTTGCTATAGGCAGGGCGATTATTCACCATCTCTGAAAACTCCAAGGATCAATAACCTACCCTCGAAGCGCTTTTAAACGTTGTCGGTGACTGAAGAAAAAAACTGAAGTTAACATTGAGAGCTGATGATAAGGTTTTTAATGAAATAGATGGAGACTTTAGAGATCCATTTAAGGTCGTGTATCATTGTCCAAGAGGGATCTGAAGCTCAAGATCGATGAACTCTCCTCGACTCTCGGCACCTTCAAGGGGCTGGAGATAGAGGTCGGCAGGATCTACGACGAGACATGGGAGGAGCCCATGGGCCCCACCCCCATGCCCAGCGTCGGCGCACTCAGGAGCTGGGACAGGAAGCTCCTAGAGCGATACAAGCCGTTCTACATGCCCTTCTGCGACCTCTGCTGCCTCTGCACCTTTGGAAAGTGCGACCTGACGGGCGACAAGCGTGGCGCCTGTGGTATATCAATGGCCGCTCAGCAGTCCAGGATCGTCCTGATAGCCTGCTGCATCGGAGCCGCAACCCACGCGGCCCACGCCAGGCACATGCTCGACCACATCATGGAGGAGCATGGGAGGGACGCCCCCCTCGACGTAGCGCTGAACACCGCAGTCGAGGCACCTCATGTTCGGCTTGTCTGCGGCATAAAGCCCAAGACATTGAGAGACCTTGAGGACGCCCTCGAGTACGTCGAGGCCCAGATCGTTCAGCTAATGGCAGCCACCCACACCGGGCAGGAGGGAAGCAACTTAGACTTCGAGTCGAAGGTCTTCCACGCCGGGATGCTCGACCATGTGGCTCTCGAGGTCGCGGACATCATGCAGATCGCAACACTGGGATTCCCGAAGGGCGACCCCGAGGCGCCGCTCGCGCAGCTCGGATACGGCACGATAGACCCGAAGAAACCGGTCATAATGTGCATAGGCCACAACGTGCTACCGAGCGTCGATATAATCGACTATCTCATGGAGAACAACCTCTTCGGAGAGGTTGAGGTCGGGGGGCTCTGCTGCACAGCCCACGACATGAGCCGGTACAACAAGGGCTCAAAGATAATCGGCCCAATATCGTGGCAGCTAAGGTTCATCCGCTCTGGGATACCTGACCTCATCGTCGTCGACGAGCAGTGCCTCAGGACCGACGTGCTGGAAGAGGCCAAGCGGCTAGACATACCAGTCATCGCCACGAGCGAGAAGAGCTGCCTCGGCCTTCCGGATAGGACCGATGACGATCCCGATGTCATCGTGAACGATCTCGTCTCCGGAGCCGCAAACGGTGCACTCATAATCGAGCCTAGGAAGGTGGGTGAGGTCTCTGCCAAGACTGTTATCGGCGTCAGAAAGCGCAGGGGAACGAAGGCATTCGAACTGAAAGAGCTCTCCGAGCTAGCCGAGAAGTGCAGGAACTGCTTGGAATGCGAGCGAGCCTGTCCCAACAACCTGGAGATCGCCGAAGCTCTACAAGCGGCGAAGAGCGGTGACTACGAACCACTGTCGGACCTATATGATCTGTGCGTTGGATGTGGCCGTTGCGAGGGCGCGTGCCCTGTTGGTATGCCCATAATATCGATGGTGGCGAAAGCAAGCCAGCAGGAGATCGCCGCCGAGAAGTACCCGATCAGGGTAGGGCGGGGCGCCATCCAGGACATAGAGATAAGGGAGGTCGGCCAGCCCATAGTCTTCGGCGAGATCCCCGGCGTCGTCGCCCTTGTGGGGTGCGCCAATTACCCCGAGGGCGGGGATGACCTGGCTAGGATCGCGGAGGAGTTCCTGAAGCGGCGCTTCATTGTTGTAACCTCTGGGTGCTCCGCGATGAGCATTGCTATGACGAAAGACGAGGAAGGCCTCAACCTGTACGAGAAATACCCTGGCAACTTCGACGCGGGGGGCCTAGTGAACGTCGGTAGCTGCGTGGCTAATGCCCACATCACCGGGGCCGCAATAAAGATCGCAAACATATTTGCTAAGCGCACACTTAGGGCGAACTACGAGGAGATAGCCGACTACATCCACAACAGGGTCGGTGCTGTGGGCGTCGCCTGGGGCGCGATGTCCCAGAAGGCGGCCGCCATCGCCGCCGGCTGCTGGAGGCTCGGCATTCCCGTCGTTGTTGGTCCCCACGGATCCAAGTACAGGAGGATGCTTCTGGGCAGGAAGGAGAACGAGGGGGACTGGGTCGTCTACAACGCAAGGGATGGGGAGCAGGTCTACATTGGGCCGGCCCCTGAACACCTGTTCTACACCGCCGAGACGGTCGAGGAGGCCATCGTCGTGGTCGCCAAGCTCACAATGCGCCCAAACGACACGAACAAGGGGAGGGCCGTTAAGCTCAGCCACTACATCGACCTCCACCAGAGGCTCTACGGCTCGATGCCCGACGACATCCACCTCTACGTCAGGAGGCAGGCCGACATCCCCTTCACCATGAGGGAAGAGATTGTGAGGGTCCTTGGGGAGAAGGGCTGGGTCGAGGACAAGATCGCCACGCCGGATCCGACCCTCTTGGAGAGAATGGTGAGGAGGCGGGCGTGATGTCCGCTAAAACGACCCTTGGGCAGACCGCTGAGATTGCAGGCCCCAAGAAGGCATTCGTCGTCCCGAAGCCTGAGATTGTCGCTGCGATGGTGAAGAAGTCAAAGCGCCCCCTATTGGTCGTTGGCTCAGAGGCGAAGAGGACCCAGACAAAGGACGGCGACCTCATAGACACAGCAATACGCCTACACAGGAAGAGAAAGGTCACGATCGCAGCCACAGGACATTTGATAAGCGAGTTCAGGAATAGGAGGGTCGAAGGGGTGAACAGCATGCCGCTGATGAACCTTGGAGACCGCCTTAGGGACCCCAACTGGAGGGGTTTCGACGGAGGGGGCCAGTACGATCTGGTCGTCTTCGCAGGACTGCGGTACTACCTTGAGTGGCTGGTGCTCAACGGGCTGAAACACTTCGCGACCGGCCTGACAACGATCTCTTTGGACGCGAGCTACCAGCCCAACGCGAGCTGGAGTCTGGGGAACATGAGCGAGGAAGAGTGGAAAGAGGCTTTAGAAAAAATAGTGTCGATGGTTGAGGAGGGGAAATAAGACGTCGATGTTCGAGGACATACCCGTGGGTGTGGGGATCATCTACGAGGGAGAGCGCATCAGGGGCCGCGACATGCAGTTGGAGCTCGGCGGACCCCGGGAGCAGTACAAGTTCGAGCTCGTGCAGGCCAGGGCGCTCAACGAGATAAAGGACGGTAAGATCTCAATTGTCGATAAGGATCTCCCAGAGCTCGAGGCCGGCACGAACCATCCGTTCGGGATCCTGATCGAGGTCGCTGGAAAGGAGATCGAGAAGGATCTCGAGGGCGTCATAGAGAGGCGGATCCACGAGTACGCCAACTTCATCGAGGGCTTCATGCACCTGAACCAGAGGTACGACATCCAGATTAGGCTGAGCAAGAAGTCATTCGAACGGGGCTTCAACAGCCTCAAGCTGTTGGGGGAAGTGCTTATGCGCCTGTACAAGAGCGAGATGCCGTTCATCGAGAAGATCCAAATCACCTTCATAACAGAGCCCGGTCTGATAAAGCAGTGGTACGAGAAGGCGATGAAGATATACGAGGCCAGGGACGCCAGGGCCAGGGGCATGAGCGACGACGAGGTAGATGTCTTCTACGGCTGCAGCCTCTGCCAGTCCTTCGCACCCACCCACCTCTGCGTCATCACCCCCCAGCGATACGCGAACTGCGGCGCCATAAGCTGGTTCGACGGCAGGGCAACCGCCAAGGTCGACCCCAAGGGACCCGTCTTCGAGATAGTCAAGGGGCAGTGCGTCGACCAGCAGAAGGGTGAGTACGACGGCGTCGACAAGGTCATCAGGGAGAAATCCCTAGGAGAGATAGAGCGGGTTCAGCTCTACACCGCCTTTGGGTACCCCCACACAAGCTGCGGATGCTTCGAGGGGTGCGCGTTCTACATACCGGAGCTCGACGGCTTCGGAGTCGTCCACCGAAACTTCAAGGGGGAGACCGTGAATGGCCTCAGCTTCGTCACGATCTCCGACCTCACGGCTGGCGGACGACAGGTCGACGGCTTCCACGGCTTATCCATAGAGTACATGCGCAGCCCCAAGTTTCTCCAGGCCGACGGTGGCTGGAACAGGGTCGTCTGGATGCCCGTCGAGATCAAGGAGCGCATCAAGGAATTCATGCCCCCCGAGATCGTGGACAAGATACCCACAGAGAGCGACGTCAAGGGCCTCGACGATCTGAGGGCATGGCTGAAGGACAAGGACCACCCCATCGTGGGCAAGTGGGTGGAAGCGCCAGTCAAGGCCGCTGAGGAGGCCGGGGAGATCACCGTCCCCACTTTGGAGATGCCGGCCTCGGCTATACCCATCCAGGGTATGCCGGCCGGGATGAGCCTCAAGATAATCCTGAAGAACGCAAAGATCAGGGCGGAGAAGATGATCATAAAAGTCGAGAGGAAGTGAGCCCCTTGACGGAGAAGGGCGAGAAAAAGGGAGTCCTCCCGATCAGCCTTGATATCCTGGAGGCCCTGGCGAAGTTCCAGCAGATCGAGCTCGAGGACGTTGAGATAAGCTTCGACGAGCTGGAGCTCAGCCTGACGCCCGGAATGATCATGGGAGCTCCGAAGGCGATGCCGACGATCGTTCCAGCGAAGGCAAAGCCGACTTCGCTGCTCGAGGCTGAGGTCGGGATACCGCGAGAGGAGTACCCGGGCAAGATAGTTGAGGTCAGGCTCGGGGCGACCAGGGCCGAGGGTGGGTCGAGGGGTTCGCACGTGGTGATCGGTGGCGAGTCTGCGCCGGCCTTCTACAACTTTCTGCACCCGCCGCCCCACAAGCCGGTGATCGCCTTTGACGTCTTCGACTGGCCAAAGGTCCCTCTGGCAAAGGCTGTAAAGGATCACTATAGGGAGGTCCTCGGGGACACGGCGGAGTGGGCGAGGCTCTGTGTCGACAAGTTCGGGGCTGAGATGATCAACCTCCACTTCCTGACGATCGATCCCCTCATCGAGGGTGCCTCGCCGGAGTACGCGGTGAAAAAGACTGAGGACGTGCTTCAGGCCGTGGATGTCCCCATAGCCATCGGCGGTTGCGGCGACCCGAAGAAGGACCTCAAGGTCTTCAAGGCCATCGCCGAGGTCACCAAGGGAGAGCGCCTGCTCTTCAACTCGGTGACCCTGGACATGGACATAGAGGCGTCGGCGAAGTTCGTGAAGGATAATGGCCACACGATCATCGCTTTCACCTCGATGGACGTCAACAAGGCTAGGGAGTTGAACCGCAAGCTGTACGACTTCATCCCAAAGGACCAGATCGTGATGGATACGACCACAGCCGCATTGGGTTACGGCCTCGACTACGCCTTCACCGTTATGGAGAGGAGCCGCCTCGCCGCGCTGAAGGGGGACCCCGAGCTCAACCACCCCCTCTCCTCCGGCACCACAAACGCGTGGGCCGCGAGGGAGGCGTGGATGAAGATGGGCCCCGAGTGGTCGCCGAGGGAGCTGAGGGGGCCGATATGGGAGACGATCACCGGGCAGACGCTCCTCCTGGCAGGCGTCGACTACTTCATGATGATGCATCCGGCCGCTGCAAGGGAGGTTGGGAAGATGATCAGCAACCTGATGAGCGGAAAGAAGCCGAGCGAGACCACGGAGTGGGTCACGCTCAAGATTTAGGGGGGATCTGATGCCAGCGAAGGAACTGAGCCCGATAGAGGTCTACAAGCTGCTGCCTGGGACAAATTGCAAGGAGTGCGGAGAGACAAACTGCATGGCCTTCGCCGCGAAGCTTGTAAACAGGGAGGCGACGCTCCAGGGCTGCCCACCACTCCTCGAGGCGAAGAACAAGGCCGCGTTCGATAAGCTGTGGGCCCTGCTGAAGCCCTCAGTCCGGTCGATTGTTGTTGGCGCCGGTGAAAGGAGGGCTACGCTCGGAGGGGAGTACGTAATGTACAGGCACGAGTTCACCTACTTCAACCCAACGGCGATAGCCATCGACGTCACCGACGAGATGCCCGATGAGGAGTTGGAGGCGAGGATAAAGACTGCCTCCGGCTTCGAGTACGACTACATCGGGATGAAGCTGAGGCTCGACATGATCGCCGTCAGGTCGACCTCAAACAACGCGGCAAAATTCCAGGCGTCAGTGAAGAAGGCGGCTGGGCTGACCGACTTGCCCCTCATCCTCTGCGCCCTGGACCCGACCGTCATGGAACATGGCCTCTCCTCGGTCAGCGACAAACGCCCGCTCATCTACGCGGCAAATAAAAATAACTGGAGGGAGATGGCCGACCTAGCGCTCATGTACAAGTGCCCGATCGTCGCCTCGGCCCCATTCGACCTAAACACGCTCAAGTCCATCGCGAGGACCCTTTGGGAGTACGGCGTCGAGGACATCGTCCTAGATCCGGGTACCCAGGCCGAAGATGGGCTCTCCGCAACCATAAACAACTTCACTATCCTCAGGTGGGACGCCATCAACGAGGAGGAGGAGTTCCTCGGCTTCCCCATGCTCGGGGCACCGATGGTCGCTTGGGCCGAGAAGGCCGAGGACCCCGTCATCAACGAGTGGAACGAGGCGGTGATCGCCTCTGCCCTTGTGGCTAGGTTCTCCGACGTGCTGATCCTCCACAGCGTGGCAGGCTGGTCCATGCTCCCCCTCGTCATCCTCAGGCAGAACCTGTACACAGACCCCAGGAAACCCGTCTCGGTCGAGGCGGGGGTGAGGACCTTCGGCGAGCCTAACGAACTATCCCCGGTTCTGATGACGACCAACTTCGCCCTGACCTACTACACAGTGGCGTCAGACATCGAGTCGGCGAAGGTAACCTGCTACCTCGTAGTCGTCGATACCGAGGGGATCTCTGTCGAGAGCGCGGTTGCCGGCAGGAAGCTGACCGCCGACATCATCGGCGAGGCCATCAAGAGCTACAAGGTCGGGGACCTCGTGAAACACAGGCACCTCGTGATCCCGGGTAGGGCAGCTCGCTTGAGCGGCGAGATCCAGGAGGTCTCCGGATGGACCGTGTCCGTCGGACCCCTCGACTCTTCAGGAATAGCGAGCTACCTCGAAGAGAAGTGGAAGCCCTTCCCGGAGGAGTAGTTTCCCCAACCTTTTTCTATCATCGTCCGGATGAGATTCTAGATGGCGAGGAAGACAGTCATCTCCGTCTCGGGGAAGGGAGGGGCCGGCAAGACCACCCTCACGGCCCTACTCCTCAAGTGGATTATCCAGAACACGGGGGAGACGCCTCTCGTCGTGGACGCTGACCCCTCGACCAACCTGCCCGATGTCTTGGGCGTGAAGGTCGCCAGGACCGTCGGCCAAGCCTCCAGGGAGATGAAGAACCAGATAGAGAAGGGCACGCTGTCTCCAACGGTCCCCAAGAGGGACATATTAGAGGCATGGGTCTTCGAGACCCTCGTCGAGGGTGAGAGGTTCGACCTCCTCGCCATGGGCCGGTCCGAGGGGGAGGGATGCTACTGCTTCGTCAACAACGTCCTCACAAGGATCCTCGACACCCTGACTGGGAACTACTCCGTAACCCTTCTCGACATGGAGGCCGGGCTGGAGCACCTCAGTCGGAGGACGGACAGGGATGTCGACGTCATGCTCATCGTCACGGATCCCTCGAAGATGGGCTTGGAGACGGCGAGGCGGATAAAGGATCTCGCCAAGGAGGTTCACATCGGCGTCAAGAAGATCTACCTTGTTGGCAACTGTTTCCAAAAGGGGACGGTGGGCGTCCTTAAGAATGCGTCCAAAGATATCGGAATAGAGCTGGCTGGAATCCTGCCCGTGGATGAAAATATAGCATCCTACAACATGGCGGGCAGACCCCTGCTCGGTCTCCCCGACGACTCCCCCGCTTACATGGCAGTTGGAAAGATAGCCCATAGGATCGGCTTAGAAGTGTTGAAAGGAGGTACCTAAGTTGAAGATGGCCGTAGCCGGAAAGGGCGGAGTGGGCAAGACCTTCGTCTCGGGCACCCTGGCGAGGCTGCTCGCAAGGGAAGGCTATAAAGTGCTTGTCGTTGACGCCGACCCCAACATAAACACCGCCTCATCGCTCGGGATCCCATCCGATGTAGCCGACAAGATCGTCCCCCTCTCGGAGAATGAGGCTCTGATTCAGGAGAAGACGGGCGTTGCGCCTGGGAGGTCCTACGGGCAGCTATTCAGGCTGACTCCAACGGTGAGCGACGTCGTCGAGAATTTCGGGGTAGTCGGCCCTGACGGCGTGAAGCTTCTGGTGATGGGCACCGTCAAGGGCGGCGACACCGGCTGCATGTGCCCGGCCAACGCCCTCTTGAGGGTGATTGTCCAGCACCTCCTCATCCAGAGGGATGAGGTCCTGATCATGGACATGGAGGCCGGCCTCGAGCACCTTGGGCGCGGGACGGCCAGGAGGATGGACGCAATGCTCGCCGTTATAGAACCGGGGATGAAGTCCGTCGACACGGTCCGGAGGATAATGAAGCTGGCAAGGGATATAGAAGTGAGGGATGTGCTCGCCGTGGGCAACAAGGTCAGGGGTGAAGAAGAAGAGGTGTTCATCGAGGGGTGGATGAAGGAGCTCGGCACGCCAGTAGCGGCCGTAATCCCATACGACGAGGCCGTGGCCAAAGCTGACCTGCTCGGGAAGGCGCCCATGGATCATGACCCTGACTCCCCCGCCGTTAAAGCGGTTCTGGGCCTCATGGGCTTCCTAAAGCGGCGTTACGGCTTCTAGGCCTCTCAAAAATTATTACTCTCACCTCGTTGAAGATAGATCTGGGCATCCCCGGCGTTGAAGATATTTGAGGCTTAAAGCGATCAGGGTAAGAACGAGGTACTGGAGGCCAGGAACCGACTACGTCAGAGAGATCGTTGATGCTGTAGGGAAAATCGTCCTAGACGGCGATGTCGTCACGGTCTCTGAGAAGGCCATTTCGACGGCCCGTGGGCTGGTCGTGGACGAATCCGGGTTCAAAGCTGGCAGGATGGCAAGTTTTCTAGCTTTGTTCTGGATGCGGAGGATCTGGGGAGGGCCCCTCGGCCTCCTCGTAAACCTGAGGCAGAATACGCTTCTTAGGCTGAGGAGTTACCCGATTGTGGAGGGTGCGGCCCACAAGCAGTTCTGCCTGCAGCAGGTCGGCCTCGTCCAGTCCCTGAGGCACTACTCGGAGGGGGGGATCGACGCTAGCAACCTGCCAGGTGCACTCGTAAGTCTTCCTTTGGTTGAACCAAGAGCCTGTGCCGACGAGATAAGGGAGGCCTTTGAAAAAGAAGGCAGGGCGGTATCGGTGTTGATTGTTGACGGCGACACGACCTTCTCCTGGAGGAACCTCCATTTATCGCCCCGCCGGGTGCAGGTTAAGGGCCTGGTCTACGTCGGTGGTTTCATGGCCTTCATCATTGGAAGAGCCCTAGGGTTTCGGTCTCGCTCAACCCCGATTACCCTATCTGGACTGTCCTCAAACCCGGACTGGGTTTTGACCATGGCGAACGTGGCGCACAGGGTGCGGGGGCATGGCGCCGGGAGGACCGTATGGGACATGGCTGAGAGGCTTGAGGTGGGTCTCACCGGCGTAACATGGGAGATGCTGGACAGGGTCGATCACTATCCCATCGTGATCCTCAGAAAAATCTAGCAATCGCGTTTGATCCTTGTTGTGGCCTTCGCATTCAAGGGAGAGTAATTATGGATAGGCTCCCTATCCCAATTCTTGAAACTATTTATTATAAAGGCGTCAGAATGTCATTGGATCGAAAACCTAGAAAATTACCCCTTTTTACCGTTTTGGACGCGCTCGCTATCTATAATCGCGTTTTACGCTGGCCATTTAGATAATGAAGGATATAGATTATATCCAAGATCACAGAGGCCCCGCATCCTCTTCTCGGGGCTACTCATCAAGGCGCTGAAAAATTGTCTAGCTCAAAGGGCCTCCAGAAGGGTCTGGACGTCCTCCAGGAAGTCGCTGGGCCTCGGGGTCTCCAGCATCTCGCAGCCCAGCTCCCTGATCTGGGTCAGAATGTCGGCGGTGTACGGGGAGAATATGTCGCCCTTGGCGAGGGGGGAGACGCATGCGATGACGTGGATCCCCTGCTCGACCATCCTCCTAACGGTCTCGTACTTCTCCATCTTCCCCTCGGGGGCTTCGCTTGGATCCTCGAGCACGAAGTCGCTGAAGTAGAAGCAGATCCTCTCGCTCCTCTCCGCCGACGACTCGAGTTGCTCCAGGGCCCACCTCAGGCTCTGGTTCGGGACGGTGCCCCCCCACGTCCTCGCCCCGCTGGTTCCCCTGAGGCTCTTCTCAACGTCGCCCGTTGTCGAGGTTACTAGGGTGAGGAGGCCGTCGATGAGGACATCAGCGTCGCCATCCTCGTCGATGTCCTTCTGGACGTGGCTGTTGCTCTCGTAGAGGACGAGGCCGTACCTCTCGCCCCTCAGGCTCCACAGCAGCGGCACGAGGGACATCACCGAGTAGTGAATCGAGGTGAGGCCCTCCATCTGGTAGAACATCGTGTTGCTGATATCAAGGATATAGACGATGTCCTTCCTCCTCCTGCTTTTTTTCTTGATTAGGAAGTCGTCGTACCTTACCTCCTCCACCCTCTTGCCCTGGTCCAGGATGTTCTCCAGAGACCTCTCCTCCTCTATATCCTCCGGATCGTCGCCATACTCGAATGGCCTGAGAATCGGTTTTCGGAGGCTCTCGGCCTTTCTCTCGAACTCACGGCCGAGCCTCAGGAGCCTGGCCTTCAGGAACTCTGCCAGCCTCCTCCTCGAGGCCTCGTCCCTGTCGTCCTTGTGCCTCTTGATGGCCCGCCTCAGAAGCTCGTCCTCACCCGGTCCAACACCCAGGTCGGGCTCGCTCGTCAGCTCCTTGAAGATGTCAACGTCGGAGTCGGACCTCGCCTGCGGCTCTCCCTGGCCCGGCTTATCCGTATCCGAGGAGACATAGATCTGGTCGTCGCTCTTCGGGGAAAGGAGGCCGAGCAAAGCGTCCTCTTCGAGGGGGGGCCTCTCCTCAGCCTCGTCAACCCTGAGGAGCACCTCGTTTGCGACCCTCTCTGCGAGCTCTTGATTCTCCACCTTCGACGTGTAAACCGCCGTCTCGACCAGGTCCTGGTATGACAGACGCCCCTTCTTCAGGTAGATGGGAAGGAGGAGCTCGCACATTGCTATGGACTGCCTTGGGCTCGGCTTCTCGACGACCTCCCTCCGCTGCCTCATACGGGTTATGAACTCCGGTATGAAGTACCGAACGATTGAGTACGGATACTGGAGGAGGTCCGTCTCCATAGCTCTACCCCAAGCGCTTCTCCAGGATCTCCTCGACTATCCCCGCCGCCGTCTTCCCGGGGTTCCGCACCCTCATCTCCTTCGCCAGAACCGATGGGGCGAAAAACCTGATTGCGTCGTCCTCGCCCCCGAACCTGTCAAGATACCTCTTCACGAGGCGGGTCAAAAAGATCCCGGCCCTGGGGGAGGCGGGTATCTCGAGGTCCGGGCTCTCCCTGGTATCGTTGACAACATCGTATATCTTGTTCATGATGTTCTCGGAGAGGTCGAACGCCGGGGCGTTCACCCTTAGGATCTCGATCTCTGTCTCCCTGCTCGGATACCCCAGCCTTATCCAGACCCCGATCCTGTCCACCAGGACCCTGGAAAGCCTGTAGGTGCCGGATGTCTCCACGGGGTTCTGCGTAGCGACGAAGGCGAAGTCGTCGTGGGCCTTGATCATCCCGAATGGGTAGAGGTGGTAGTGCCTCTCCTCCAGGGGCGAGATTAGGCTGTTCTGGCAGAACTCCGTAGCCCTGTTCAGCTCGTGGGCGACGAAAAGCCCCCCCTCCACCATCGAACGCATAAGTGGGCCGGGCTCGAAGCTCTCGACGGTCCTGCCGAGCCTCACGACGAGGGCCGGGTCGAAGGAGCCTATGAGGCGGGAGGGCGTCATGTTCTCGTCAAAGAAGACCTCGTAGAAGCCCCTGCCGGTGTCCTCGGCCACCTTCCTCGCCAGAAGGGACTTCCCCACACCTGGAGGCCCGACGACGCACGGCGTGATCCCGGCGTCGATGCTGTCCTTGAGCAGGTCGTAGGCCCTTCTGTACTGCTCCTTCAATATCACGGGGTTCTCTATCCTAATGCCGTCGACGATGCTCTTCTGAAGCAGCTCCCGGAAGCCGAGTCCGCTGTTCCCCGACATTGGTTCACCCTCTAACCTACTTTCTACCTTTTAAAGGATTCAATATTTACTTGAAACATTCGGATCGTCACCCGCTCAAAATGATACGTAGTTGGTGGTTGCTCGAAGATCCGCATGCTTTTTATAATCACGATCAATACCCTTAACGATCCACCAGGGGCTAGTAATGATAGGAATAAGGTTACACGGCAGGGGTGGCCAAGGCGCCGTGACCGCATCTAGGCTGATCGCTGACGCGGCCTACCTTGACGGCAAGTACTCCCAGGCCATCCCGATGTACGGGACGGAGAGGAGGGGTGCTCCCGTGACGGCTTACGTGCGGATTGACGATGTCAGAGTCAGGGAGAGGGAGCTCGTCCACGATCCCGACATAGTCGTGGTACTTGATCCATTGATCAGCACACAGCAGAGCATCACGAGGGGGATGAAGCCCGGGGGCCTTCTGCTACTGAACACTTCGTCCTCCCCAAAGGATGTAAAGATAGGGGGTAACATCAAGATCGCAACCGTCGATGCGACTTCGATAGCCCTCGAGACACTGAAGAGGCCCATCACGAACACGGCCATCCTGGGAGCCTTCAGCAAGGTCGTCGGATGGCCAAAAATGGAGTCAATAGAGAAGGCCGTCCTGAAGCAGTTCCCGGGCAGGGTAGGGGATATGAACGTCGCCGCAATCCGGATGTCGTATGAAAAAGTAAGCGAGGTCATGCCCGCAACGATCAAGGATGTCAAGGAGGCCGAGGAACTCACGATCGGTGGATATGGGGTCCTCAGAGATGTTTCTTCATGGCGTGTCTTCTCGCCGAAGTTTGATCTCGAGAAGTGTACGGGCTGCAAGACCTGCTGGCTGTTCTGCCCAGAGACCGCCATTAAATGGACTTCAGCAAATAAGCCCGAGGTCGAATATCGTAAGTGCAAGGGATGCGGTATCTGTGTCAATGAGTGCCCAGTCAAGGCTATAGAGTTCGAGAGAGTCACGTAGGAGTGAGAAAAATGACTTACGAGGTTATGGTGGGAAACATGGCGGCGGCCATCGCTGTCAAGCTGGCTCGGGTTAAGGTGGCTTCTGCTTTCCCTGTCACGCCCCAGACGACAATCACCGAGTACCTGTCGGAGATGGTGGCGAACGAGGAGCTCGACGCCGAGTTCGTAAACGCCGAAGGGGAGCTCTCGACGCAGGTGATCGTCCAGGCCGCTGCAAGGGTGGGAGCTCGCACCTTCGTCTGTACATCGGGTCCGGGACAGCTTTACATGCATCACCCAATGCACCAGACATCCCAGAACAGGTTGCCAGTGGTCATGGCAACTGTTCACAGGGGTAACAAGGGTATGCAACCAGATCACACGGACCTCATGTCCCAGACTTGGACCGGCTGGGTCCAGTGGTACGCTGAACACAACCAGGAGATCCTAGACACGATCCTGATGGCCTACAAGGTCGCCGAGGACAAGCGCGTGAGGCTGCCCATAACAGTCGGGTACGACGGGTACGTCCTCAGCTACACGGCCGAGCCCGTGGAGATACCGTCGCAGGAGGATGTGGACGCCTGGCTCCCGCCCTACAAGGCGATCCCAAGCATCCTTCCGGACGAGGTCAGCCCGGAGGCCATGGGAAGGGGTTTCGGAGAGGGTGGAGATCCCCAGGTCCCTTGGAAGGTGCATCACGAAGCCTTCACGGCGGCGAAAAATGTCACCGTTGAGGTGAACGAGTCCTACGGTAAGACTTTTGGCCGAAAATATGGAAACGGCCTCACGGAGCAGTACAAGTGCGATGATGCGGAGGTCGCCATCGTGGCGATGGGCTCTATCGCCGGCACCGCGAGGGCTGCCGTAGACCAGCTGCAGGCCGAAGGCAAGAGGGTGGGCCTGATCAAGTTGAAATCGTACCTTCCATTCCCCAACGAGGACTTCCAAGAATATGGCAAGAGATTCAGCGTATTCGGCATGTTGGACAGGAACGTCTGCCTGGGCCACGGCGGAGCCGGGTTCCAGTTGATGAAGAGCGCGATGTACGATCTGGATGAACGTCCACCCATTCTTCAATTTTTTATGGGGCTCGGTGGCAAGGAGGTGAGGGTTGCCGACATCGTCAGAGTTGGTAATAAAATCCTAAAGGCCTCTAGAGGTGAGAAGGTTCCCATCTTGGAGTGGGTTTGAGGGGTATAAATGAGGTGAATATGAGATGAGCCAGAGGTTAACAAGGGCGCAGGTTCCACTTGAAGAGCTGACTATAACCCCAGGTAGCGCATGCCAGGGATGTGGCGCTGCCCTGGCTGCTAGGTTAGCGTTCAAGGCCCTAGGGCCGAACGTCATAAGGCATGGTATACCATGCTGCCCGGACTCGGAGACGAGACACCCGAGGGCAGGGGGAGTCTTCGAGGGCGGGGGCGCGATGCTCACAGGCACCTGGCGCGGTCTCAAAGCCATCGGTCGGACCGATGTCCAGGCCGTCGGGTTCTACGGCGACGGCGGGACATACGACATCGGCCTCCAGGGGCTCTCAGCCGCGGCCGAGAGGAACGAGAACATCTGGGTGATCACAAAGGACAACGAGGCTTACATGAACACAGGCAATCAGAGGAGCAGCTCAACGCCTCAGTACGCCCTGACCACAACGACACCCGTCGGAACAAAGGTCCAGGGAAAGCAGGAGCGGAAGAAGAACATCCCGATGATCTTCGCGGCCCACGGAATCCCATACATCGCCACCTGCTCAGTCGGGTATCCTGAGGACCTCATCGCCAAGATAAACTATGGAAAGACGGTCTACGGCTTCAAGATGATCATCATCCACAGCCCGTGCCCGGTCGGCTGGCGCTTCGACCCGTCGAAGACCATAGAGGTGGCACGCCTCGCCGTCCAGTCGGGGATGTGGCCTCTCTTCGAGATCATCGACGGTCAGAAGCTGAGGCTGACGTACAAGCCCAGGGAGCTAAAGCCTGTGTCTGAGTACCTGAAGCCCCAGGCAAGGTTCAGACACGTCACCGACGTGCAGATTGCCGGGATTCAAGAGGAGACGACGATTAACTGGCAGAAGCTTCTCAAGTCTGACGAGACGGGACAAGTGATTCTTTAAGATTAACTCTTTCTCCCTTTATGAAGGCATTATTTCGAAGATAACCATCTGGCCCACGATTACATCGATATATTTTACATTTCGGTTTGAAACACATCTAGCTAAGAAAGAGGAATATCGTTTCCTCCGAAGCCGTGTGGGATCTTCATTATGAAATTGGGCATGGTGGAAGGGATCTTTTATCTTGCTTGATGAAAGGTACAAGCAGATCCTCGCACTACTGGTCTTCCTGGCGCTCTGGATAAATGGGAGCTTCTACCCGCTCGTCATTCTTCCCTTCATCTATATCAGATTCATCATGAGGGAGAGCCAATCTCTGATAGGATTCAAAAAAAGAAGCTTTCGACAATCCTTGACTTTAGGGTTTTTTTCAGCGTTGTTCGTGCTAGTAGTATACTATCCCATTCACCTTAACTATATCTCAGTGAGGGCTAAGTCGCTCTTCAGCTTTGGTGTCGTGATCTCCGATCTCTTATGGTACCCATTCTACGAGGAGGTCTCATATAGGGGGTTCTTCTTGGGCGTATTTACGAAAAAAAGGTGCTTCTTTTCCTACCAGAATATGGTCTTAAACCTCACCCAGGCGCTTATGTTCACCTCGGTACATTATCACCACGTCAGAGCAGGGCTGCCGCTACTTTTGATCCCTGTCTTTGCACTGGGCTTCTTGAGCGGAATCGTTTTCCTCAGATCCCGTAACATTGGGGGATGCTTCCTTGCCCACACCATCTCTAATGGCATCACCTTGTTGTTAGGAATCACCGCTGCAGGTTGAACTTGGTTTTTCCAATCTAGACAGTATGCCCTAGTTCAATTGAGCAGAATGTCAAGATAGCGCTTTTAATGGATAAACGATGAAGTAAGAGGGATGGGGTTTGCTAATTCGAGGGCTGAGGTAGTTCTGCTTCTTTCAGCAGCGGCCGCTATCAACCTCCTCTTCTTCTACGGCCTTGTTACCAGGCCAGTAGTCGAGTACAACCTCTCGACTCCCCTTGGATATAATGAGACCGTCGATTTTGAATCCGGAGATCTCCTTGTGAGCCTGATAGCGAGGAACAAGGGATTCTCCCTGGCGAGAGTAGCCTTCGTTGTAAGGCTGTACAACATGAGCCTCACAGCGCCTGAGGCAATTGAATCCGCCGCTGAAAACGGCTTCGTTGAGTTATATATCCCCTTAGAAAAACCGATAAAACAATCGGAGAACTATACTTACCCTATAATGATCGAACCATCGAGGGAAGCAACATACCTCGTCCTAATTGTCTCGGTTGAATCGCGGCCTCGATGGGATCCATTAACTGGGTTCTACGATAGCTTCGCGATCTTTGAACCGAAGAGACCCACCGCCCTCCTCCTCAGGCACGTCGAAGGAGAGAGATTCATGAGGGTAAGGTCAAGGTGAATCACATCCCACTAGTAATTTAGAGCATGTTCAAGACGAAAGATGCCGTACACCTTAGATTCCTCGGAGATCAAAATCTGGTAATTGCCCACTAGAATTTTTCAGGTTTGGGGAGGGCTTAAAGGTTGAGGAATTATCCAGAGGATTCTAATAATTTCTGCAGCCCTCTCCGACTTAACATGCCCCACTGCCTTTTATATGGTTTATCGCCCATAAACTTGTAACTAGAATATCTCTGTCAATAAGGGAACTTTAAAGGCGATCGAGGATTCCAACTAATGATACGGACGCTAAATGTTTTTTCAGCATGTTTTAATCGGGTTCTGAGAAGGCAATCAGTACAATGAAGTCCAGGAAGGGAACAAAGAGGGATGCAATTTCCCTAATATAGTATTAAAACCACACGAGACATTTTGACCATGGGTCTCCTTTCGCATCCAAAAATACAATACAAACCTTGGCGAGTGTTCATACCACTCTTAATTCCCTCAAATGCTTGTAATGAAACCTATAATTTTTTATTTCTAGATGCAACCCCTAATTCTGGTGCCTTTGGTGTCCGGTGACCGCAAAATTTAACCTTCAAAAAGCCAGGACACCGTTGACAACACCTGCTATAGTTTTCAAAGGTGCAAAGAGCGTGAATGACAGATGACCTTCGAACAGTTGGATAGCAAGGTCGACCTACCCAGACTGGAGCGGGAGGTACAAGGGCTCTGGAGGGAGATGAGATCCTTCGAGAACCGGGTAGATGTGCAGAGGGGAAGGCCGAGCTGGGGTTTCATAGATGGACCGATTACGGCGAACAACCCGATGGGCGTCCACCACGCCTGGGGGCGTACATACAAGGACCTGTGGCCCAGATACAATTTCATGAGAGGTTTCGAGGTCCGTAACCAGAACGGCTTCGACTGCCAGGGCCTTTGGGTCGAGGTGGAGGTTGAGAAGGACCTCGGCTTCGAATCCAAGAGGGATATTGAGGCCTACGGGGTGGCGGACTTCGTGAAACGGTGCAAGCAGAGGGTCCTGAACTACGCCGCCGTCCAGACGGAGCAGTCCATCCGCCTAGGCATGTGGACCGACTGGAACGACCCAGATGAGCTCAGGAATTTAGCAAAAGCCCTTGAGGATCCGCTGGCTGCAACGGTTTACAATGGAACCAACGGACCGGTTAAGGGGACCGCGGAGGCCCTCGTAGGCAGGCTGGGAACTAGGGAGCTCGGCGGCAGCTACTTCACCTTCTCGGACGAGAACAATTACATGATCTGGTCGGTCCTGAAGAAGCTGCACGAGCGGGGCTGGATCTACAAGGGCGCGGACTCGATGCCATGGTGCCCAAGGTGCAGCACGGGTATCAGCCAGCACGAGATCGTTACTGAGGGCTACAGGGAGCTCACCCACACGAGCGTCTACGTCAGATTCCCCCTGAGGGGGCGCGAGGGCTCCCTCCTCATATGGACGACAACGCCCTGGACCCTCACATCAAACGTCGCCGTCGCAGTCCACCCAAACCTCGACTATGTCAAGGTCAGGTACGAGGGGGCGATCCTCTACCTTTCAAATGGGACCCTTGGCAAAGTCTTCCCGAAGGGGGGCTACGAGATCCTAGAGGTGCTGAATGGCGCCCAGATGGGGGGCTGGAGATATGATGGTCCGTACGACGAGCTCGAAGTGCCCAAGAAGCTCGGGGCACACGAGGCGCACAGGGTCATCTTCTGGGAGGAGGTTGGGGAGGCCGAGGGAACCGGGATCGTCCACATCGCACCTGGAGCCGGGAAGGAGGACTTGGAGCTCGGCCTGAAGTACGGGCTACCAGCCATTGCCCCCCTGGACGAGTTCGGCGTGTTCATCGAGGGTTTCGGATGGCTTTCCGGCTCCCACGTCTACAGCTCACCGGGGCCGATATTCGAGGACCTCAGGCGGAAGGGGTTGATGCTGAGGACAGAGGAGTACACCCACCGCTACCCCGTTTGCTGGAGGTGCGAGAGCGAGCTGGTCTTCCGTTACGTTGTTGAGTGGTTCATCAGGATGGGGGAGAAGCTGGAAAAGCCCTTCGAGGAGGTGACCGCTGAGGAAAAGGAGATGAACCTCCGCTACCAGATCATGGACTCCGCCTGCGAGACCAAATGGATCCCCGAGTTCGGCCTGAAGAGGGAGCTAGACTGGCTCAGGAACATGGACGACTGGATGATCTCGAAGAAGAGGTACTGGGGCCTGGCGCTCCCCATCTGGGAGTGCGAGTGCGGCTGGTTCGACGTCATAGGCAGCAGGGAGGAACTCAAGAAACGGGCGGTCGAGGGCTGGGAAGTATTCGAGGGGCGGAGCCCCCACAGGCCCTACATCGACGCCGTCAAGATAAGGTGTAAGAGATGCGGCAAGCTCGCACACAGGATACCCGATGTGGGTAACCCCTGGCTGGACGCTGGCATAATCGCGTACTCTACGCTAGACTACAGGACAGACCGCTCATACTGGAAGAGGTGGTTCCCAGCGCACTTCATCACCGAGTGCTACATTGGCCAGTTCAGGAACTGGTTCTACTCAATGCTTACGATGAGCACCATCCTCGAGAGGACGACGCCATTCAAGGTCTGCCTCGGCCATGGCACGGTGCTTGCCGAGGACGGCCGTGAAATGCACAAGAGCTGGGGCAACGCCATCTGGTTCGACGACGCTGCAGAGACGATGGGCGCCGACGTGATGCGTTGGCTGTTCTGCTCTACGAAACCCGAGAACGACGTCCTTTTTGGCTACACGGTAGCCGGCGAGGTTAAGCGGCTCTTCTTCATGCCCCTCCTAAACGTCTACAACTTCTTCGCCATATACGCCAACCTAGATAAATGGACGCCAGACCAGAAACCGAGCAACCTCACAGAGCTCGATCGATGGATACTCTCTAGGCTGAACAAACTGGTCGAACAGGTGACAGAAGCCCTCGATGGCTTCGACGCGTACACATCAACCAGGGAGATAGAGCGATTCGTGGACGACCTGTCGAAGTGGTATGTCCGCCGGAGCAGGCGCAGGTTCTGGAAGAGCGAGGCCGACGAGGACAAGCGTGCCGCCTACTCGACCCTCTACACATGCCTGAAGACGCTGACACTGCTGATGGCCCCCTTCACCCCCTTCCTTACCGAGGCAATATACCAGAGGCTGGTCCGAGGCGTTGAGCCGGCGGCCCCGGAAAGCGTTCACCTAAGTCAGTGGCCTACGGTGGAACACTCATGCATCGATGCTGATCTGATGGGGAAGATGGATCTCGTTGTGAGGGTCAGCAGCCTGGGGAGGGCTGCAAGGAGCAAGGGCGGCATCAAGCTCAGGCAGCCACTGAAAGAGGCGGTTGTTGTGGGCGAGGAAGTAACTCTGAGACAGATCACGGGGCTTAAGGAGCTGATAAGGGAAGAACTGAACGTTAAGGGAGTGAGGCTTTCATCGGATCGCTCAGATCTCCAGAGGTACGCTGTGAAGCCTGTCCCAAGCATCCTAGGCAGGAAACATGGGAGGAGCTACCCAAGGGTTGTCGATGCGCTGAGAGGTCTGAGTCAGGAGGAAATATCTCCATTCCTAAGGGGCGAGTCAATTGAGGTCTCTATCGACGGAGTCCCCGTCCAGGTCCTCGCTGAGGAGGTCGATATCGAGTCGACGCCTCTTGAGGGTTACTCGGTTGTTGAGGAGCCTGGGTTGATCGTCGGCATCAACACGGAGATCACCGAGGATCTCGGGCGCGAGGGCCTTGCCAGGGACATCGTCCGTCGAATCCAAGCGTTGAGGAAGGAGGCGGGCTTTGAGATAGACGACCTCATTGAGACCTATTACTCCGGTGACCCGGAGATAGAGGCTGTCTTCGATCTGGAAGAAGAATACATCACAGAAGAAACCCTGTCCGCTGTTCTACGAAACGGCGAGCCGCCGGCGGAAGCAAACACTGGCGAGTTCGAAGTAAATGGGTTAAAACTGAGGCTTGGCCTAGTTCGCAGATAATTCCGTATTAAGTCGTTTCTATTTTTGCTTATACCTTGTGGTAGGGATGACAGAGACAGGTGTGGGTCTACTTTCATTCTGAGAGTATATGAGGCGAGACTTCAGCGAGGATGGGCGTTTCATCGAAAATGGATGGCCCTATCGTAACAGCTTCAGAGGTAAAGACCTACTTTCTAGAAAAGGAAGGGGCGACTTCCTCAGCGAACGCTTCCGTCTCTGCCCTGAAGTCGTCGCCCACGAACCTGAGGATGAACAGGCTCACACCGACATCAATATAACGCATAATCTGCGTCACGCACTCGGTCGGAGAGCCTGCGATCGGAGGCTTAAGGCCCTCTGACGCGCTTCCCGCCTTCACCATTCTCTCCATGTACCTTTTAATAGCCTCCTCAGCTTTCCCCCTCCCCTTCTTAATCAGAACGTATGCAGCCCACGAGCTCCTGATCTCTGCGGGGTTACGCCCGATCCTCCGACAGTGTCTCTCTAGGGTTTCTCTCTTCCTGCGATAATCATCCGGTGACCCTCTCCAGGCCGCGAAGTTGCAGACATCCGCGTGCCTGGCCACAGTCCTAAGCAGGAGCTTCTCGCCCCCGCCCCCTATCAAAAGGGGCGGATGGGGCTTCTGCACGGGCTTCGGGGCGCAGTAAGCTCCCTCGATGCTATAGTACCTCCCCTTGAAGCTGGGGCTCTCCTCGGTCCACATTTTCCTTATAATCTCAGCAGCCTCATCGAGCCGCCTCACGCGGGTGGATGGCTTCTCGAAAGGATAGCCATATGCCTTGAACTCGGGCTCGTGCCACCCGGTCCCCAGGCCCAGTTCAAGGCGGCCGCCGCTGATGGCGTCCAGCGTTGCCGACTCCTTGGCGAGGAGCGGTGGATGCCTGAACGGTGTACAAAGGACAAGCTGACCCAATCTGATGCGCTTGGTTGCACCTGCTATAGCGGATAGGGTGGTCCAGCACTCGAAGCGGCTGTCTCCGGGGTTATCGTACATGCCGATGACGTGGTCACTCAACCAGATGGAGTGGTACCCCAACTTTTCACACAATAGAACATCTGAGAGTATCTCGTCGAAGCTGCGGCGCTCTGAAGATATGAAAACGCCGAGGTCTACTTGGCCCGACAATTCAGATCAAATTACCATGCCATCGGGGGATTTTATTTCTTCCATATCAGCAGGATGGGAAATGACTAACAGCTTGGGGAAGCCGAAGATAATCAGTGGCTTGTTTAGTGAACTAAATTTTTTAAACCCACTTCCTCCGCTATCTTTAGGGCTTCGTTCATCTCCTGCCTTGTCAGCTTTCGGCTCAGCTCCGCTCTCTCCCTCGCCCTCCACTCGGGGCGGTACTGGAACATTACGTTGACCCTTGTCCATGGTCCGAGTTTCTCCGAGATCCACTCCAGTATCGGCCGCGTGCAGCAGTCGTTGTGACCCGGGAGAACTAGCACCCTGATGAGCAGCTCCCCGTATTTTTTGGCCATTAGGTGGTTTCTCGTGCAGGCCTCCCAGTACCCCGGGGCGCTCGATATGCCCTCTGCGCATGCGTTGTTGCCGTACTTGAAGTCGAGGAGGTATAGGTCGATGAAGCCGGCCAGGAGCTCGGCAGTATCCTGGCTGTAGTAGCTGTTGCTGTTCCAGACTGTGGCTGTGTTGCTTTCAACTCCCCGCATCGTCTGTAGCCAGAGCCAGCAGTTGGGAGTCGGCTCTCCGCCCACCATGTTCACGTTCCTGCATCCCTGCCCTCGTAACGACTCCACGATCTTCATGACGACGCTTGGGCCAGCGTGTGTTCCCGCCTCTCCCCATTGGCTGATCTCCCAGTTCTGGCAGTGGATGCACCTGATGGAGCAGCCACAGGTGAATATCGTTCCGGATGGAACAAGCTCGGGCTCCTCTCCGAGATGAGGGAAGAAGCTGGATAGGGCGAACTCCACACCACATCGGCAATATCCCCTCTCGCCAGAGAGGCGGTCGACGCCGCAGCTCCGGACACAGAAGCAGCATCCTGCCATGATCCTCCTCCCGATCTCAACCTTTAGGTCGAGAAAAGACGATTGACTTTCGAGACTCTTAGGAATAGGTTTACCCTCATCCACAAGCCTCTCAATTTTGAGATACTTATCCAAGTAGTCACTGTGGACGTCCCAGAGCTCTTCTATTGTGGCCTCTGTTGGGAAATTGGCTGCCATGGACTTGGCTATTAAAAATTTTGCTGTACGCTCGTTTTTAACAACATCGACGTATCTTGGTAGAGCCCTCTTTACCTTTGGGTTGTCCAGTATTGTGGTAGCGTCAGGGCGCGCGAGCATCCACATGTGGTTCAACTATTTCTCTGATCGGAAAAATACAAGGGTTGCGCAGAGAAACCGTTTATAGCCCCGGGCGACCCTAACCATTTTGAGGAATCGCCGTGGAGCAGGAGTCTCGATTTTCAGAACCGTATGAAGACGACTCAATTAGGTGCATCATCTGCCCTCGAATGTGCGTCATCAAACCGGGTAAGCGCGGCTTCTGTGACACGAAGGAGAACAAGGACGGCCGCCTCATCAACCTTACCTACGGCCAGCTCTCCGCCATCGCCGTCGACCCAATCGAGAAGAAACCCCTCGCCCACTTCTATCCGGGCAGCGTCTCCCTTTCCATCAGCAGCGTGGGCTGCAGCTTCAGGTGTCCATGGTGCCAGAACTGGCATCTTTCCATGGCAAAGCCAGAGAACCTACCTACGAAATACGTTTCCCCCCGAGAGGTCGTCGCCATGGCGCAAAGGCAGGAGTGCACGAGCATCTCCTATACCTACAACGAGCCCCTCATCAACCTGAACTACGTCGAGGACGTCGCCCGGCTCGCCCACAAGAAGGATGTAAAGAACGTCTTAGTCACTAATGGGTACATCTCGATCCCTGCCCTGGATAAAGTGGCGGAGGTGATAGACGCAGCCAACGTGGATTGGAAGGGCTTTAATGAGCCGTTCTACAGGAAATACTGTGGCGCGGACCTAAAGAGCGTTCTGGATGCGACGGTTGAGATGTACAAAAGGGGAGTCCACATAGAGGTTACCTTCCTCATAATTCCCCAGACAAATGACGAAGAGGATGAGACGCGGAATATGGCCAGGTACCTGGTCGAGAACCTCGGCCCCGATACTCCCCTCCACCTCAGCAGGTTCTTTCCCAACTACAAGTTCGATCACCTCCCCCCTACCCC